>NZ_JADBEC010000001.1:611666-917500 GCF_014873945.1 Rhizobium viscosum | reverse complement strand
GCCGCAGGTGATGAGGCGCAACGGGCGCGAGTCGCGCACGGCCTTCAGAGGCTCGGCGGCGGGCACGGCGACGACGTTTGCGGGAATTGCTGCACTCATCTCAGAAATATCCTTCACGCTTCTTCTTTTCCATGGAGCCGGACTGGTCGCGGTCGATGGCGCGGCCCTGGCGCTCGGAAACCGTGGCGATCTCCAGCTCCGCGATAATGTCTTCAAGGGTAGTAGCGGTCGAGCGGATCGCGCCCGTCAGCGGGAAGCAGCCGAGCGTGCGGAAGCGGATGAAGTCTTCCTGCTTGGTTTCGCCGGGCAGCAGCTCCAGGCGCGGATCGGAGGCCGCTATCATCATGCCGTCGCGCTCGACATAAGGGCGCTTGGCCGCGAAATAGAGCGGCACGATCGGAATTTCCTCGGCCTGGATGTAGCGCCAGATGTCGACCTCGGTCCAGTTCGATAGCGGGAAAACGCGCACGCTCTCTCCCTTGCGGATCTGGCCGTTATAGACATTCCAGAGTTCCGGGCGCTGGTTACGCGGATCCCAGCGATGATCGGGCGTGCGGAAGGAATAGATGCGTTCCTTGGCGCGGGAAGCTTCCTCATCGCGCCGCGCGCCGCCGAAGGCTGCGTCGTACTGGCCGGCATCCAGCGCATTGCGCAGCGCTTCCGTCTTCATGATGTCGGTATAGCGGGCAGAGCCAAAGGTGAAGGGCGTGATATTTTCAGCCGCCCCGCGTGGATTGATGTACTCGATCAGGTCGAGATCGTATTTCTTCACAATCTCGTTGCGGAAGGTGATCATCTCCGCGAACTTCCAGCCAGTGTTGACGTGCAGCAGCGGGAAGGGCACGCGGCCGGGATAGAAGGCCTTGCGGGCAAGATGCAGCAGAACGGAGGAATCCTTGCCGATCGAATAGAGCATCACGGGACGCTCGAATTCGGCAGCAACTTCGCGGAAGATGTGGATCGCTTCGTTTTCCAGGGCTTTCAGATGCGGGTCGAGCGGCGGCTTGGCGCTCTGCGGATTGGTCAGTTCCGTATCCTGACGGGTATCGGGCATAAAATACTCCAGACTTCTTATTGCTGCACGGCGATCGACACCGCCTCTTCGGCGACATGCAGACCGCATTCGCGCTTTTCGTCCTGTTCCCACCACCAGCGGCCGGCACGTTCGGGCTCACCGGGCTTGATGGCGCGGGTGCAAGGCTCGCAGCCGATCGAGGGATAGCCGCGGGCATGCAGCGGGTTTATCGGCACACCGTTGTCGGCGACGAAGGCCTTGATCCTGTCGATGTCCCAATCGGCGAGCGGGTTGACCTTCAAGAGGTGTCGCTCTGCGTCATATTCGGCAAAGGGCGTCTCGGCGCGATTGGCCGATTGGCCGCGGCGCAGGCCGGTAATCCAGATCGTCGCGCCTGCCAGCGCCCGCGCAAGCGGCTTCAGCTTGCGCACGCCACAACAGGCATGCCTGGCTTCGACGCTCTCGTAGAAACCGTTCATGCCGTATTTCGCCGCGTAAGCGTCGATGTCGGCCTGCTCCGGTTCATAGCGGGTGATGTGAATGTCGTACTGGCTCTCGGTCTCGTCGATAAGCGCAAGCGTTT
The DNA here is from genome assembly GCF_014873945.1 of Rhizobium viscosum. Taxonomy (NCBI): domain Bacteria; kingdom Pseudomonadati; phylum Pseudomonadota; class Alphaproteobacteria; order Hyphomicrobiales; family Rhizobiaceae; genus Rhizobium; species Rhizobium viscosum. The sequence continues at coordinate 915,902 of NZ_JADBEC010000001.1, read as the reverse complement.
GGGGGAAAAGCCGGCCCGTCTGCAGCGTAACGACATCGATCGGCAGGCGATGCGTGCCGATTTCGGCTGATATGACCTGGTCCTCGATGCCGAGCGAAGTGGTGAAGACCACACGCCCGCCAAGGCCGGCGACAAACGAAAGCCGGCCAGCAAGGTCGAGACCCGAAAGCTTGTCAGCCAAAGCCTCGGCTTCTTCGATCGGATTGATAACAGTCATGGGGGATCCTGTCCTTGATATTGGCCGGAGTATTACAGCTGAAGGGCGGATCGGACAGAAAAAGGGATTTCGAAAGGACTGCTTAGCGGAGCAAATATCTCTCCCATCCTGCCGCAATGCAGAAAAGCAGCCGCCGGCGCAGAAAGGACGCCTCGAACTTAATGTCTATAGAAATAGTAGTGTTACACGGCGCCTGTCAATTGGAAATTTGAATTGATGGCAGGAATGATGAAAATTGCCCTCTTTTGACATAGATTATCAGCTGTTGGCCGAGGGTGAAAAACGGGGCCAAAATACTTGTCTCTCAAGGCTTTTTCCAGTGCGTTCAAATTCCGTTCATGCTGGCCGTGCGATAGAGGCAGTTAGCTTTTTTGGCGATGTCGGGATTCGACACCGCTCTGTGTGTGTCGACGGTCCGAGATGATTACGCAAAAGGCAAAATATGCGCTGCGGGCGCTGACGGTTCTGGCGGAAGCTGCGGCTGACGAGCCGGTCATGATCTCCGACATTGCCGTGCAGCAAAAGATCCCGAAGAAGTTTCTGGAACAGATCCTGCTCGACCTCAAACATCACGGCATCGTCGTCAGCCGCCGCGGCAAGCAGGGCGGATACCTGCTGCTGAAGCCGGCCCACAGCATCACCTTCGGGGAAATCCTGCGTATCATCGATGGCCCGATCGCGCCGCTGCCCTGCCTGTCGATCACCGCCTACCGCAAGTGCGATGATTGTGACGGAGAGCAGACGTGCCAAATTCGCCACGTCTTCGCCAAGGTAGCGGACGCCACCCGCAAGGTGCTGTTCTCGACGACGATTGCCGATGCTGTCGGCACCAAGCGCGGTGCGGAAGTTACCCGGCTGCTTGCCTGATCAGCCTTCCGCCACTTCCTTCGCGCGCCGCGCCCGGATCGCCGCGGCAATGAAGACCCGCGACAGGCCGTGATAGAGCGGCTCGCGAGACAGAATGCGCGAGGTGACATAACCGATCATCGAAACAGCCATGATCGGTATGACGGCCTGATGATCTCCCGTCATTTCCAGAATGATGACGAAGGCCGTCATCGGCGCCTGCACGACGCCGGAGAAATAGCCTGCCATGCCGAGAATGGCCGCAAGCGCGATACCGCTTCCCATCAGATATCCGACGGTGCTGCCGAAGCCGGCGCCGACCGCGAGCGACGGCGCGAAGATGCCGCCCGGGATGCCGGAGAGCATCGAAAGAAAGCTCGCCAGCAACTTTTCGACGAAAAAGAGCGGAGGTAAGACCTGGCCCTCGACAGCGCCCTTTGCCTGTTCGTACCCGGTGCCAAAGGTCGCACCGCCGGAAATGACGCCGATCACGGCAACGGCAAGACCGCAGGCCGTCGCCAGCATCAACATGCGCCGCAACGGCTGCGAATGCGCCCAGCGGCGGACATGCTGCCCGATGTGAAGCGCCATCCCGCTGAAGGCCGCTCCAAGCACGCCACCGCCGATCCCGCAAATGAGGACCAGTTCCCAGTCTCGCATCGTCGCAGGCGCGACGGAGGTCGTGCCAAAATAGTTGTAGCTGCCGGCAAGCCCGAGCGCGGCCAGACCCGAGAGAATGACTGCAGTCAGTACCAGCCCGTTTGCACGCGATTCATAGGTCCTGCTCATCTCTTCTATCGCAAAGACGATGCCGGCGAGCGGCGTGTTGAAGGCAGCGGCAATACCCGCCGCGGAGCCGGCAAGGATCAGCCCTCGTGCCTGCGCCATGCCGCCGAACCGGGCGACGGCCAGCATGATGGAGGCTCCGACCTGCACCGTTGGCCCCTCGCGGCCGATCGATGCGCCACTGAAGAGCCCAAGCACGGTCAGCACGATCTTGCCGAAAGCCAGCCGTAGCGACAGAAGGCGCGTCCGGTCGTCCTCCTCGCGCAGGTGCCGCGCTGCTATCGCCTGCGGAATGCCGCTGCCCTGCGAGTTCGGGAAGAGCGTTATCGCAAGATAGGCCGACAGCATGAAACCGAGAGGGGTGATGACCAGCGGCAGCAGAAAGCTCCATTCGCCCGAAGCGGTCGTGGCCGAAAAGGCTTTCTGCGCGAGATCGGCAAGTTTGGCGAAGCCGACGCTGATAATGCCGATCGCGAGCGCCCCGCACCAGAAGATCAGCCGCGGCCGCCAGAGCGAAAAGGAACCCCACAGGACGCGGGATCGGCGGAGGAGTCTGGACTTGCGGTACAACACTGGCATGCCGGGGGAGATGTTGAATATGATCTCTTCCTAAACCTGTTTGCCGGCGCAGGACCACCCCTTTCTTCAAGATTTGGTGAAATGCCTTCCTTTCCGCCGTCCATGCTCCACCTGCCCGTGCATTCGGGTAGGGAGAAACATCATGTTTGGACTTTCGGGAAAGAGAGCGCTGGCGGCTGTCCTGCTGTCGGCTACAGTCGCAACCGGTGCTGCGGCCCATCACGGCTGGTCATGGGCGGAAGCGGACCAGATCGAGCTTCGCGGCACCATCCAGCAGATCTCGATGGGCGGGCCGCATCCGACGCTCGATGTTGCAACCGTTGATGACGGTGTCTGGCGCGTCGAGCTTGGCAATCCGCGCCAGACGGAACGCGCCGGTTTCGTGGAAGGTGTCGCAAAGCCTGGCGATCAGGTCATAGCGCTCGGAAACCGTTCGCAGGACCGTACAGAGAAGCGGCTGAAGGCGGTGCGCATCACCATTGGTGAAAAGCGCTACGATATCTATCCGGAACGCATCCAGACGAACTGAAGTCGTCATGGAGCTTCTCGAATGGCTGGCTGCCACCACGCTCGCGGTCGAGCTTCGGCGCTCCGCGACACTTTACATGTTCGTCAATGCCGCCCATATCCTGGCAATCGGCCTTCTGGTGGGCGCTATCCTGCCGCTTGATCTCAGGCTTGCAGGTTTGTTCGAGAAGGTGCCATTGGAAGTCATCGCGCCATTCCTGTCCCGCTCGGCCGGCGTCGGCCTCGCCCTGGCTTTGCTGACCGGCTTCTGCCTCTTCAGCGTCCGCCCGGGTGAGTATGCCGCCAATCCCGCCTTCCTCGCCAAGCTCGGACTAATCGCTTTCGGTATCCTCAATGTGCTGGTGGTTCATGCCGGGCAGGGCTGGCGAACCGCAATCACGATCGGCATCGTCCGTCCCGCCATGCGGTTCTCCGCGGCTCTTTCGGCGATGATATGGATCGCCGCTGTCGTCGCCGGCAGGTGGATTGGTTTTCTCTGACGTGGCCGTCCGCCTGATGTCGCTCAACTGCGCCGTCGGCGGGCAGCCCCTGCCGAAACGGCGCCGACGAGCATCCGCCGTTTCTTGTGACCAGGCAGATCGACAAATGGCCTCAACCATTCCGTCAGGCACCATCCCAATCCATGGCCCGTCCTCCTTAGAGGACATGCCTTCCCACCTATTGGTTGATTAACCCTCGATTCGCCAAAGTAGCGCTAGTCTCAGTTAGGCACGCATGACTGATTCGCCAAAGAGTGCAAGACGTGGGGCTCAGTGTCCATTCGCACACTGACGATCGTCGGTCTAAAGTTGCGTCGGTCCCTGCGCATGGCATCTGGCGAAAAAACCGAGAGCTGCAAGCCAGTCATATTGTAACCTGCAAGCGTTTAATTCAATTTTTATCGTTTTCGCACAAGCTCATAATATCTTTGAACGCAACGGGTTTCGGGTAGGCAATTCGGTTGCTGCAGGAAGCATTTGTTGAGCTTCGACGAAGCATAAATCAGGCCGTGATTGCTATCTTTTGGGGTAATTAAAGTGAAAATTTCGATCAAGCACACTTTGGTTCTAGCTTTTGTGGGATTAAGTCTTGCAGTCATTGGACTTGTCGGCAGCATGCTGCAGCAGGAAGTTCGCGTCTATCAGAATTCCACACGGCTTTCGGAGCTCACTCAACTCGACGCGAGGCTGTTCGATGCACTGCTCGGATTGCGCGGCGAGCGCGGTGCTATTTCGTCGGCCATCAAACTCGAGCCCTCTGAAACGCAATCCAGCCTGGTCAACCTCGAAGCGGGGCGAAAGAGTGTCGATCCCGCGTTTGCAGCGATCAAAGACTTGAATGACGACAGCGATTCGACCGTGCTGCGGACCTCGCTTTCCCCTGTCCTTCAGGGGTACAGTCAATGGATGTCCTTCCGTCAGCAGATCGACGCGGCTCTGAAAATGCCGGTCGCTAATCGTGACCCCGCCTTGGCCGCACAGGTTCTGCCACTGGCGGATAAGATGCTGGGCGACCTCGAAAAGGCCGCCAACGACGTCGAGGCTGCCATCAATGCGCGCGAGCCCGGAATGATGATGTTCACGCAGCTTCGCTCGCTTGCATGGTCGGCCCGCACTAATGCCGGATCGGCAAACTCGACATTTGTGGGTGCGATTATCGCCAAAGAAGCTTTGCCTGCCGGCAAGCTTGCGGAAATCGCTCTCCTGGATGCGAAGGTCAATTTTGCATGGAGTGTCATCACGCAGATAGTACGCAGCCCGGCAACGCCTGCGCCGCTCGTGAAATTGTACGACACCGCGCAGACGACCTACTTTGCCGGACCCTTTGCGGATCAGCGGGTAGCAGCGATCAAATCTTTCCAGGCCAGTCAGCCGATGAACATCGCCGTCGACGAATGGCGCAAACCTGCAGGCCCGGCGCAGGCTTCGCTCGCAGACATCGCAGCAGCGGCGCTGACGGAGATGACGAACGCAACGTCTGAAAATGTTTCCGCCGCAACGCAGTCGATCATTATTTATGGTGTCGCCACACTCCTTACATTTGCTCTGTCGATCGCCGGAATCATGATGGTAGTTTTTCGTGTCGCCAATCCGATTAGCATGCTGACGGCGGTCATGCGCAAGCTGGCAAGCGGGGACCTTTCGGTTGTCGTCTCTGGCGCCAACAGAACGGACGAGATCGGCGAGATGGCCCGCGCGGTCGAAGTGTTCAAGCAGGCCGCGCTTCACAACAAGAACCTGGAAGCAGAAGCGGAGCGTTCGCGCCAGGCGTCCGAGATCGAGCGTATCGCCCTCCAGCAAAAGGTGGAACGCGAGGCGGAAGAGCGTTTGACGCAGGCGACATCGGGACTTGCCGACGGTCTCAAGCGTCTCGCCTCCGGCGATATGTTGTGCGAAATCGACGAGGTCTTCAGCGAACAATTCGAGACGCTTCGCCACGACTTCAACGATTCCGTGCGCCAGTTGCGTACTACGCTTGAAAGTGTGAGCCATACTGCGCGCAGCGTTCGCAGCGGCAGCGGCGAAATTTCGACCGCCTCGGACCAGCTTTCCAAGCGCACCGAACAGCAGGCTGCGTCGCTGGAAGAAACGGCGGCCGCGCTGGAGCAAGTCACGACCAACGTCAAGCAGACATCGGAACGCGCCAGCGAAGCACGCGAGATGGTCCGTCATGCGAGCGCTCGTGCGGAAACCTCCCGGGAAGTGGTATCGAACGCTGTCGATGCCATGCAGAAGATCGAAACCGCATCCAGCCAGATCAGCAACATCATCGGTGTCATCGATGAGATCGCGTTCCAGACCAACCTTCTTGCGCTGAACGCCGGTGTCGAGGCAGCCCGGGCGGGCGAAGCCGGTAAGGGCTTTGCGGTTGTGGCTCAGGAAGTTCGTGAGCTTGCCCAGCGTTCTGCCCATGCGGCCAAGGAAATCAAGACGCTGATCGGCAACTCCGAGGCTGCGGTCAATCAGGGTGTTACTCTGGTCAACAATACCGGCGACGGTTTGAAGGAAATCGCGCAACTGGTTGTGGCGATAAACCAGCATATGGAAGCGATCGCAGTTGCCGCCAAGGAACAGGCATCCGGTCTTTCCGAAATCAATACATCCGTGAACCATATGGATCAGGTCACGCAGCAGAACGCCGCGATGGTCGAAGAGATGAACGCCGCCGGAGCAGGTCTCGCGGAAGAAAGCGGTCGTCTTTCCGAATTGCTGGCCCAGTTCCAGATGCGAACGCAGAGAGAGCAAGGCCGAAAGGTATCTCGCGCGGCCTGAAGCCGGATGATTTCAGGTCGAATCGACCTGAAATCTGAACCCGTCTCTCAATCAAAAAGATAAGAGCGGGATGCCGAAAACCGCGCAAACTTTCTGGCATCCCGCTCTAGTTTTTTTTACCATTCGGCTCGGCTGGGTATGTCATCCTTTTCAAAGCGACCGTCATCGTGCTCGCCGTCCGTCACCACCGCGAAGACGACTACCACTGACTACCGGTCGCTCACCGCCGCGCGCGGATTGATCCACGGCTCCTGATTGGATCGTGCCATCAGCTGTTTGCCGAGAATATGATCTGCGGCCTTCTCGCCCGTCATGATCGACGGACCATTCAGATTGCCATAGGTGACATGCGGGAAGATCGAGCTGTCTGCGACGCGCAAGCCGTCCACGCCGATCACCCGCGTGTCGGGATCGACCACCGCCATCGGGTCGTCCTTCGGCCCCATCCGGCAAGTGCCGCAGGGGTGGTAAGCGCTTTCCAGGTGTTCGCGCAGGAAGGCGTCGATCTCATCGTCCGTCTGAACCTTCTCGCCCGGCTGGATTTCCGGACCGCGATAATGGTCGAAAGCCTTCTGGCCGAAGATCTCGCGCGTCAGGCGCACGCAGTGGCGGAACTTCTCCCAGTCCTCGGCATGGCTCATATAGTTGAAGCGCAGCACCGGATCGGCCTTTGGATCGGCGGAGCGCAGCGTGACGTTGCCCCGTGATTTCGACAGATTGTAGCCGACATGCACCTGGAAGCCGTGTGTATTGGCCGCCGCCTTGCCGTCATAGCTGATGGCGACCGGCAGGAAATGATACTGGATATCCGGCTGCTTCAGCCCCGGCGCGGAACGCAGGAAGGCGCAGGCCTCGAACTGGTTGGAAGCGCCGAGGCCGCCCTTGGAAAGCAGCCATTGCGTACCGGCAACCCCCTGCCAGAACCATGGCAGCCAGGAATAGAGCGACACCGGCTTCGTCGAGATCTGCTGGAAATAGAATTCCATATGGTCCTGCAGATTGGCGCCGACGCCCGGCCGGTCGACGTTTACCTCGATGCCCATGTCCTGTAGATGCCCGCCGGGGCCGATGCCTGACAGCATCAAGAGCTTCGGCGAGTTGAAGGCGGAGGCCGAGACGATCACCTCGCGATTGGCCTTGACGATCTCGGTTGCGCCGCCGCGCTCGATCTCGACGCCGGTCGCGCGGCCGTTCTCGATGATGATCCTGCGCGCAAAGCCCTTGACGAGTTCGACGTTCGGCCGCTTCAGCGCCGGCTTCAGATAGGCGCTCGCCGCCGACCAGCGCCGGCCGCGATGGATGGTCTGTTCCATCAGCCCGAAGCCTTCCTGTTTCGAGCCGTTATAATCCTCGGTCGTCTCGAAGCCGGCCTGTTTTCCGGCATCGATGAAGGCGTGAAACAGTGGGTTCTTCACCACGCCGCGCTGCACATGCAGCGGCCCGTCCGTGCCGCGCCAGCCTTCTTCCCCGCCTTTCGAATGTTCCATGCGCTTGAAATAGGGCAGCACGTCCGCATAGGCCCAGCCATTCGCGCCCAGTTCTTCCCATCGGTTGTAGTCTTCCGCGTGCCCGCGCACGTAGACCATGCCATTGATGGAGGAGGAACCGCCGATCACCTTGCCGCGCGGCGCGGTGATGCGCCGGTTGTTGAGGTTCGGCTCGGGCTCGGAAAGATAGCCCCAGTTATAACGCTTCATGCTCATCGGCCAGGCAAGGGCCGCCGGCATCTGGATGAACGGCCCGAAATCCGAGCCGCCAGCCTCGATGACGATGACCGTGTTCTTGCCGTCTTCCGAAAGCCGGTAGGCCAGTGCCGAGCCTGCCGAGCCGGAGCCTACGATGACGAAATCTGCCTGTTGCATGCTGTTCCCTTTGGATTGTCGTGTGCAACGGATGCGTCGATTTTGGATGGGCTCAGTACGGCGAGGCGACCGGCCCCATGCCGACATAAACCGTCTTCAGCTCGCTATAGTGCTCGAGTGCGGCCAGCGAATTCTCCCGTCCGAAGCCCGATTGCTTCGATCCCCCGAAGGGAATTTCCACCGGGCAGAGATTGTAGGTATTGATCCAGAGCGTGCCGGCTTCCAGCTGGTCGACGACGCGGTGCGCGCGAGTCAAATCGGCGGTGAAGACGCCCCCCGAAAGGCCGAATTCCGTCGTGTTGGCGCGCTTGATGACTTCGGATTCGTCATCGAAATCGAGCACGCACATGACGGGGCCGAAGATTTCTTCGCGGGCAATCGTCATGCCATCGGTCACATCGGCAAAGACGGTCGGCTGCACGTAATAGCCTTCGCCCGTCACATGGTTCGGAATGCCGCCTCCGGTCACCAGCGTGGCACCCTCGGCCTTGCCCTTCTCGATATAGGCGAGCACCTTCTCGCGCTGCGCCCAAGAGACCATTGGACCAAGCTGTGTGGCCTCGTCCATCGGGTCGCCGATGAGGATTGCTTCGGTGCGCGTCTTCAGCCGCTTCAGGAATTCGCCCTTGATCTTCTTCTGCACGAAGACACGCGTGCCGTTGGAGCAGACCTGACCCGTGGAATAGAAATTGCCGAGCATCGCGCCACCGACGGCGCTGTCGAGATCGGCATCGTCGAAGACGATCAGCGGCGACTTGCCGCCAAGCTCCATCGTCACATGCTTGAGCTGGCCCGCGGCCGCGGCAGCCACCTTGCGCCCGGTTGGAACCGACCCGGTCAACGAAACCTTGGCGACATCGGGATGGTTGACGAGCAGCGGTCCGGTATCCCGGTCGCCTTGGATGACGTTGTAGAGCCCCTTCGGCAGGCCGGCCTCATGCAGGATCTCGGCAATGGCAAGTGCGCCGAGCGGCGTGGTTTCCGAGGGCTTGAAGATCATGGCATTGCCGGCAACCAGCGCTGGCGCACCCTTCCAGCAGGCGATCTGCTGCGGATAGTTCCAGGCACCGATGCCGACGCAGACGCCGAGCGGCACGCGTTTCGTATAGGCAAAGTCCTGGCCGAGCGGGATATGCGAGCCATTCAGCCCCGCGGGCGCTACGCCGCCGAAGAATTCGAAGGCATCGGCGCCCGAGGTCGGGTCGGCGACAACGGTTTCCTGGATCGGCTTGCCGGTATCGAGCGTCTCCAGCTCCGAAAGCTCGCGGTTGCGCTCGCGCATGATCTCGGCCGCGCGCTTCAGTATGCGCCCGCGCGCCATCGGGCTCATGGCCGCCCATTCCGGCTGCGCGCGTTTGGCAGCCGCGATCGCTTTTTCGACGATAGCAGGCGTTGCGGCATGGAGCCGGGCGATCACTTCGCCGGTTGCCGGATAGATGCTTTCGATGAGGGTGCCGCTGTCATCCTCGACATATTCCCCGTCGATGAAGTGCGATGCTTTCGGCTGGGCTTTCATGTCGCTGGTCCCTGGCTGGTTGTCATGGTGTCGTTCATTTGCCGGTGCGGGCAAGCTGCATCGTCACGTAATCCTCCGTCAGCGCGATCGAGGCTGTAATGCCGATCGGTGCCGATTTCAGACTTTGCCGGATATAGAGCCCGTCGATCATCGCGGCCGCGCCCTCGGCGATGCGTTCTGCGGCATCATCAGGGCAAAGCGCCTTGAGGGCTGCAAGCAGGTTGGAGCGCAGGCGCCGCGCGTAGATGACGAGGAAACGCCGTGTCTCCTCGGATCGCTGTGCCTCGGCATAGAAGGCAAGCCAGGCGGCAATCGTCTGCGGTGCGAACTGGTCGGCGTTAAAGCTGACGCGGATGATGGCCGAGACCCGCTCCCGCGGTGTTATCGCTTGCCCCAGTGCCGCCACCGCGTTGTCGCGCAACTGGCGTAAAAGGAAACGAACCGTCTCGATCAGCAGCTGTTCCTTGCTGCCGAAGTAGTGGTGGGCAAGAGCTGGCGAGACCCCAGCTCGCCGGGCGATATCGGACATGGTGACGGTCAGCGAGCCGTGATCGCCAATCACCCGCAGCGCTGCATCCACAAGCGCCTTGCGGCGCACCGGTTCCATTCCGACCTTCGGCAAGCTCTGTTCTCCCGAGAATGGATTGAAGCGTATTTTTGATTGACTGATCAATCAATAAAAATCTTTCGCCGGATTGATCCGGATCACCTCTTTTCGCGATAAATTGCTGCAGCATATCTCCAGCAATCAGGAGGTGCGCCAATGGCCAATATTTACGACGGAATGCCTGAATCCCCATTGCGGTCGAAATGGGTGTGGTTCGTCGGTCTCGGCGTATTGCTTCTCATCTGCGGCCTCATCGCTCTCAGCAACCTGCTGATGGCGACCGTCGCTTCGGTCTTTTATGTCGGCATGCTGATGCTGGCAGGCGGTGTCATCTATCTCATCCACGCCTTCCAGGTGCGCGGTTGGGATCATGTGCTCTTCTGGGCGTTGAGTGGTGTGCTTTATGTGCTCGCGGGCGTCTGCGCCTTCATTAACCCCATCCTCACCTCGGCTGCCTTGACCCTGTTTCTGGCCATAGCGCTGCTCATTGCCGGTGTTTTCCGCCTTTTTGTCGGCATGCGGATGCGGCCGCTCAAGGGCTGGGGCTGGATCGTTGCGAGCGGCCTGATTACCGCTCTCGCAGGCTTCGTGATCGCGCTTGGCTGGCCCGTCAACAGCCTGTGGATCCTCGGTCTCTTCCTAGCGGTCGATCTTGTCGTTCAGGGCTGGACAATGCTCGCCTTCGGCCTAGGTATCCGCTCTTGAAACTGTGGAGAGAGGCGGGCCGGTGATCCGATTCGGCCGTTTCTCTTTTGACAAGAACATGACGGGGTACTAAAATTCTACGATTGAGGGTCGGCTCCGCAGAAGAGCCGCCTCATGTGCTGAGGCACTTCGGCATTGGCGTTTGTCGCCTTGAGAAGCCGAAAATGGACCCCCGAGGCAGTCTCTGCCGAAATAGAATGGGAGGAGAATTCCATGCCGATGGTCACCGTTTCCATCTCACCGCTCCAGGCAGCCGGCATTCGCGATGCTGTCGATCAAGGTGGATATGCATCGAGCAGCGAAGTCGTGCGCGAAGCACTGCGCCTGTGGGACGCCACCCGCAAACTGGGTGAATATCGCAGCGAGGTTCTGGCCGATGAAAGCGCACCCGGAGGCGGCAAATGCGTCGCCGATATGTTCGCCGATCATGAAGCCGAGCATCGCCGTTTGGCCTGAATAAGCTGTTGATTGTAAAATCAAAAATCTAACAAGCGCTTGGCGTGCATGAGCGGTTGCGTGTTCATGAAAGTTTCATATTGAGGAAAGGGTTCGTTGACCCTTCTGCTCCATTGTCCGGCCGAAAAAGAAAAGGTCACAGTGGAGATTGGCATGTCTTTGGCTGCCAGCGTCGAACCGGGTGTCGTGCGTCGTTATGCCAGCGATCAGATCGTTACCCTCGCCAAACTTGTCGTTGAAAATGCGTTTCAGCCGATTGTCGAAGCCGGTACCGGTACGGTCTTCGGTTATGAATCCCTCATGCGCGGGCAGGAGCGTATCGGCTTCGAAACGCCGATCGAAATTCTCGACGAAGCCCATGAAACCGGCCAGCTCCTGCAGCTTGAGCAGATGGTCGCCAACCGCGCGCTCGCCAAATTCGCGACGCTCTCGAACTTCGCGACGGCCACGCTTTTCCTCAATCTCGACGTTCGCCTCATCCCGCATGGCAATCGCCTTGTCGAGAGCCTGCTGCTACAGCTGAAAACGGCGAATATCCCGCCGTCCTCCGTCTGCTTCGAATTCTCCGAGCGCTTCGACAATACCAGCGTACCCGAATTCGCCGATCTCGTCTCGCGCCTGCGCAAGGCCGGCTTCAAGCTGGCGATCGACGATTTCGGCGTCGGTCATGGCGAGATGAAGCTGCTCTGCGACTATTCCGTCGATTACCTGAAGATCGATCGCCATTTCGTCGCCGATATCGACCGCAGCCCGCGCAAGCGCCACCTGCTGAAGAGCATCGTCAACATGGCCCACGTGCTCGGCACCCGGGTGATCGCCGAGGGCATCGAGACGGAAGCCGAATTCATCGTCTGTCGCGATTATGGCGTCGATCTCGTGCAGGGTTGGTTCATCTCGCGCCCGTCGACGCATATCTCGGAGCTCGTGCCGGCCTTCCCGCACCTGCAGGAACTCGGCAAGAACAAGGGCAACAGCCAGTCGCTCGACGAGATCCTCATCCGCAAGCAGATCGAAATGCTGCCGACCGTCTATGAGAGCGACGCGATCGATACCGTCTTCGAACTCTTCCGCCGCAATCCGCGCCAGGCCTATTTCCCTGTTCTCAATGCCAATGGCGAGCCGCGCGGCATCATTCACGAGCATCACCTAAAAGAATACATCTATCAGCCCTTCGGCCGCGACCTTCTGAAGAACAAGGACTACGAGCGCACTATCTCGCATTTCGTCGAGCGTGCGCCCATCGTCGGCCTCGACAGCGATGCTGATCAGTTGATGGTGATCTTCGCCAATATGGAAGGCAGCAACTGCCTGATCCTCACCGACAACATGCGCTATGCCGGCGTCGTCTCCGCCGCTTCGCTGATCAAGGTCATCAATGAGAAGCAACTGAAGACAGCACAGGACCAGAATCCGCTGACCGGCCTGCCGGGCAACCGCGCCATCCGCGATTTCATGCGCCATTCCGGCCGCGACGGCGATGAAGTGCGCCACTTCTGCTATTGCGACTTCGATAACTTCAAGCCCTTCAACGATGCCTACGGCTTTCATCTCGGCGACCATGCGATCTCGCTCTTTGCCGCACTGATGCGCCGCTATTTCTTTGCCGAGCGTCACTTCCTTGGCCATGTCGGCGGCGACGATTTCTTCATCGGCGTCGTCGGCTGGACGAAGGAGGAACTGACGGAAATCCTCGATCGTCTTATCAGCGATTTCCACGATGACGTGCTCGATCTCTATTCGGATGAGGACCGCGCTGCCGGCCGTATCCACGGTCACGATCGCGCCGGCGCGGAAGCCTTCTTCCCGTTGATGCGCTGCTCGATTGGCGTTCTCGAACTGCCGGAAGGTCTCGTTATCGATGATATCAATCGCGTCAGCGCCGAGATCGCCCAGGTGAAGTCGAGCGCCAAGGAGAGCGAAGAAGGCCTCGTATTCCATACGTTAGGCGAGGCGAATTGACGCCTTTGCCACTTCCGGCCTTCCCAAGCTCCAGACCCTGATTTATCTCCAATACTGCGGAATAGGGAGAGCCGGATCATGTCGCTACCGTCGCAAATGCGTTTTGTCGATCTGCCGTCTTTCGGCGGGCCGGAGGCGATGGTCATTGTGGATGGACCGGTGCCGGTGCCCTCAGAAGGCCAGATCCTCGTTCGTACCGAAGCGGTCGGCGTCAACCGCCCCGATATTTCCCAGCGCCAGGGCAGCTATCCGCCGCCGAAGGATGCAAGCCCCATTCTCGGCTTGGAACTCGCCGGAGAGATCGTCGCGATCGGTCCCGGCGTGACCGGCTATTCGCTGGGCGACAAGGTCTGCGGCCTCGCCAATGGCGGCGCCTATGCCGAATATTGCCTTCTGCCCGCCGGCCAGGCTCTGCCTTTCCCCAGGGGTTATGATGCGGTGAAGGCAGCGGCTCTTCCGGAGACCTTCTTCACCGTCTGGGCAAACCTTTTTCAGATGGCCGGCCTGACCGAAGGCGAGAAAGTACTGATCCATGGCGGCACCAGTGGCATCGGCACGACCGCCATCCAGCTCGCCAAGGCTTTCGGTGCCGAGGTCTATGCGACCGCCGGCTCGAAGGAAAAGTGTGAGGCTTGCGAGAGGCTCGGCGCCAAGCGCGCCATCAACTACCGGGAAGAGGATTTCGCCGCCGTCGTCAGGCAAGAGACCGGCCAGGGCGTCGATATCGTCCTCGATATGATCGGTGCGGCCTATTTCGAGAAGAACATCGCCTCGCTGGCGAAGGACGGCTGCCTCTCCATCATCGCCTTCCTGCAGGGCGCGGTCGCTGAAAAGGTCAACCTGGCGCCGATCATGGTCAAGCGCCTGACGGTGACCGGCTCCACCATGCGTCCGCGCACGGCGGAGGAGAAGCGGGCGATCCGCGACGATCTCCTCTCCGAGGTCTGGCCGCTTCTGGAAGCCGGCACGGTCGCACCCGTCATCTACGAGACCTTTGCATTCGAGGACGTGGCTGCTGCCCATCGGCTGATGGAAAGCAGCAACCATATCGGCAAGATCATGCTGAAACTCGCCTGAGAGATAACGCCGCGCCGACAGCGATCACGCCCGGCAGTGCCATGACGAGATAGAGCCAGCTCGCCGCCGATAGCGCGCCTGCAATGCCGCCCGGCTCGACCAGTCCAGCGCCATTGGCGATGACGCCGGCAAAGGCTGCCCCGAAGGCGCTGCCGAGCGAGCTCATGGTCGGGATGGCGGCTGAAGCCTTGTCCTGCTCGCTGTCGGCGACCAGCTTCAACACCTTGGCGACGAGATGCGCCCAGCCGAGGCCTACACCAAAACCCATCATGAACATGGCGACTGCTGCCGGTCCGAGGATGATAAGATGCGCCTCAGGGTTCTCGCGGGCAAGGAAGATGGCGAGCAAGGCTGTCGCTGCGGCTTCGGTTGAGCAGCCCGCAACGATCGCGGCGTTGGCTTTCCTGCCGGAGAAGGAGCCGCTGAGGAAGGCCGCCACCGTCCAGCCGAGGGCGACGAGAGCTACCAGATAGCCTGAAATCAGCGGCGTTACCCCGTGCAGAACCTGCAGGAAATAGGGAATGAAGATATCGCTGACGAGAACGAAGTTGAGGCCGAGCATCGTCAGATAGACCCGTGATATCGGCTGGCTCAGCGTCACCGCGCCTAATGGCAGCAGCCGGTTCATTCCCCTGCGTTCCATGACGAGCATGGCGCCGACGGCAACGACCGAAACGGCGATCAGCCCGATCTTGGTCGTCATCATCTCGGTTGTCCCTGCGGTGCTGACCAGCAGCACTGCCCCAAGCAGCAGGCAGATCTGCGCGACAGGCATCTTTGCCTGTTCACGGTCGTCCTCGGCCTGCGGCAAGAGCCGCGGCGCCAGCACTGCCATCAACACGCCGAGCGGGACGAGCACGGCAAAGGCGTAGCGCCAGGCGCTGCCGTGCGCGAAGAAGCCGCCAAGTGTCGGGCCAATGACGGTCGAAACACCCCAGATCGCCGCATAGAGGGTCGACGCTTTGGGCCAGAGCGGCTCGGGATAGACGAAGCGGATGAAGGCGTAACAGAGGGCGGCGAGCGCGCCGGTGCCGAAACCTTGCACCGTTCGGCCGATCAGCACGACAGGCATCGAGGGTGCTGCGGCACAAAGCAGGCTGCCGACGCCGAAGATCACTGCCGCGATCACGTAGACACTGCGCAGCCCGATATTCCTCGGCCGCATCGCCATGAAGATCGAACCCAGAATGGTGGCGGCGATGTAAAGCGTCGTGACAAGCGAAAACAGCTCCAGCCCGCCGACATCGCGCACGATGCTCGGCGCTATCGTCGCCGTAATGTAACTTTCGACGGCAGAGATCGTCATGCCGCCGCCAAGCATCAATGTCGCCGGCAGCAGCGATGGAGAAAAGAGCTGGAAGGCGGAGGTTGACGAGCGAGGTGGCTCCAATGCGGTCTCGGACATAATGAAATCCTTGCGTTTTTCCCGACCTA
Organism: Rhizobium viscosum; assembly: GCF_014873945.1. Lineage (NCBI taxonomy): Bacteria > Pseudomonadati > Pseudomonadota > Alphaproteobacteria > Hyphomicrobiales > Rhizobiaceae > Rhizobium > Rhizobium viscosum. The sequence continues at coordinate 900,079 of NZ_JADBEC010000001.1, read as the reverse complement.
TGGTTATTTTCCAAGTTATGAATTGGAAAATTACATGGGCATCGAATTAAAACAAGAGATAACTTGGAAAAATATGCGCCAGTCTCCTGTCAACCGCATCCTGATCCTGTTGAAGACCGAGGGGCCGCAGCTCGCCGCTGCGGTCGGTGATGCACTCGGCATATCAGGCGAGGCCGCCCGTCAGCAACTTGCCAAAATGGCGGAAGAGGGGCTGGTGGAACCTGTGACGGTCGCGGCAAAGGGTAGGGGACGTCCGAAGCAGCTCTGGCACCTGACGGTCGAAGGTAACAGCCATTTCCCGGACGGTCATGCCGAACTGACGGCGAACCTGCTGACGACCGTTGCCACGCAGCTCGGTCCCGCCGCGCTCGATACTGTCATTGCCGCTCGCGAAAACGAAACGCTGCAGCGCTACCGCGACGAACTGGCTGGCAGGGCGGATCTTGCCGCCCGCGTCGAGGGGCTGGCCGCCATCCGAAGCCGTGAGGGCTATATGGCTGATAGCTGGCAGGAGGAGGATGGATCATTGATGCTTGTCGAAAACCATTGTCCGATCTGTGCGGCGGCGGCGGTCTGCGCCGGCTTCTGCCGTTCGGAAATCGAAACCTTCCGCAGTGTGCTTTCGGCGAATGTCGAGCGCAGCGAGCATATCCTGCTCGGCGCGCGCCGCTGTGCTTATCGGATTACACCAAGGTAATTTAAGCGGGCTGGCGCACGCGACTGCCGCTTTCCAGATAGAGCAGGATCACGATGGTTATGGTGCCGACGGCGGCGCCGACGAAGGCGGTACCGGAATAATCCGTCACGGCTGTTCCCAGCGCAAAAAGTCCTGCTGCTACACCGATGCCGATGAAGGTGTTGAGAGAGATCAGCGAGCTGCCGAGGCCTGGTCGGTCGGCGATGAGGTCTTGCAGATAGGTGATAGGCAGGCTGAGGATGGCAGCCGCCCCGCAGGCGTTGAGACCGAGCAGCGCATAGAGCTGCCAGGGCGCGGTGGCAAAGCCAAGCAGCACCAGATAGAGGCAATAGAGCACCGTGCCTGATGCCAGCACATGCGCGGTTTGGAAGCGCCGCTGCACCAGGCCCCACATCATCATGAAGGGCATCTCGAGGAAGGCCGTCAGGCCTGAGAGAAAGCCAACATCGACGACGCTGCCGCCGATCTTATGCATGATGATGAGCGGCGACACCATTCCGTTCAGCCGCTGCAGGCCGAGCAACAGGGACATGACGAAGACGCGGATGAAGACATCGGGGGCAAAGACGCGTTTCAGGGAGGCGAAGAATCCCGGCTGGTTCGGGATCGTCTCGCGCACCGGGCCGTTGCCGGGCGCGAAGAAGAAATAGAGGCAGAAGCAGATAAGGCTCGCCACTGCCGCCACACCATAGGCCGGCGTCATCGATGGCGAAGTGACCAGAGCAAGCCCGACCAGCCCGGGCGCCACCGCCCAGGAACCGGAATAGAGCGCCCGCACCGTCGAGGTGATGGCGACCGCTTCACTGCGGACCAGCTGATTGGTGCGCGCCCTGACACTCGCAAAGAGCAGCGAATAGGTGGAGTTGCTCATCGGCACGAGGAAGAGCACCGAGAAGATGAAGACGGCAGGGCTATGAATGAGCGCGATCGATCCGAAGCCGATGATGCCGGCAACGGAAAGGGCAAGCACCAGCGGCCGCCTTTCCGTCAGCCTGTCCGACCATATGCCGAGCGTCAGGCTGATCGAGACATTGACGACGGCAGCAAAGAAGACAAGCGCCGAATAGGCGCCGTCACTCATGCCGAGTTCGCTGATGCCGATGATCGACTGGTAGGGAACCGTCGACGCATAGGTGAAGGCGAGTGCCACCAGCGTGACGGTTGGAATGCGGATGCGGCTGTCGCGGATGATGGAGGAAAACGAGGATGGCATGAGAATGAGTCCTGACACCCCACCTTTAGCCCCATCGCGCCTACACGGAAAACGATAGTTTGACGCACCAGCAGTCACTTCGTGTGATGGCTGTTTAGATGCTGTGATTGGCCGTCATCAGGCGCAAATTCCATTGGCTTTCAGAGATGGAGGGGCTATGCCTGCAGTCTGTTTGCCCACAATCCGGATTCTTGCCCATGCCCAATCCCGTCCTCGTCGAAGTCACCAGGGGCTCGCTTGTCGAAAGCCGTCACAGCGGTTCGGTAGCGGTCGTGGATGGCGATGGTCGTGTCGCCTTTTCGCTCGGCAATATCGAGGCAAATGTCTTCCCGCGCTCGGCCTGCAAGGCGATGCAGGCGCTGCCGCTGGTCGAAAGTGGCGCGGCCGACGCCTATGGCTTCGGTGACAAGGAGTTGGCGCTCGCCTGTTCCTCGCATAGCGGCGAGGACGAGCATGTGGCGCTTGCCGCCTCCATGCTCTCGCGGGCCGGCCGTGACGTGGAGGCTCTGGAATGTGGCGCGCACTGGTCTTCCGACCAGAGGACGCTGATCCACCAGGCGCGCACACTGGAGAAGCCGACCGCGCTTCACAACAATTGCTCCGGCAAACATTCTGGCTTCGTCTGCGTCTGCTGCCATCAGGGCATCGATAGCAAGGGTTATGTCGGCTACGATCATCCGCTGCAGCAGCAGATCCGCGACGCCATGGAGAACCTGACGGGTGCTGCACTCGGTCATGACGTCTGCGGCACCGACGGCTGCTCCATTCCGACCTACGCCGTGCCGCTGAAGGCGCTTGCCCATGGTTTTGCGAAGATGGCGACGGGTCATGGCCTTGGCCCAGAACGTGCGAAAGCTTCCCGCCGGCTCATCGAAGCCTGCATGGCCGAGCCCTTCTATGTGGCCGGCACCGGCCGTGCCTGCACCGAGCTGATGCAGATCGCCCCCGGACGGATCTTTTGCAAGACGGGCGCGGAAGGCGTCTTCTGTGCCGCCATCCCGGAACAGGGCATTGCGATTGCATTGAAGTGTGATGACGGCACCACGCGTGCTGCCGAAGCCATGGTTGCTGCGACGCTTGCCCGCTACTTCGAGAAGGGCGGCAAGGAACATGCTGCGCTGACCGCTCTGGCAAATAAATCGATGCGCAACTGGAACGGCATCCATGTCGGCGATGTCAGGGTGACCGCGGCTTTGACCGAGTGAGCGCGGATCAACAAGGAAAATATCTGCGTGGCAAGATTCGGGTCGTTCGGCGTCGTTGCCGTCATGGCATTCTGGGCAGGGGTTGGGTGCGCACAGGCGGCAGAATCCTCCGGCGGTTCGCCTAACCCGCTCCTCGGCAGTTTGACGACTGAATCCAAATGTCAAATCCTGGTCGACGCGATGCGCGACAATAACCAGACCGTCATCAATGAGGGTGCCAATGCCGTCATTGTATCGGTGATGGAGCATTTCGATGTCATAAGGCAGAAATTCGGCGAGAGGGAAGCCCAGCAGCTCATCGAACGATCATTCAGGGGATGCCTCAGTCATCCCGATGAAACAATCTTCAGCCAGGGGCGCGCCTCGTTTCAATCGATTCTTCAAGAGATAAGCCAGCCTGGCTACGGCGACGAACCTGGGCTGGATGATGTCGCCGTTCCCGCAAATGTGCAGGCAACGGCCGCAAAGCTGCAGGCGATACTGCCCAACGGACCGGTCGCACTAGAGGCCAGCATTACGAGGACGAGCAGCACAAGACCTGGCCACCAGGTCACCCTCGTCGTCAAACCAGGTAAAAGCGGGACGACCCGGGTTCGGGAAGTCTATAGTCCAAGCTTCGTCATGGACCGTGAACAGGTGGGTCCAGTGCAGCTGAAATCCAAAAACAACCAGCGGGGCTTACACGGCCCTCAGGAAAACCAGAGGATAACGATCACGACAGCATTGACATTGACCGTCTCGGCTTGGGCTGCTGATGCCTCCTTTTCCTTCGATACGGAAATGTCGGGAGGAGCCGGGCTTCAAGAAACCTCCTGCATGATTGGCCGGTCGGTCGAGGCGAAGACTGTCCACGCTGCTCTTGAAGGCCGCGCCTGGCCGCTGCAGTGCGACCATACAAGCTGGAAGGAAAGCGGATATTATATCGAGGAACTTCGCTACTTCTTGGTCACGCACAGTCAATCCGATGATCTCGGCGCCTCTGATTACTCGATCGACCGCATCGAAATCACACGTTAAATCGTAGGTCGAGTGTCACGCTGTTCTCTGTCTCACAGGGCAATCACGCTGCCACGATCGTAGCGTTGAGATCGCGATAGGGCTTCAGCCGTTCGGCTGTCATCTCGGCTGGCACGATCAGTCCCGCCACGTCGGAAATTCCAAGCACTGGGCAGGGTGAGACGAGGTCGAACTTCTCTTCGGTTAGCAGGACATGGGTTTCGGCCGAGCAACGGGCGATATGCCGTTTGATTGCCGCTTCCTCGAAATCGCCGGTGGAAAGTCCATGCACCGGATGGGTCGCCGTGACGCCGAGGAAGAAGAGATCGGGGCGCAGTTGCGAGATCGCCGCCACCGCCGCTGCCCCTGTCGCCACCATGGAATGCTTGTAGAGCCTGCCGCCGCAGAGGATCACCTCGGCCGTCGGGTGATGCTCCAGCTCGGCGGCGATCGTCGGGCTGTGGGTGGCGATCGTGAAGGCAATGTCACGTGGCAGGTGACGGGCAATTTCCGCCGTGGTCGTGCCACCGTCGAGAAAGACCATCTGCCCGGCCTTCACCATCTGCGCCGCTCTCGCGCCGAGCCGCGCCTTGATGTCGGAAGCGACGTCGCGGCGGGCTGTGAAGTCGGGCAGATCAGGAGCAATGGGTAAGGCCCCGCCATGCACGCGCTTCAATAGCCCTTCCGCCGCCATTTCCCGCAGGTCACGGCGGATCGTGTCTTCCGACAATTCGAAATCCTCGGCCACGCGCTTGGCGATCACCTGCCCGTCGCGGCGAAGGAAGTCGAGAATGAGGGCTTTGCGTTGGCTGGTCAGCATGAATGATCCTGCACGAAAATTTACGAACTATCGTGAATATGCACGAATTGACTCGACATTCAAGAAATATCATGCATTTTCGTGAAATCCCGTGCATGAGGCCGGGAGTTAATGGAGTAGATCATGTTGATTTTGATTGCCGGGCCTTACAGGTCCGGAACGGGCGATGACCCAACAAAGATGGCTGCCAATCTCAAGCGCCTCGAGGCGCCGTCGCACGCGCTCTTCAAGGCAGGCCATGTGCCGATGATCGGCGAATGGGTGGCCTTGCCGATCTGGCATGCCGCCGGCGGCAAATCGGTGGGTGACGATCTCTACGAGGAAATCTTCCATCCGGTCGCAGGCAGGCTGCTGCAGCTTTGCGAGGGCGTTCTGCGCCTGCCGGGCGATTCCAAGGGTGCCGATAATGACGTGCGCATCGCCACCGAGCGCGGCATTCCCGTCTGGTATCGGCTGGAGGACGTGCCGGGTTGCGCTTGAGGCCCTGCCTCGTCTTCCCGACAGGGATAAGAGAAAGCGCCCCTGGCGTCTTTCGCCGGTCCTGAAACTCGCGCTATAAGGCTCCCCGAAAGGGGAGTCTCACCATGCTCACACTCTATTTCGCACCGGGAACCTGCGCGCTTGCAAGCCTCATCGCCCTGGAGGAATCCGGCCTTTCCTTCGATACGAAGAAGGTCAATACGCGGGAGAACGAGCAGCGCTCGGAAGCCTATCTGAAGATCAATCCGAAGGGCCGCGTTCCCGCACTTGCGACCGACCGCGGCGTGCTGACCGAGTCGACGGCGATCCTCGCCTATATCGCCCAGATGGCGCCCGCCGCCAAGCTCGCGCCGCTCGACGACCCGTTCGAGTTTGCCCGGCTGCAGGCTTTCAACGGGTATATCTCTTCCACCGTGCATGTGAACCATGCCCACCGCCCGCGCGGCTCCCGCTGGGCCGATGATGAAGCCGCGCTGGAATCCATGAAGGCCAAGGTGCCGCAGACCATGGGCGAAAGCTTCGAGCTGATCGAGGCAGCCATGTTCAGGGGACCATGGGTGATGGGTGACAACTATACGGTCGCCGATCCCTATCTCTTCGTCATGACGAGCTGGCTGCCATCCGATGGCGTCGATCCCACGCGCTTCCCCAGGGTAAGCGAACACTATGCCCGCATGCTGGAGCGCCCGGCCGTCCAGCGAGCATTGGCACGCGAAAAAGCCTAAGCGCGGTAGGCCGAAATCAACTTCTTTGGCGCCCGGTACGTCCAGGCGTCGATCAGCCGCTGCTTGAGCTCATCGTCGCCAATAGCGGCGATCCGGACCGGCAGATGCGGCCAGCCGACATAATGGTTCGTCTGAAAGTAGATGTCGGGCGCCATCGTCAGCAGGTGTTCCTTGTGATCGATCGGGATCGAGATGACCACCGTTTCGTCGTCCTTGACCGCGACGAAACTTTTGCCCCCGACCTTCAGCGCCAGGTTGCCATAGGATGTACTTTCCTCGATGCCGGGGAGTCCCGCCTCCTTTGCCAGCCGCTTCAACCGCGCCAGAATGCTGTTCACGCTCTCCGTCATCTTATCCGCCCTGAATGTTCCCGGCGGAAACCTATCATATATTCAAGTGTATTTCTCTAGTTGTCGTTGCAGAGGGCGTTTGGGCGCGGGTGGCGGCAGAGGCAGGTCCGCAAGCTCCCGCTGCGACATGGCGGCGATGTCGGGATGATCGAGAAGATCTTCATCTCCATCATATTCGCTTTGCGAGACCCTGGCAGCAGGGTCCGATTGGCTTAAGAAAAACTTCAGCAATGACATCTTGCTCTCGCTTTCTGAGGCTCAGCTCGACTTTGGTGCAAAGGATTTCGATTGCGATGACGCTTTGCATCTTGCTGCTATGGAGATGATTGTTTTATGAAGTCAATATCGGCCGCGAACGCCTGCTTTTCAATTGAGATTACCGGTTTCTTGCTATAGGAAAACTATATGAGAAATCTCAACTCGGTGCATCTCAACGGTCTTCGCACGTTGGAAGCCGTCGGTCGGCTTGGCTCGCTTCAAGCGGCGGCGGATGAACTCGGCGTTTCCGTCGGCGCCGTCAGCCAGCAGGTTATCAAGGCCGAAGCCCAGCTTGGCCGGCTGCTCTTCGAACGCACGCCGAAGGGAATGTTGGCAACGGAAGCAGCCGCTCCCGTTCTTGCCGCCCTGAACGAAGGCTTCCTGCGTCTTGCAGAAGCCGTCTCGATGGCGCAGCGCAAGGACGAATGTATCCTGACCATTTCGGTGGCCCCTGTTCTCGCCGCGCGCTGGCTGGTCTGCCGGCTGGACAGGTTCATGGAGCGCCACCCCGAAATCAACCTGCGTCTCGATGCAACGACCAAGCTTGTCAATCTGGCCGCCTCCGATATCGATGTTGCCATCCGCGTTGGCAAGGGCCATTGGCCGGGCGTGAAGGTCGAACATCTTCTGGAGCAGGTGGTGTTTCCCGTCTGCTCTCCCGAGATGGCCGCGAGGCTGAAGGAGCCGGCCGACATCCTGAAACTGCCGGCCGTCATCGATGCCCATGCCATGTTCACATGGGATGTCTGGATGCAGGCAGCCGGTCTCTCTGGCGAGCCGCCCGCCGTGCGCCATGTGTTCACCGATGCCTCGCTTTGCCTCGATTCGGCGATTGCCGGGCAGGGCGTGATGCTCGCCTGGCAGACGCTCGCCGGCTATTCGCTGCAGGAAGGCCGGCTGGTCGCACCCTTCGGCATCCGGGCCAATACCGGCGACGGCTATTATTTCGTGACAGCAGAAGGCAGCCGCGAGTCGAAGAAGGTACGCGACTTCAAGACCTGGATCCGCGAGGAAATGGCTGAAACAGCCGCGATCTTCGGCTGACCTCAGACCTCGATCGGCTCCAGCGAGCGCTTGCGTTGCATTTCCAGATAGGCCGGGCGTGATTGGCAGCGCTTGATCCAGGCGTCGATGTTCGGATGTGCCTCAAAGAGTGCGGTTTCGCTCTGGGCATAGCGCAGCACTTCCGCGATGTTGAGGTCGACGACCGTGAAGCGTCCGCCGACGATCCAGTCCTTGCCCTCGAGATGCTTTTCGAGAACAGCAAGCGGCCGCTTCATGGTGCGGCACGCGACATCGATCACCGCGCGTCCTGCCTCGGAGTTTTCCCTGCCGTCATCGTAGGTGGAGACGATCTTACCGGTGTTGCCATCGAGCTCGGAAACTGCCCACACCGTCCACATCGTCATCAAACCGTCTTCCTCGACGGTTTTGCCACCGAGGTCGCCGCCATACTTGCGCGCGAGATAGAGGTTGATCGCCAGAGACTCGTTCAGCACGAGATCGCCATCCTTGATGGCGGGGATAAGCGCCATCGGGTTCAGCGCAAGGAAGTTCGGCGACAGAGTATTGATAGGCGCGTCCGGCGAGAGCGGGTTGGCAAGCCGTTTGGCCTGCAACACCGGCACCGACTGGAATTCGATCCCGAGTTCCTCGGCCATCCAGTAAACGCGGGCCGCACGCGAGCGGTAAACCCCATAAATCGTCAGCATGGAAATGTCCCCTTCTTCGACCTGCCGAACCTAAGGCCAGCGCGACCATGAAGGAAGCATCTGCGGATGATACATCGATGAAAGCTTTTGATAGCGCTCAGGAAATCCGGTTTCGCTCAACGGTCAGCTGTTTATAGCGCGAGCTACCGTCAGCAAGCTCGTCAGAAACCTGCTTCTCCCACTCGAATCCCATCACAGCGCCCTTGCCCATCTCCTGGAAGATGTTGTCGGTGATGACGGCCGAACCGGCGCCTTCGGCAACGGAGACTGCGCAGCCGACCGGCGACTTGCGCACGACGTTGCCGTTGACGACGACATTGCGCAGATAAGGCCCCCAGCCGATCTGCAGCCCCCAGCGCGGCGCATCTTCGATGACATTGCCTGACACCAGCGTATCGGCCTCTGCCGCAATGCCGATGCCGAAGCCGACCTCGTGCTTGTAAGGTCCTTTGAGCGTCAGGTTGCGGATGACGTTGCCCGTCACACTTGCCAGCCGGCCGCCCTGGTCGAAATTGGCAATCGAGATGCCGTTTGCCGCCCCGTCGATCACATTGCCGGAGACGACCGCGCCGACGAATTCGAACTCCACATAGATCGCCGTCTCGCCGGAGCGGCGGCACTGGTTGTTGCTGATCAGGATGTTGGAGCCGGAATTGGCACGAACCGCGGTAAAGGCGCAGTCGGAGATCTGGTTATCAGTCACCGTCACGCCATCGGCACGGAAGATATTGATACCGTTGCCGTTTTCGCCCGTGCCGCCGTCATTGGCGCGGATATTGAAGACCCGGTTGCCGGAAACGATCGTGCCATCCTCGGCCTTCTTCCAGCGATGCACCAGAATGCCGCCATTGCCGCAATCCGAAACCGTATTGCCTGATATCGAAAGCCCTGCAGATTCCACCGCATAAATGCCGGACTGCCCTGCGCCGGAGATCTTGCTGCGCTCGATCCGCCCGCCGCAGCCCTCGAGCTGCAGCGCGTGTTTGCGGCTGCCGACAATCTCGCAATTGTCGATCAGCACCTCGCCGACGCCAGTGAACTGGACGAGGGCGCCGGCATAGTCGGCGAGCGAACGGTTCGATCCGTCGATGACCAGATTGGAAAGCTCGATGCGGCCGACATTGTCAGCAGCGAAGAGGTGACCTTCGCCGGTATAGACGATCCGCGTCGCACCGGGCACGCCTGATATGCGCGTATTATCCGGCAGCGTCAGGTTGGAGATGCGATAGGTGCCTGATGGCAGAAAGAGCGGTACGTTCTCGCGCGCCGCTTTCTCGATCATCTGCTGCAGGTTGCGGTTCTTCTTGTCGCCGCTTTCGGGAATGGCGCGATACTGCGCCGCATCGATCGACCCGCGCATGCCGGGCTGCTCCGCACTGAGCGGAGCCGCAGAAGCGCGCGGCACCAATATGGTCGCTCCGGAGGCTGCCATCATGCCAAGTATATCCCGTCGGGAGACTTTGCTGAAATCTTTCTTCATGTCATGGCCTTAGGCAGGATTCATGCCAGCTGAAATGCTTCTTTTCGGCACATGTCCGCAACAGCAGAATAACTGTCGGTCGAGTTGCAAGCGAAACCCAAAAATATTGTCGTCTTGTTCACCTTTCCATTTAAGCACCCCGAAGGAAATGCTCGTTATTTTAGAAAGCGGTTTCAATTGTGATTATTGTGGATAGGCCTGCGGTTACCGGGAGAAAACAGCGTCATGAAAGGAATGGGTGCCCGGCGTTGGGAATCTGGTGACAGCTTCAGTGCCGAGACACAACGTATCGTAGCTGCCACGGAGGCAATGATGGCGGCGACTGCCCATCATCTTTCCGAAGGCATAGAGAACCTCCGCCTCAAGGCGATCGTCCACGAGCTTCCCGATTTTCTTTACGTCAAGGACCGCGACAGCCGCTTCGTCTTCGCCAATGCTGTCGTGGCGCGCAGCCACGGGCTGGAGAACGCTGCCGAGATCGCCGGCAAGCGTGATTTTGATCTGTTCGATTTTGAGACGGCCCGCCGGTGTTTCGATGTCGAGCAAGAGATCATGTCGGGCGGCGAGCCCCGCATCGACATGGAAGAACTCGTGCCGATGCCGGATGGCGGCACCATGTGTCGCCTGACTTCCAAGATACCGCTGCGCAACGATCGCGGCGAGGTCGTCGGGCTCATCGGTGTGTCTCGCGATATCACCGAGCGCAAACGCCAGGAGGAACTCTATCGCGGCCAGGCGAACTTGCTGGAAATGATCGCCCGCAACGAACCGCTGCCGATGATCCTCGAAGCGCTGGTGCTGATGATCGAACGGCAGATGACCGGCATTTCCGGCTCCGTACTCTTGCTCGACAGCGAGGGCACCCGGCTTTACCACGGCGCGGCTCCCAATTTGCCCGGCGCCTACAGCCGCATGATCGACGGCGTTGTCATCGGCCCGAAGGTGGGCTCCTGCGGCACGGCAGCCTGGCGTGGCGAAACCATCATCGTCGAGGACGTCATGGCCGATCCGCTCTGGGAGGATTTCCGGGCGATGGTCAGCCAGTTCGGCTTCCGCTCCTGCTGGTCCACGCCGATCTGCACCTCGCAGAAGAATGTCCTCGGCACCTTCGCGCTTTACTCCAAAGAGACGCGACGCCCGACCGAACACGAGATGAAGCTGGTGGCGCTCGCCACCCATATCGCCGGCATCGCTATCGAGCGCAAGCGCGTCGATGACCGCATCCATTTCATGGCCCATCACGATGATCTGACGGGCCTGCCGAACCGCGCCTTCCTGAAGGAGCGCATGGCGAAGATCCTCGATCAGGCCCGGCGCAACAACCGCAAGGTCACCGTTGCCTATATCGATCTCGACAATTTCAAGGAGATCAACGACACGAGCGGCCACGCCGCCGGCGACGAGGTGCTCAAGGAGACTGCTGCCCGCATGGCAAACTGCGTGCGCGCCTCCGATATGGTGGTACGCCTCGGCGGCGATGAATTCCTCGTCGTGCTCGTCCACCAGTCCAGCCACGATGCCGGCATCATGCGGCGCCTGCGGGAGCTGCAAAAAGCGATTTCCAAGCCTGTACGCTCCGAAACCGGTGAGATCGCCGTCACATCGAGCATCGGCATTGCCGCCTTCCCGTGGGATGGTGCGACGCCTGAAGAATTGCTCACCAATGCTGACCGCGCCATGTACCGTGCCAAGCAGCTTGGCCGCAACACGCTGCAATACCACGACGGCGTCGTGAGCAATCCGGTCGATCTGCCGCTCAGCGAGCAGGAGGAACTGCGCCAGGCGATCATCGCCAATCAGCTCTTCCTGCTCTACCAGCCGCAGGTCGATGTCGTGACCGGCCGCATCACCGGCCTCGAAGCCCTGGTGCGCTGGAACCATCCGACCAAGGGCGTGATACCGCCCGTCAATTTCATTCCGCTTGCGGAAGAAACCGGCCTCATCGTGCCGCTCGGCCTCTGGGTGCTGAACGAGGCCTGTCGCCAGGCCCGGGCCTGGCAGGACATGGGCCTGACGCCACTGACCATTGCCGTCAATGTCTCGCCCAAGCAGTTTACCGATCCGGATTTCGCATCCCACGTCGCCGAAGCGATCGATAGCCATAGGCTCAATGCGCGCTGGCTGGAGTTGGAGGTGACCGAAAGCGTCATCATGCATGATGCCGCCCGTGCGCTCGCCATCATGCTGTCGCTGCGTGCGCTCGGCGTGCGCCTGTCGATCGATGATTTCGGCGCCGGTTATTCCTCGCTTGCCGCATTGAAGACCTTTCCTTTCGACCGGTTGAAGATGGACCGCTCGCTCGTTGAGGCTCTGCCCGCCGATGAGACCGCCGTCGCCATCGCATCGGCCGTCATTTCCCTCGCCCAGACTTTGAAGCTCTCGGTTCTCGCCGAAGGCGTGGAAACCGATGCGCAGCTGGAATTCCTGCGCCATGCCAGATGCGAGGAGGCGCAGGGCTATCGCTTCTCCAAGCCTGTCGCGCCGGAAGAGATCGTCGTCATGTTGTTGGCGCGAGGCGCCTGATCACTTCACCAGATTGGCGATCGTCTCGATCTCGTTCGTCCATATGCCGCCGGAATAATTGTCAGGCAGTTGCGCGAAGCGTTCGGCAGTGTCGATACCGGTCGAAAAGCCGCCACCGTGATAGGGGCCGATGACGAAGACTTGCGTATTTGCGTCCTGCATGCGCTTGAGGAACCTGTCCGGCCAGCCCCAAAGCCAGGGCGCATAATTGATCGGAACCAGCATCATCACATTCTTGCAATCATCAGGCAGAATGCCCGTCCAGCCATAGCCGATATAGCCGGTAAGGCAGCCCATCAGGCTGGCGCGCGAAGCCGTGCGGATATCGGGCGCCAGCTGCCGGAGCCGGTCGATCGGCTCGTCGCCGCCATAGACGATGATCCTGATGCGTCGTTCAGCGGGCAGGCCGTTCAGCACGGCCGCGAGCTTTTCGCCCTCGGAGGGGTCGCGGCTTTTGACGTTGATGAGCAGATGTTTGTCCGGGAAGGTGGAAAGCACCTCGTCAAGGGTCGGCATCTGACCGACGCCTTTGCCACGGAAAGGGAAACTCTTGCCGCCATCGGCCGTGTAGCCATAACCGATGTCGAGTGTCTTCATCTCGACCATGGAATGTTCGCGCGTGACGCCATGCCCATCCGTGCGGCAATCGAGCGTCCAGTCGTGGAAGACGGCGAACTGCCCGTCGGTCGTCGGATGCACGTCGACCTCCACTACATCGGCACCGGCATCGAATCCCGCCCGCATGGATCGGATTGTGTTCTCCAGATAATCATGCTTCGGCGGCAGCATGCGCGCGGCGGTGCAGGTGTCGTTCTTGAGACCCGTCTCATCGAAGCGCTGGGCGATGCCGCGATGCGCCAGAAGCAGTGGCTTGCCCTCGCGATGTTCGGCTAAAAAGCTGGTATTATTGAGATAAACTGCGGCGGCAAAGGCGAGAATTGCCACGCCTGTATATTTGAGCTTCCGTCCCATCATCCCCTCCGGTCGCGCCTCGCAAAGGGCTATAAAGCGATTCCGGTGGTTCTTTGGCTCATTTGCGGCTTTTGTGGGTAAAGTCTCGCCTTCACGTTGCAGAAATCCTATGTTGACCCAGCAAAGTAGGGAGGTAGCGATGGCGGCGATTGTACTTTTTCATTCGGTCTACGGGTTTCGGTCCCTTGAACGCGATGCCGCGGCGCGCCTGCGTGCTGCGGGCCACGAGGTTGTCACGCCCGACCTTTACGAGGGCGGGGTAGGGCAGACCATCGAGGAAGGTTTCGCTATCCGCGAGGAAATCGGCCGGGCCGAGCTTTGCAGGCGCGCCGAAAAGGCGGTCGCCGACCTGCCGGCATCGGCCGTGCTCGGCGGCTTCTCCATGGGGGCGGGCATTGCCGCAAGCCTCTGGCCGAGCCGACCGCAGACATCGGGCATGCTACTGCTGCACGGCACCGCCGAGATTCCTGCCAATGCGCGCGAGGGCATTCCCGTTCAGGTCCACCTTGCCGATCCCGACGAATACGAGCCGGCGGATGAAGTAGCCGCGTGGCGTGCGCATGCCGCGAGAGCCAATATCAGCCTGGAGGTTTTCCTCTATCCCGGCGTCGGTCATCTCTATACCGATCCGTCGCTGCCTGACTATGATGCAAAGGCGGCGGAGGCCACCTGGAGCCGCGTCGACGCTTTCCTCGCCGCGCTCTGAACCGGTCAGGGACCGTTCACCAGCTTCAGGATGAGCTGCTGGATATTGCCGCCTTCACTCATTTCTACGCGGTCGAAATCCCGGCCGCGCTGGCGCTGCTTGTTGGAGAGCTCGCCGAGCCGCACCGTCAGCTCTGGCCTGATCTTCTTGCAGCCGGGATCATCAGGCACGGAGAAGCCGTTGCTCAGCGTCTCGATCTCTTTCACCATCTCGATGATCGTCTCGCCATGCCAGCGCTCATGGATGCGCACGCCGGCCATGAAGCTATCCCAGCTTGCCTTGGTAGCCGCCGGCAGGTCGTTCGGCGCTTTCGGCAGCGTATAGATGATGGTGAGCTTCGGCTTCGCGTAGGTAAGGGTGCAGGCGCTGCCCTGCTGTTCGTATTTGCGCGTCCAGGTCAGCTTGAAAGTCGTATGCGCGATCACTCGTCCTGACCCAGCCTGCGGCCCGTGTTCGCCGATGGACCGGTAGAGTTCCATGCCGGTGCGGCCGGTGATCGCGTAGGCCTTCACTTCCTCACTCGGCTGCCAGTCGGTCGCCGCGGCCGCAGCAGGTAACATCAGCCCGAGCGCCGCCAATGCATATCCGAAAATAGTCCTCATACGCCTCTCATCTGCTTCCCTGCTGTAGCGCGGGCGAAGCTAACGAGGCTTGTAGGCGGATGCAATGGACGGGAGCGCCGCAAGGCTCGCCTTCACGGCTAAATTTGACGGTGCGTATCCCTCTGGCGCTAAACACATTTCCCACTATCTTTGCTGTCATGAGACCAGACGCGCTGCTCTATCCCGCCCCCGAAGGGCTCTATTGCCCGGAAGGCGGCTTCTATGTCGATCCTGTGCGGCCGGTGGAGCGGGCGCTCATCACCCATGGCCATTCAGATCACGCGCGTCCAGGTCATGTGAATGTGCTCGCCACCCGCCAGACGCTCGACATCATGCGCATCCGCTACGGCGACGGCTTCTCAGTCAGCGAACAGCCGGTCGCTTTCGGGGAGGAGCTCGTCGTCAACGGCGTGAAGGTTAGCTTCCATCCCGCCGGCCATGTGCTCGGTTCGGCTCAGATCGCCATCGAGAAGAATGGCACACGCATCGTCGTATCGGGCGACTACAAGCGCCGCCCCGACCCGACCTGCCAAGCCTATGTTCCGGTGCCCTGCGATGTCTTCATCACCGAGGCGACCTTCGGCCTGCCGGTCTTCCACCATCCCGATCCGATCGACGAGACCGGCAAGTTGCTCGCCTCGCTGCGCCAGTTTCCCGAACGCACGCACCTCGTCGGCGCCTATGCGCTCGGCAAGGCGCAGCGCGTCATCCGCTTGCTGCGCGATACCGGCTACGGCGAACCGATCTATATCCACGGCGCCATGGAACGGCTCTGCGATTATTATATCAGCCAGGGCATCGGTCTCGGCCAACTGTTGCCGGCCACCATCGAAAGCCGCGACAGCTCCATCTTCAAGGGCGCCGTCGTCATCGGCCCGTCCTCCGCCTTCGCCGACCGCTGGGCCCGCCGCTTCAACGATCCGCTGCCTTCCTTCGCCTCCGGCTGGATGATGGTGCGCCAGCGCGCCAAGCAGCTTGGCGTCGAACTGCCGCTCGTCATTTCCGACCACTGCGACTGGCCGGAACTGACCGAGACGATCACCGAGCTCGCCCCGCAGGAGGTCTGGGTTACTCATGGCCGCGAGGAGGCGCTGGTTCGCTGGTGCGAGCTGCAGGGCATCAAGGCCAAGCCGCTGCATCTGGTGGGCTATGAGGATGAGGGGGATTGAGGATGGTGTTCGTGGCTGAAAACCCCTCATCACGAATCGCAAAGTTCAGCGAGCGGCCGACCAAACATCCCTTCTCCCCAGCGGGGAGAAGGTGGCGGCAGCCGGATGAGGGGGCCGCACGGCAAGAGCTATCTGTCACACGAGCAATTCACATTCGGCGCTGGAGGCCCCCTCATCCGACCCTTCGGGCCACCTTCTCCCCGCGGGGGAGAAGGGATGGAGGCTCAAAATGAAAGCCTTTGCCGACCTGCTCGACCGTCTGGTCCTCACCCCCAGCCGCAATGGCAAGCTGAAGCTTCTGACTGACTATTTCCGCGACACTCCGGACCCTGACCGTGGTTACGGCCTTGCCGCCATCGCCGGCACGCTCGAAGTGCGCGACGTCAAGCCCGCCATGTTGCGCGATCTGGTGCTGGAGCGCATGGACGAGGTGCTCTTCCACTATTCCTATGATTATGTCGGCGATCTTGCCGAAACCATCTCGCTGGTCTGGGACAATGAGCGCGATATCGACCGCTCCGCATTTGCCCAGCCGCGCCTCGGCGAAGTGGTCGTCAGGATGAATTCGCTCGGCCGCACCGAGGTGCGCAGCTTCGTGCGCGACCTGCTCGACCGCCTCGATTCCTCCGGCCGCTTCGCCTTCATCAAACTCACGACCGGAGCGCTGCGCATTGGCGTTTCCGCCCGGCTTGCCAAGCAGGCGCTCGCCGATCTTGGCGACAAGGATGTGACCGAGATCGAAACCCTCTGGCATGGCCTGCAGCCGCCTTATGAATCGCTCTTCAAATGGCTGGAAGGCGGAGAAGAAAAACCGGTGCTTGCAACGCCCGCCATCTTCCATTCCGTCATGCTTGCCAATCCGGTGGAGGAGGGGGATCTCGATAGTCTCGACCCCGCCAATTATGCAGCCGAGTGGAAATGGGATGGCATCCGCGTCCAGCTCTCCCGCTCCGGCGAGACGCGCAGGATCTATTCCCGTTCCGGCGATGATATCTCCGGCGTCTTTCCTGATATTCTTGATTCAATCAGCTTTTCCGGCGTCATCGATGGCGAGCTTCTGGTCGGCGGAACGGCGCGTTCCAACAATCCGACCCGCACCTTCTCCGATCTCCAGCAGCGCCTGAACCGCAAGACGGTGACGTCAAGGATGCTGGAGGAATATCCGGCTTTCATCCGCGCTTACGACATGCTTTTCGACGGTGAGCAGGATGTGCGCGGCAAGAACTATATCGAGCGTCGCGACCGGCTCTCGGAAATTATCGAGCGCGCTCCGCATGATCGCTTCGACCTTTCGCCATTGGTGCCGTTCTCCACCTGGGAGCAGTTGGACGATCTGCGCGCCACCCCGCCCGATCCCGTTATCGAAGGCGTGATGATCAAGCGCCGCGACAGCATCTATCAGGCCGGCCGCATGAAGGGGCCGTGGTTCAAGTGGAAGCGCAATCCGTACAATGTCGATGCGGTGCTGATGTATGCCCAGCGCGGCCACGGCAAGCGCTCCAGCTATTATTCGGATTTCACCTTCGGCGTCTGGGCGGATGACGAGGATGGCGAACAGCTTGTCCCCGTCGGCAAGGCCTATTTCGGCTTCACCGATGCCGAGCTCGAAATGCTGGACAAGTTCGTGCGTAATAACACGACCGAGCGCTTCGGCCCGGTCAGGGCAGTGCGGGCGGATAAGGAGTTCGGCTTCGTGGTGGAGGTCGCCTTCGAGGGAATCAATCGCTCCACTCGCCACAAGTCGGGCGTCGCGATGCGCTTCCCTCGCATCGCGAGATTGCGCCCCGACAAGCCCTCCTACGAGGCCGATCGCCTGCGCACGCTCATTGCTATGATCGACGCCAAGGCGGGTTGATATCATCTGCCTGCGCAAAAATGACGCAGGCCCCCCGTTTTCAACAGCATGTGTATTGGCGGTAACGTTCATCCGGTGCAGATTTTTTGAGCCGGGGAAATGATGGGTGCCGCGTATGAGCTCGCAAGAACGAAATGCCTTTTTCCGTCAACGCCGCGGCCTGCTTGCAGGCATGGCCGGCTCTTTTTTGTTGCCTGGCCTTGCGAATGCCTTCGATGTTCCCGACGTTCCGAGGCTCGCCAAGCATGACTATGCCAGTGTCCGTCATCACTTTCGCACCAAGCTGCTGCAGAAAGGGCCGGCGCCGGACAAATACGAGCCGCTGACAGCACCTGCCGACGCCGACCGGATCTTCTACCGCTCCGGCTACGGCGGCGAGCTGGAGCTGACGGCCTGGGTGTCTAAATACAAGCGCGAGAGCAAGCCGAAGCCCGGCATCCTCTTCCTTCACGGCGGCAATGCCATGGGCGTGGGCCACTGGCAGCTCATGAAGCCCTACATGGATGCCGGTTATGTCGTGATGATGCCGTCCATGCGCGGCGAGAACGGCCAGATGGGAAATTTCTCAGGCTTCTATGACGAGGTAGACGACGTGCTCGCCGCGACCGAGCGCCTGCGCCATCTGCCGGGCGTCGATCCCGAGCGTCTCTTCATCGCCGGCCATAGCGTCGGCGGCACGCTGACCATGCTGACGGCCATGAGTACGCATCATTTTCGGGCGGCCGTGCCGATTTCAGGTAACGCGGATGCCTTCCGGTTCTTCAACCGCTATCCTGAAGACATCCGCTTCGACGATTCCAACGCGCATGAATTCGAGGTACGCACGGCGCTTTGCTATGCGCACAGCTTCAAGTGCCCGGTGCGCGTGCTGCACGGCACGGAAGAGTCTCACTTCAACGATCGCGCCGATCTGCTTGTCTCGCGCGCCCGTGCTGCAGGCACGCATATTGAAGCCGATACGGTCGCCGGCAACCATACCTCGGCGCTGCCGGCCGAGATCGCACAGAGCATCCAGTTCTTCCACGGTGTGGCGGCCTGATAGCTGCCGGATGCGGGCCCGGCAAGGGCCTGCTTCACCGTCTTTTTCAGCCGGTTTCAGCTTCGGGCACCAGCCTCGCGCCAGCCGCGAATGCCATCCTGCGAGCAGATAATGCTGTCTCCGTGATCGCTGATGAGGGTGGTTTCATGAATTTTCTGCGCCGGGCTTTCCCCTTTGCCGGGCTTGCGGCTGCCGCAACGATGCTCAGCGGCTGCAACATTCTCGTTCCCGATGTTGCAGCCGATTCCCCGGCGCGCTTCGTGCTGGAAACTTCTCCGGTCTTCTACCAGCCGCCGGGTGTCGATCCACGCCGCGTCAAGCCGATACCCGATCAGCCGGTGCCCCAGACGCGCGAACTCTACAAGACGCAGTTCCACCAGACCTACGGCCTGCCGGTCAGCAATCCGCTGCGCCTCGATATGGACCGATACAGCCAGGTGAGGGATGGCGATTTTACGTTGCCGGCCATCCCCGCCAGCCGCATCCAGCCGGAATATCTGCGCCAAGAGGTCGATTACCAGACCAACGAGCGCCCCGGCACGATCGTTGTCGATACCAAGGACCGTTTCCTCTATTTCGTCGAAGGCAATGGCAAGGCTATGCGCTATGGCGTCGGCCTCGGCCGCGAGGGCTACGCCTGGAAGGGCCGTGGCGTCATCCAGTGGAAGCAGAAGTGGCCGCGCTGGACGCCGCCGGCCGAAATGGTGTCGCGCCAGCCGGAAGTCCGGTCCTTCTCTGCGGAAAACGGCGGCATGAATCCGGGCCTCCAAAATCCGCTCGGCGCGCGCGCCATGTATATTTTCAAGAACGGCCAGGACACGCTCTATCGCATCCACGGCACGCCTGACTGGCAGTCGATCGGCAAGGCGGTTTCCTCCGGCTGTGTACGCATGCTCAATCAGGATGTGGTCGACCTCTACGATCGCGTGCCGGCCAAGTCCGAGATCGTGGTGATGTAGGGCTGCAACAGGGCAGGTGAGATCGTCTGCCCGGAGCCGGACACGTCTGCGTGATGCTATGGTTTATTCAGCACAAGCCGATAGATCTTTCCTACTGCATAATTCCTTAAATCGGAATCGCTTTAAGGATAAAATTATGCAGCAGTTTAAAGTGCTACAGCGTCCTTTGCGCGTCTGAAGACGCGCGGCGCTGTAGTCGATTTCGGCATTGGACGAATCAGGGGTGAGCTGCGTTTATGGTAAACCCCGCATCACGAAGGAAATCAGTCCCGCGTCATGAGCCTCGATAAACCTCTCTCCCGTCGTAGCTTTCTTTCCTTTTCGGCTTTGACAGCGGCTTCCGCGCTGGCAGGCTGTGCCTCCACGTCGAATACGGTCGAAAATGGCGGCATGTCGATCAGCTACCGTTCGCCTTTCCGCGCGTTCCAGACGACGACCGTACCCGGCGAAGCAGAACTTGCCGTCATGTACGGTCCAATCGAAGACGGCGGCTTCCTCATCCCCGCCGTTCCCTATCAGCAGATCGATCCGCGCTACTACCGCCAGCAGGTCGTGGACCCAACGGGCCAGCCGCCCGGTACCATCGTCGTCGATACCCCCTCGCGATTCCTTTATCTCGTCCAGCCCGGCGGCATGGCGATGCGCTACGGCGTCGGCATTGGCCGCGAAGGTTTCGCGTGGTCGGGCAATGGTGTCATCCAGTGGAAGCAGAAATGGCCGCGCTGGAAGCCGCCGAATGAGATGGTCGCCCGCCAGCCGGAGCTTGCGAAATACTCGATCGAACGCGGCGGCATGGAACCTGGTCTCCTGAACCCGCTCGGTGCGCGCGCGCTCTACATCTTCTCGAACAACGAAGATACGCTCTACCGCCTGCACGGCAACCCGGAATGGCGCTCCATCGGCAAGGCCGTCTCGTCCGGCTGCGTGCGCCTGCTCAACCAGGACATCATCGACCTCTACGATCGCGTTCCCAACAAAACCCCGATCGTTGTTTGGCAGTGAGGAGTGATGCCGCGCAGCGGCAACAATCGATCCAGTGAATCGATTGTAACGACGAACGCCCGGAGCCCAAGCGAAGGGCTGAGCGGTGCCTACCCTAAAACAAAAAGCCGCTCGTCAAACGGGCGGCTTTTTGTTTGGCTTCGAAATCAAATCAAGCCGCTTCAGCGCAAATCCCAGCCTTGCACCCTGAGGCAAGCAGCGCCTTGTCCGCCACTTCGACAAACAATCGCCGGAACCACGACGCCCGCTCATCCGCCCTGTCCACCCGCCGGTACAGCATCGACACTGGATCGGCCGGCAGCTCAACCGGCGGCATCGAGACCTCGAGATTGTGAAGCTGCGCCATGCAGCGTCCCAGTGATTCCGGCACGATGGCAATCGACGGCATCGCTCTCAGCGCCGGCGGCACCGCAGAATAGCGGGGCACCGTCGCCACCACGTTGCGGCTCAAGCCCACCTTGTCGAGCGCAGCGTCGACCGCTGTCGTCGCACTACCGACGAAGGAGATGGCGATATGCGGCGCGGCGACGAAATCCTCGACGCTGATCGGCGGCTTCAGCTTCAATTGCTGCGGATCGTAAATGGCGATCGAACACTGCTCGAACAGCGGCATGCGGATATGCCATGAGGCGGGTTCGCCATGGACGGAAATGCTGAATTCGTAGGCGCCGTCATCGAGCATCTGCGCCGCATCGCGCTTGTCGGCAGCAACGCCCACGAGCCGTGCGCCCGGCGCAAGCTGACGCAGCCGTGCAACCAACGGGCCGAAGAAGGCGGTTTCCAGATTGTCGCACATGCCGACGCGGAATTCGCCCTGCCATGTCGATGGGTCGAAGCCTTTGGGCGGGCGGATCGCCCGTTCGATGCCGGAAAGCGCATCCTCGATCGCCGGTGCGATGGCGAGCGCCCTCGCTGTCGGCTGCAGGCCGCGGCCGACGCGTATGAAGAGTTCATCGTCCAGCGCCTCGCGTAGCCGCTTGAGAGCGGCCGAAAGTCCGGGCTGGCCGAGCAGCAGCCTTTCGGCAGCGCGGCTGACATTGCGCTCCTGCATCAACACCGAGAAAGCGAGCAGGAGATTCAGATCAATTTTGCGAAGGACAGCATCATTCATCATTATGAGTAATACCTGACATGGCTACTATCAATTTGCAATAGGGTTTGAAGCTGTACATTTTCTCGTTCCCTGCCGCCCCCCAGCCTCCCGGCGAAGGCGGCAGCAAAGAAGGAACCGAGATCGATGACCAATTCCCCATCTCCGCGCGGAGCCGGCCTGGCGTTGCTGCTGCTCTGCGCTGCGAATTTCCTTGATGCTATGGATGTTTCCACCATCGGGGTCGCCCTGCCTGCCATCCAGACCGAACTTGGTATGCCGCCAACCTCGCTTCAATGGGCCGTCAGCGCCTATGTGCTGGGTTACGGCGGGTTTTTGCTGCTCGGCGGCCGTGTCGCCGACCTCTTCGGCCACCGCCGCGTCTTCCTCTGGTCGCTCGGCATCTTCGCGGCCGCCAGCATTGCCGGCGGTTTCGTCGATAGCGGCCCGACGCTGATCGCTGCCCGCCTGGTAAAAGGCATCGCCGCAGCCTTTACCGCCCCGGCGGCGCTTGCCCTGCTGCTCTCCGTCTTCGGCGAGGGCGAAAAGCGGGCCAAGGCGCTCGGCGTCTTCGCCTCGACGGGTGCCACCGGCTTTGTGCTCGGTATGGTGCTCGGCGGTGCCGCCACCCTCGTGAGCTGGCGGGCAACGCTCGTCATGGGCGCTCCGGTCGCGATCCTCACGCTGGCGATCGCTCCCTTTGTCCTGCCTCCGGATGCGCGGCGCGGCGAGGGACGCAAGCATTTCGACTGGGCGGGCGCCTTGACGATCACCCCCGGCCTGCTGCTCTTCGTCTTCGGCATTACCAACGCTGCCGCAGTCGGCTGGAATGACTTCTTAACCTGGGGCTCGCTCGTTGCTTCCGTGGTGCTGATCGCACTCTTCCTGATCGTCGAATCGCGCCATGCCGATCCCATGGTGCCGCTGCATATCTTCCGCCGGGCAAAGCTCAGCCATGCCAATGCCATCGCCGCTTTGTTCCAGGGCGCCTATGTCGGCTTCCAGTTCATCGCCACGCTCTACTATCAGGATGTGATCGGCTGGTCGGCCTTTGCCACCGGCTTCTGTTTCGCTTTCGGCGGTGTCTGCGTGATGTTCCTTGCACCGCGTTTTGCCACTGTCGCGCAGAACCGCGGCACGACGGGCCTGATGGCGGTTGGCGTCGGGCTGCAGGCGACGAGCTATATCCTCTGGGTTGCTCTGGTCGGCCACATCGATCCGATCATCCTGGTTGC
The DNA here is from genome assembly GCF_014873945.1 of Rhizobium viscosum. Taxonomy (NCBI): domain Bacteria; kingdom Pseudomonadati; phylum Pseudomonadota; class Alphaproteobacteria; order Hyphomicrobiales; family Rhizobiaceae; genus Rhizobium; species Rhizobium viscosum. The sequence goes on along the minus strand of NZ_JADBEC010000001.1, from coordinate 876,991 downwards.
CTTGAACCAGATCCCGCTCGGCGTCGGTTATGCCATGACTTATCCGGCAATCCAGGTTGCAGCACTGTCTGACGTCGAGGAAGACAAGTCCGGCCTTGCCTCCGGCCTGCTCTTCGCTTCCTTCCAGATCGGCGGCGGCATCGTGCTTGCGGCCGCTTCCGCCATCTTCGCCGCAGCCCCGCACTTCGGCTGGGACCCTTACGTCGGCGGCATCGTCTTCGTGGCGCTGCTGGCGATCCTGATCACTCTGCTTGCCGCTGTCGGCCCGAAGACCGCCACGCTTCGCCCGCAGGCCTATCAGGCAGCGGAATAATGCAAATTGCCCGCGCCGGGTGGCGCGGGCATCTTCTTTCAGTCCGTGATCAAGTCACGGCCTATATGCTTGCGTTGAGGTTTCCGCGCAGCCGGCTCAGCATGTCACGCATGACCGCCATTTCCTCCAGCGTGCAGCCGATCGCCTCGCCGATCGAAGACATGATCATATTGACCTCGCCCCTCATCGCCTGACCTTTCGGCGTCAGCGACACGATGACCTGCCGCTCGTCGCGGGAATCGCGGGTGCGCTTGATGAGGCCGTTCTGCTCCAGCCGCTTGAGCAGAGGGGAGAGCGTGCCGGAATCGAGATCGAGCTGCTCTCCGATCGTCTTGACCGGCAGTTCGGCTTTTTCCCATAGAACCAGCATGACGAGATATTGCGGATAAGTGAGACCCACCCTGTCGAGTATGGGCTTGTAGGCGCGGGTAAAGGCATGCGCCGTCGCGTAGACCGCGAAACAGAGCTGCTTCTCCAGCCGCTTTTCCTCTTCCGGTATTTCCATCACTTTCGCAGTTCTCGCTTTCATCGCTGCCATCCCTAGAGGTCTCATTGTCCTCTTTTCAAATTCTGAATGCAATTTGCAAAATTCACTTGCGTGCAATTTAATTGGACATTATTAAAAACTCAACCCGAACGAACGGGGCTAACCAAAGGAGATTGTCATGCCTATTCTCTATACGACCAAAGCTTCCGCCACCGGTGGCCGCGCCGGCCGCGCCGTTTCCGAAAACGGCGTTCTCGACGTCACGCTGACCGTGCCGAAGGAACTCGGCGGCGACGGCGCAACCGGCACCAATCCCGAACAGCTCTTCGCAGCCGGTTATTCGGCTTGCTTCCTCGGTGCTTTGAAATTTGTGGCCGGCAAGGAAAAGGTCAAGATTCCCGAGGAAACCACCGTCTCCGCAACCGTCGGCATCGGCCCGCGTGAAGATGGCACCGGTTTCGGGATCGAAGTGGCCCTGACCGTCAACATCCCGGGCGTCGACCGCGAAACTGCTGAAAAGCTCGCAGCTGCGGCCCACATCGTCTGCCCTTACAGCCACGCCATGCGCACCTCGACCGAAGTTCCGGTCACAGTCGCCTGATTACTTGCTGCGCCAGTGAATAAAGGCCGGGGCATTGCTCCGGCCTTTTCTTTTGAATTAATGCGCCGCCCGCTGTTCCGGCCCGGGCAACTGATCGGCATCAGTCAGAGTGCCCAGGAAAGCGACGATATCGTCGATTTCCGATTCAGTCAGTGCCGGCGGATCGCCGGGCTTGCGGCCGAAGGGCGGGTCCTGATTGAGATTGCCCCAATAGGCCTCGGGTATATCGTCATATTTGCGGATCGTGCCGTCGGCGTTTTTCGGATACCAGCGGCCCGGATCGCTGTCGCGCGTGGCATAGAAGGAGACGACATCGCGCAGTGAATGGAAATAGCCATTGTGGAAGAAGCTCTTCTTGAGCGCCACATTGCGCAGAGTCGGCGTACGGAACAGGCCGCAGTATTCCGGCCGATCCTTGAAATCGGTACGCTGAGGGCCGCAAAGGCCGAGGTCGTGATAGTCAGGATCGTTGTTGGCCGGGATCGCCATGTTGCGCGGCACTGCGAGACCGAGGAAGCCGAAGTCGGAAAATTGCGGCGGCTCCCCATCATTGGCGGGCTCGCTCAGATGGCAGCTCGAACAGTTTCCCTTGGCCGGATCTTCGAAGAGCTCGCGCCCGTGAAGCTCCTGCGCCGTCAGAGTGCCCTTGCCGGCAAGAAAGGTGTCATAGCGGCTGGAATAGGGATAGAAGTCTGCGCCGCTCTGCTCGAAAGTGCTGAGCGCCTCGACTGCTCCCTGGAAGGCATCCCCTGCATTGCCGAAGACATCCTGGCCAAAAATCTCCTTGAAATCACCGGCATAGGCTGCTTTGCTGAGCGAGGCGACGACCTGGCTTTCGTCCTTGTTGCCCATTTCGAAAGGCGAAAGCAGCGGGATCTTCGCCTGGTCGTAGCCATGGTCCACGCGCCCGTCCCAGGTCAGGCCGCCGGTCGGCCCATTGTCGACGCTCTCGTCGCCTTCGTCTTCGGAATCGTAGAAATGCTCGGTAAAGGAGGGGACGGCCTGCAGGTAGCGTAAGGTCGGCACGGCGCGCAGTCCCGGCTGGTCCATATGCGGCCCGCCCATTTCGATCGGCGTTGCGGAAGCTGGGGCGAAACCATGATGCGGATCGTGGCAGGAGGCGCAGGCCTGCATGCCGGAGGCCGAAAGAGAGGAATCGAAGAACATCTTGCGGCCGAGTTCCGTCAGCGCCTCAGCGCGGGCATAGGCTTGCGCCCGCGACATGGGGCCGGGGTGCACGCCGCCGGTGACGGCCGCGCTGCTTTGCCGCAGGGGCAAAAGGCCAAAACCGAGCGCACTGACCGCCAGACCAAGCGCCAGGCCAGACCGCAGAAGCCAGATAATCTTTGTCGCCATGTCAGCGATTCCAATGGGTTAACATGATGCACGCTCATGATCGAACCTGACTGCAACAGATTGATGACGCGCGCGTACCGGCCGCTGCAACAACCCGCCCGATGTCACAAAGCTGATAGATGGCGGGAATAGCGTCTCGCCTGCGCTTGGGTCTTCCACGTCCGCCCGGCGCCCCTCTAGCCACGCCCCCTTAGCCATGAGGTATCCCGCCATGACCAGACTGAAATTCCTCCGCAATCTTTCGCTGGCCGGCTCGGCCATGCTGCCGCTGGCGCTTGCCACGGCCGCCCATGCAGCGCCCGCCGGCATGGACAAAATCCAGAATATCGTCGTCATCTACGCTGAAAACCGCAGTTTCGATAACCTCTATGGCAGCTTTCCGGGTGCCAACGGCCTCGCCAACGCAAGCGAAAGCCAGGCACGCCAGCTCGATCGCGATGGCGCACCGCTCGCCGAACTGCCGCCGGCCTGGGGCGGCTTGACCGCCAAGGGTGTGACACCCGCGATCACCGAGGCGCAGTCCGCCCACCTCGCCAATGCCGTCTTCTCGATCGACGATCCCAAGGGCTTCGCGCAGCCGACCAATGTCATCACCCGCGACCTCTGGCACCGCTTCTACCAGGAGCAGATGCAGATCGACGGCGGCAAGAACGACAAGTTCGTCGCCTGGGCTGATTCCGGCAGCCTTGTCATGGGCCACTATGACGGCTCGATCCTGCCCATGTGGCAGGTCGCCAAGAAATACGTCCTCGCCGATAACTTCTTCCAGGGCGGCTTCGGCGGCTCATTCTTCAACCACTTCCAGCTGATCTGCGCCTGCGCACCCTATTATGCGGATGCCGACAAGAGCCCCGCCAAGCCCACGATCGCCAAGGTCGATGCCGACGGCATTTCGCTGACCGTTGCCGAAAATGCCCCAAAATCCGCGCTCGACGGTGCCCCGAAATTCGTCTCCGACGGCAACCTCACGCCGGATTTCTATGCCGTCAACACCATGCAGCCGCCCTACCAGCCGAGCGCCAATGCTCCGGCCAAGGATGGCGATGCAGCCTATGCTGATCCCTCGCAGCCCAACACCTTGCCGCCGCAGCACGAAATCACCATCGGTGACCTGCTGTCGCTGAAGGGCGTCACCTGGGCATGGTATAGCGGCGCCTGGCAGGCAGCGCTCGATGGCAAGAACGCCACGCCGGTGCCGAACTTCCAGTTCCACCATCAGCCCTTCAACTATTTCGCCAACTTCGCGCCGGGCACGCCCGCCCGCGCCGAACATCTGAAGGACGGCGGCCTCGGTGGCGAAGCCTTCATCAAGGATATCGACGACGGCAAACTGCCGGCCGTTTCCTTCTACAAGCCGCAGGGCAACCTCAACGAACATGGCGGTTACGCCGATGTTTCGAGTGGTGACCAGCACCTCGCCGATCTCGTCTCCCATCTCGAAAAGAGTCCGCAATGGGGCCACATGCTCGTCATCGTCACCTATGACGAAAACGGCGGCTTCTGGGATCACGTCGCTCCGCCGAAGGCCGACCGCTGGGGCCCTGGCAACCGCATTCCGGCCTTCATCATCTCGCCCTATGCCAAGGCCGGCATGATCGACCATACGCAATATGACACGACCTCGATCCTGCGCCTGATCACGGCCCGTTACGACCTGCCGGTGCTGCCGGGTCTGCTTGCCCGCGACAAGGCGCTGGCGCTGAACAACGAGCCGCCGATGGGCAACCTGACGGCATCGCTCGACCTGACGCGCTGATCGTCACGATAATACTGTCTTCTCCCCAGACGTTGGGGAGAAGACTTCATGCTTTCCGGATGTCTTATCCATTGAGCGCGCGCATGCCGACTTCGCTGTAGCGATCTCCGACAGCGCGGGGCAGGGCGCCGGCGATTTCCTCGAGATCCTGCTGCGTCAGATCAACGGCAGCCGCTCCGAGGTTTTCGTCGAGCCGTGTGCGGCGGCGAGTTCCGGGAATAGGCACGATATCTTCGCCCTGAGCCATCACCCAGGCGAGCGCCAGTTGCGCCGGTGTTGCGTCCTTGCGGCGCGCGATCTCTTCGACCACAGCGACAAGTTCGAGATTGCGCTTGAAATTGTCACCCATGAACCGCGGCGAACTGCGTCTGTAGTCGTCGGACGCGAGTTCGTCGACGGACTTGATCGCTCCGGACAGGAAGCCGCGTCCGAGCGGTGAATAGGCGACAAGCCCGATCCCGAGTTCACGAAGGGTCTGCAGCACGCCGTCTTCCGGTTCGCGCGACCAGAGCGAATATTCGCTTTGAACGGCAGCAATGGGATGCACGGCATGCGCCCTGCGGATCGTCTCGGCGCTGGCTTCCGACAGGCCGATATGCCGGACCTTGCCGGCTTCGACGAGTTCCTTCATCGCGCCCACCGTCTCTTCGATCGGCGTATCGGGATCGACACGGTGGAGATAGTAGAGGTCGATATGGTCGACGCCGAGCCGCCGCAAAGACCCTTCGCAGGATGCCTTTGCATAGTCTGGCCGTCCGTTGGCCGATTGGGCGCTGACGCCGGGCATCGCTCCAGCTGCGCGTACGATGCCGAACTTGGTTGCCAGTACCACCTGGTCACGCCGGTCCTTGATCGCTTCCCCAACAAGTTCTTCGTTGGTGTGCGGACCATAGGTATCGGCCGTATCGAGCAGGGTGACACCGCACTCAAGCGCATGATGGATCGTGGCGATCGCCTCACCTCTATCGTCCGCCGTTGCGCCATAGGCCCAGTTCATGCCCATGCAGCCGAGGCCGATCGACCCGACCTCAAGTCCTTGCCCGAGCCGGCGTGTCTGCAATCTTCCGTTTGTCATCTCTCATCCTTTCTTCCGCCTCCTCATAGGAGGCGATTTTGCCGTCGAGGACGCGAAGGCAGGATTCGAGATCGGCCACATGGGCCCGGACATGCTCACGATGCTTCTTGAGCATCTCGCGACGCTCGCCGAAAGTGGCTTTCCCGCTACCGGCAAGCTTTGCATAAAGCAGCATGTCGCGGATCGGCATGCCGGTCGTCTTCAGACGGCCGAGAAACTCGATCCAGGAAAGGATTGAAGCGTCGTAGTCGCGTTGTCCGGATCGGTCGCGATCGGCATAGGGCAGCAGGCCGATACGCTCGTAATAACGCAGCGTATGAGCTGACAGACCGCACCGTTTCGCGAGGTCGCTGATCTTCATGAAACACCTGTTCTCGTCACGACGCCAAGGAAGCTACGGCTTTGAGCGCACTCTAAGTCAAGAGGCTTTTTGCGGCCAATTTTGCAGCCGTCTATCCCGCGCCTTGTAGGGTTCACGCCAGGTACTGCAAGTCCCGCCTCAGCCCATCCGCATCGCCATTTGGCAGCTTTGCTTCCAGCGCAGCATGCGTGCTTTCCCAGATCGGCAGAGCCTTTTGCAGCGCCGTCCGCCCTTCATCCGTCAGGCAGAGGAGGCGGCCGCGCCGGTCCCTCGGATTCTGCACCACATTGACGAAACCCTTGCGCTGCAGCGGCTTTAGCGCCGCCGTCAGTGTCGTCTGATCCATAGCGAGCAGGCTTGCGACCGGTCCCATCGGTGGCGGTTCCGGTCGGTTCAGGGACATCAGCAGCGAGAACTGGCCGTTGGTGAGGCCGACGGGCCGCAATGCATCGTCGAACAGCCTTGCGAGCGCACGGGCTACGCGCTGCACATGCAGGCACAGGCACGTATCCCGCACCAGAAGCGTCGTAGAAAAAGGAATCGCGATCGAGTTTGACATGATCTATTTCTATTGATATCAATGTATTTAGTCAAGGAGAGGAGACTATCTGCCGGAAAATGCCTGCCGCGCCGGAGGAGGGCGTAGATCATGTTGAACAAGGTGACTCAAAATCCCGCCGTTTCCCGCGAGGAATGGCTTGAAGCCCGCCGAGCTTTGCTCCTGAGAGAGAAAGAGGCGACGCATCTCAGAGACAAAGTGAATGCCGAGCGCATGGCTTTGCCTTGGGTGAAAGTAGACAAGAACTACACGTTCGATACGCCCCAGGGGCCGAAATCGCTCGCCGACCTTTTCGATGGCCGCAGCCAGCTCATGGTCTATCACTTCATGTTCGGCCCTGAATGGGAGGCCGGTTGCCCCGGCTGCTCGTTCCTCGCCGATCATCTCGACGGCACGCTGCCGCACTTGAACCACCACGACGTCACACTTGTCGCCGTCGCCCGCGCACCACTTGCCAAGATCGAGGCCTACAAGCAGCGCATGGGTTGGAAATTCCCCTGGGTTTCGTCCTTCGGCAGCGATTTCAACTTCGACTATCACGTATCTTTCACGCCTGAGGACCTTGCCAAAGACAAGGTCTTTTATAATTTCTCTCCGATAGCGCCCTCTGACGCCAATGATGAGCTGCCCGGACTTTCGGCCTTTTACCGGAATGAGAAGGGCGAAGTGTTCCATACCTATTCGAGCTATGCCCGCGGCGCCGAAGAGATCCTTGGTACGCTGATGATCCTGGATCACGCGCCCAAGGGCCGCAACGAAGATTCGACCATGGATTTCGTGAAGCGTCACGATGAATATGAGGAAGCCCCCCAAGCCTCATCCAGCTGCCACTAGACCCAGCCATCCATCATCCGGAGGAGAAGGACGATGAAGACTGCAGAAGTGCTGAAGGAGCATGCTTTCCTGGAGAGAATGGTCGGTCACTGGACCGTTGCCGCTTCGGACATGACCGGCGACAAGCCTTGGCAGGAGAGCGTGCGCTCCCTGCAAGGCATCTGGTTCGTTGCCGAAGGAGCCGGTGAAATGACCGACGGCAAGCAGGCAACGACGATCCTGACCCTCGGCTACGACTCGAGCAAAAGCAAATATGTAGGCAGCTGGATCGGCTCGATGATGGACTACATGTGGACCTATGAGGGCGAGATCGAGCCCTCGGGTAATGTTCTGTCGCTCTATACCAGGGGACCGGCCTTCGAAGGCGACGGCCTTGCCGACTATCGCGAGCAGATCGCCTTCCTCGACGACAACGCCAGAACCTTCACATCGAGCGTCAGGGAAGCCGACGGCACCTGGAAGCAGTTCATGGAAGTCAAATATACCCGCAAGGGCTGAAATCGCCGGGGCATATCGATGAGAGCAATTCCAGCAAAGCCGCGAGAGCGGTTTTGCGCGCGGAATTGCCTGAGAACAAAGCGACAGAACTCAAGCGTGGACCCAGGAGGGCACGATGTCCGATACACATGGCAAATTCATATGGTGTGAACTGATGACGCCCGACCCGGATGCGGCGAAGAAATTCTACGGCTCCGTCATTGGCTGGACTTCATCGCCGATGCCGGCGGAAGACCAGCCACAATATTCGATCTTCGAGGCGAACGGTGTTCCCTCAGTCGGCATGATGCCCTTTCCGGCCGAGCTGGAAGGTCAGGGCATTCCCCCGAACTGGACCGCCTATCTCTGTGTCGATGATGTCGATCAGACGGCAAAAGATTATGAGGCAAATGGCGGCACCGTGCGCCGCCCGCCAGCTGATATCCCAGGTATCGGTCGTTTCGCCGTCGTCGCCGATCCGCAGGGTGCCGTTCTCTGCATCATGACACCGATCCCGCCGGAAACCCCGCGTCCGGAAGTCCCTGTCGGCACACCAGGCCATATCGGCTGGTACGAGCTCTATGCCACCGATGGCGCCAAGGCCTTCGATTTCTATTCCAAGCTCTTCGGCTGGACGAAGGATCAGGACTTCGACATGGGGCCGATGGGCGTCTACCACATCTTCGCCGAGCACGGAAAACAGACCGGCGGCATGATGACCCGCCCGCCGGAAATCAAAATGTCCTTTTGGACCTATTATTTCACTGTGCCGGCGCTCGATGCCGCGATCGACCGCATCAACGCGGGCGGTGGCAAGGTAGTCAACGGCCCGATGGAAGTCCCCGGCTCCTGGGTCTGCCAGGCCATGGACCCGCAGGGCGCGTTTTTCTGTCTGTCGGCTGAGAAGCGGTAGGATTTGCTGGTTACAGGGGGCGAGCAATTCATTTGCAGCCCCTCATCCGTCTGCCAGCACCTTTCCCCGAGGGGAGCAGGGATGTTCCGGACGTTCTCTGCCTTCTTCCCGGCGGGGAGAAGGTGGCGCGAAGGTTCGGATGAGGGCGCGACAGCTGCCTATCCAGCCCCCACACTCGCAAAGAACCCTCCCGGGCTCTCAACCTCCACCAGTCTCTTCCGCTCGATCAGCCAGAAGCGGTTGCCGACTGCCCGTACGAAGCTGCGGTCGTGGGACACCAGCAGGCAGCTCGCCTCATGCGCCATCAACTCGCTTTCCAGCGCCTCCTGCCCTTCGATATCGAGGTGGTTGGTGGGCTCGTCGAGCAGGTAGAAGTTCGGCTGCGTCAGTCTGAGCACCAGCATGCCGAGCCGTGCCTTCTGCCCGCCCGAGAGCAGTTTGACCGGCTTGCCCTGCATCTCGATCGTCATGCCGGCGCCGGCAAGCAGCGAGCGCGCCCGCTGGTCGCCGACATCGAAGCGGCGGATGATCGTCTGCAGCGGCGTATCGGCATCGCTGAGATCGGCAAGCAGCTGGTCGCCATAGCCGAGCACCAGCGAGGGCGTGGCCTTGATGTCGGCCTTTGCCGTTTCCGGTTCTGCGATCGCTGCCCTGAGCATGGAGACGAGCCGCGACTTGCCGGCGCCGTTGAGGCCCAGCAACACGATGCGGTCGCCTTGGCAGATGAACTGCTTTCCCGTGCGGAAGAGCAGCGTACCATCTGGCATCGTGACCTCTGCATCCTCGAGCGTGACGAGGACCTTCGCATGCGTGCCCCTGTTGGCAAGGCGGATCGCGCCTGCCGAACGCTCCAGATGCGCGGGTTTGGCGGTTTCCTCCAACTTCTCGGCGCGCTGCTTCAGCTGCTTTGTCTTGACCACCAGCAGGTCGCTGCCGGAGTTGATGCCGATATTGTTGAGCTTGGCCGCCTGTTTACGCAGCTGCTCGACCGTCTTCATATCCTTCTCGTAGCGTCGCGCGTCGGACGCATCAGCCTCGTCGAGTGCCGCTCTCGCCCGGCTATAGGACAGGGAGAAGACCGGCGATTGCTCCGGCCGCAGGAAGAGCGTTCGGTTGGTCGTCGCATCGAGGAAGGCGCGGTCATGGCTGGAGATGATCACGGGCGTATCGCGTGGCAGTGCGTTCAGCCAGCTTTCCACCTGCGCGATCTTTTCGAGGTCGAGATGGTTGGTCGGTTCGTCGAGCAGCAGCACGTCCGGTTCGTTCACGGAGGTGCGGGCGATCAGTGCCAGCCGTTGCCAGCCGCCGCTGAGCTGTCGGAGCGGCCGTTCGCGCAACTCTTCCGGCACTTCGAGCGATTCCAGCACGACATCCGCACGCCAGCTTTCGCCGTCAGCCTGATCAGGAGGAAGGGCGAGAAGCACGGCATCGCGGAAACTGGCGTCGAGAAGTGCCGGCGGCACGTTCTGCTCCACATGGCCGATGGTGAGCCCGCGCGCCTTGGTGATCTCGCCTTCGGTCGGTTCCAGCTTGCCCGTCACGAGATTGAGCAGGGTAGATTTGCCGCGCCCATTCGCCGCCACGAGGCCAATCCGGTCGCCGGCATTGACGACGAGATTGAGCTTCGAAAACAGCGGCGCGGACAGCACGATGCCGAGATTGCGGATATTGATGAGGGTCATGATCGTATCCTGGTCTTGCCAAGCGATCGCGCATATCCGGGGCTTCCAGCCATCGACGGAAAAGCGCGTTATGCTTGGCGGATGATGAAATGCTTGCAGCTTGAACGGCGGGCATTCAGGTGCAGCAGTGCCACTAGGGGCAGACCAGGAGGAGATTTGCGAGAAACGGTCTCTGGTCAGCCCTGCAAACGCATCTGCAGGGCGTTGACTGGGCCACGCTGGCGATGATGCCGGAAATAGATATTCACGCGCAGCCCTCCTTTCTTTCTCGGTTGCACGAGGGAATACCATTGCTTGCGTCTGGAAACAAGGGATCACGATGGCAGTAAACACGCTCAGATGGTATGAAGGGCCTTCATCATCCGGGATCGGGGGACGTGGGGATGATTTCCGTTTCAAGGGCAGACAGCACAGAGGATTTCGTCATCGCCGCCGGCTTCTGCGAGGCGCTCGGTGCCCTGGATGTGGAGATGGGACGTGATCATGGCGTTCGTGCCGAGATTGTCATGACGCTTTTTCACGGCGAAAATCATGAAAGCCTCGCCCGGAAATACGGCTCCGATGAAGCGATAATGCTCCTCGCACGGTGGGAAGGAGCGCCGGCGGGCTGCATCGCACTCGCGCCATTCGAGACGCATGCCATGGAGATTCATAAATTCTACGTGGACCCCGCTTTTCGCGGCCGGGGCATCGGCAATCTGCTGATGCGAAGGGTATTCGAGGAAGCAAAAAAGACCGGCCGCTCCACTATGCTCGTCAATACCGCTGCCTATCTGAAAAGTGCGCTCTCGCTCTATGAAGCCTTCGGCTTTACCCATTGCCCGCCTTTTCACACCGTGCCGGCTGAAATCAGCCACACCGAAGTCTTCATGTCGCGGCCGCTTTGATCCCGACACAATCGCTTCTTAGCGATGTCAGACATCACGGGGAGGCACCGCATGCTCATCGCGCATCTGCCGACAGGTTATATCCTCGGAACTGCCGCGCGCGCGTCGTCCTCCGCCATGATGGCGACGGCGCTGATCGGCAGCGTCATGCCGGATTTTGACATGATCTATTTCTACGCCTCCGGCGGACGGGTTCATCACCATGCCTATGTCACGCATTGGCCGCTCTTCTGGCTGGTCTCGGCGATCCTTATCCTGCCGCTCCTCAAATGGCTTCGTCCGGCCTGGCTCGCTGCAGGTTGCGTCTTCTTCGCAGCCGCCATGCTGCATATGGTCATGGACACGATCGCGGCACCGCTCTTTTGGTTGGCACCTTTTTCCTTTCGCGAATTCGAGTTGGTTCGAGTCCCCGCAACCCATGCCAGCTGGATCATGAGCTTCCTGCTTCACTGGACATTCCTGCTGGAAATCTCGATTTGCCTTTCGGCGCTCGCACTCTTCCTGATGCGCCGCCGCCGTGCCGAAGCTGATCGATCTGCGGTCTGACCACAGGGAGGATGGCGCGCAGGTCGCGTTACCGCAAAGGCCGGAACACCTGATTGTGACCGGACACATTTCGCCGGCCTGTTTGCCACTATAGTTGCACAACACCCTGTGATCGTTATAAGCGGCCGTCGATGGACTGAGGAAATTCCAGATCGAGGACGAAGTGATGGCAGGCGGTGACGACGAATATGTTTATGACGAGGCGACAGGCGAATGGCGCCCTGCTTCTGAGATGGCTGCAGCCGCGCAGGCTGCGTCCGAGGTTCGCGACGCCTCCGGAAACGTGTTGAAAGACGGCGATTCCGTCACGCTTATCAAAGACCTGAAAGTAAAAGGCGCCAATCAGACACTGAAGCAGGGCACTGTCATCCGCTCGATCCGTCTGACGGATAATCCGGAGGAGATCGACTGCCGTCACGATACGATCAAGGGCCTCGTCCTGCGCACGGAATTTGTCCGTAAGCGCTGATTAAGGCATGTCGCGCGGCGATTTTGCGCGACCTGTGTAAAACAGGGATTTAAAGCGCGGCAAGCGGATCTGAAAGATTGCGCCGCGCTTTGGTCTTAGCGCTTCAGGCTGCCGAGGATGCCGCGCACCAGCGCCCGGCCGACCTGGGTCGCCACCGTGCGCGCAACGCTCTTCATCGCTGCTTCCATGACCGTTTCACGCTGATAGCCGGCGCGGCCTCGAGACTGGCCGCGGGCGGGCTGGTCGTCATCGCTGCCGCCAAAGCCGGGCAGCGTCCAGCCGGACGTGGTGCTGCCTTCCTGTGGCGCCGGGGCCTCTTCCTGCGCCCGCTTGGCGGCTTCGGAATCAGCCGCCTTCTTGGCACGTGCGGCGAGCATTTCGAAAGCGGATTCGCGGTCGACATCCTCGTCATAGACGCCGAGCACGGGGCTATGGTCCATCACCTGCTGGCGCTCGGCGTCACTCACCGGTCCGACGCGGCCGGATGGAGGGCGGATCAGCGTTCGCTCGACGATCGACGGCGCGCCCTTGGCTTCCAGCGTCGAGACCAGCGCCTCGCCGGTGCCGAGAGTGGTGATGACGGTGGCGCAATCGAAGGCGGGGTTCGGGCGGAAGGTGTCGGCGGCCGTCTTCACGGCCTTCTGCTCGCGCGGCGAATAGGCGCGCAGCGCATGCTGCAGGCGGTTGCCGAGCTGGGCGAGCACCGTTTCCGGCACGTCGAGCGGGTTCTGCGTGACGAAATAGACGCCGACGCCCTTGGAACGGATTAGGCGCACGACCTGTTCGACGCGCTCGACCAGCACCTTCGGCGCATCGTTGAAGAGCAGATGCGCTTCGTCGAAGAAGAACACCAGCTTCGGCTTGTCGGGATCGCCGACCTCCGGCAGTTCCTCGAAGAGTTCGGAAAGCAGCCACAGCAGGAAGGTGGCATAAAGGCGGGGGTTCATCATCAGCTTGTCGGCGGCAAGCACCGAGATCTGCCCGTAGCCATTGTTCGACGTGCGCATGATGTCGGAAATCTTCAGCGCGGGCTCGCCGAAGAAATGTTCGGCGCCCTGCTGTTCCAGCACCAGCAGCGCGCGCTGGATGGAACCGACGGAGGCCTTGGAAATCAGCCCGAACTGGTTGGAAAGCTCTGACGCATTCTCACCCATATAGTTGAGCAGCGCCGTGAAATCCTTGAGGTCGAGCAGCGGCAGGCCGGCCTTGTCGGCGATCTTGAAGGCGATGTTGATGACGCCTTCCTGCGGCTCGGAAGCATCCATCAGCCGGGCAAGCAGCAGCGGTCCCATCTCGGCGACCGTCGTGCGCACCCGATGGCCCTTTTCGCCGAAGAGGTCCCAGAAGATGACCGGGAACTGGTCGAATTCATAGTCGGCAAAGCCGATCTGCTCGGCGCGCTTGGTGAGAAAATCCTTCGGCTCGCCTTTGGCGGCGATGCCCGAGAGGTCGCCCTTGATGTCGGCGGCGAAAACCGGCACGCCGGCTTTCGCAAAGCCCTCGGCCAGCACCTGCAGGGTCACCGTCTTGCCGGTACCGGTGGCGCCGGTCACCAGGCCGTGCCGGTTGCCGAACTTGAGGTCGAGATATTCGCCCTTGTTGATGCTGTCATCAGGATTGCGGCTTGCGCCGATGAAAATCTTGCCGTCCTCGAGCATGTAAAAATGTCTCCTCGGTCGATGCCGCAGCTCAGTTCCAGAATATGCGATGATCCTCTTTTCGCACATTCATGCAAATATCGTTTCTCTGTTATAAGCAGGCGACGGGAGACGGACAACTGTCTGCGTTAAAAGGAAAAGCAGGAGCGGAGACCTTGGAAAGCGACGCTTGAGTTGCCGCCTCGATTCGATTACGTTGACGTTAACGTCAAAATAGGAGGCAGACGATGAATGAGATTGTGACTGAAATCGCCAATCGTGTGGGCATTGCGCCTGACCTGGCCGAAAAGGCGCTCGGCATGATGCTCGGCTTCCTGCAGCGCGAGGCGGCCGATGGCCCGGTCGCCGAGATGATCGAGAAGATCCCGGGCGCCACCGAACTCGTCGCCCAGTTCAACGGCGAAGGCGCCGGCGGCGGCGGTCTGCTCGGCGGCCTCATGAGCGCGCTCGGCGGCGGCGGCATCATGGGCCTCGGCCAGCAGCTGATGAGCGAAGGCCTCGGTATGAGCGAAATCACCTCGCTCGCCAAGGAAACCATCGCGATTGCCAAGGAACACGCCGGCGAAGAGGTGGTCGATCAGGTTGTCGCTTCCGTTCCCGGCCTCAGCCAGTTCGTCTGAGGCGTTCCATGATTTCCACAAGCCCCCGGCACTGTCCGGGGGCTTTGTTTTTTGGCATTTTCCCTTTTCTGTGTGTGTTTGATGACCGATGCATCCCCGATCAAAGCCTTGTTGCCCAAATCGGGCGGCCATCAATTCGTGCTCTACGGCGATTCCTGCTCGGGCGTTGCCGGCGCCCCGCACGAGCGAACCTTCGCATCGGTGAATGCTGTCCTGCGCAGGCTTGAGCCCCAGCCGCAGTTCATCCTCTTTCCAGGCGACGAGATCATCGGCCTGACGGCGGATGAGGCATCGCTGCGCGCCCAGTGGCGGCACTGGTTCGACGTCGAGATGGCTTGGCTCGACCGAACGAACATTCCGATGTGGCATACGACCGGCAATCATACGACCTATGACGAGATGAGCGAGGCCGTGTTCCGCGACACGCTAGGCCTCCCGGCAAACGGGCCGGCAGGGCAGGAGGGGCTCGCCTATTGGGTTCGCCGCGGCGATCTGCTCATGGTCTTCGTCCATACGCTCTGGAGCGGTCTCGGCGGCGAAGGTCATGTCGAAACGGAGTGGCTGGAGGCGACGCTGAAGGACCATGCTGATGCTCGCTATAAGCTGGTGCTTGGCCATCATCCGGTCTTTCCGGTCAATGGTTATGCCGGCACCTACCAACGCGAGATCGGCCATGAATATGCTGAGCGCTTCTGGGATATTCTCGTGGAGGCCAATGTCTTGGCCTATTGCTGCAGCCATATCCTGGCTTTCGATGTACAGGCTCACCGCGGTGTGCTGCAGATATGCACGGCAGGCGCCGGCACCGCGCATAGAATGCCCGAGGGCGTCGAATATCTCCATTGCATCCAGGCAACCCTCGATGAGGGCGACAGCCTGCGCTATCAGGTTCTCGATACCGAAGGCGTTGTGCGCGAGCGCCTGCAATGGCCTCCCGTCGTTGCAAGCAAAGATCGATGGAACGGCCTTGCCCATGGCGTGAATGACGCTCTCTGGTCGGGTCCGATGGACGCGGATCGGATCGTTGAATTCCGCCTAAGCGGTCGGATGGCCTCGGGCGCTTGCGCGTCCCAGCAGACGATCTTCTCGGCTTTCGGCGATGAAGGCTTGGCGCCCCTATGGCTCGGCCTGCGCGGCAGGCAGCAGCAGTTGACGCTCATCCTTGGCCGCGATCCCGGGCGCAGCCCCTATTATTTCTTCGGACCTGACCTGCCGCCGGGCAAGGAATTCGATCTCCACATTCTTCTCCATGGCGGCATGGGGCCGGGCGGTGTGCTCTGGCGACGCGATGGCAGAGAGGCCTGGTCGTCCTTCGAGGCGATCGCCTCGTCGGGGCTTCAACGCCTTGTCTGGCCGTCGCGCTGGAGCGTCGGCCACGGCCAGAAAGGTGAGGGCGACCGGCAGTTCATGGGCGAGAGCCTGAGCTTAAGTATTGCAGGTTGAGAAACGCGTGATCGGTTTCTTGTTTCGCTATGCACCAAAGTCGGTTATTCGGCCTTCTGAATATCATCTAGGGAAGGGCGGATGAACGGAATCGATCGATCGTCATCGATACTGAGAGAGCATTTCGAAGAGCACAGGACAAAGCTCAGCCGATCGGAGCTCGCGGTGGCGGAGCATCTGGTGAAGATGCCGATCGACGTGCTGATTTTCCGGAGCGCCGAGGAGATCGCCGCCGAAACCGGCACCAGCGATGCGACGGTCATCAGAACTGCCAAGCGCCTCGGCTTTTCCGGCCTGCCGGAGCTGAAGCGGGTATCGGGCCGCGTCATGGCGCGCACCATTTCTACCAGCGAGCGTCTGGAGCAGCGTTTCCGCGCCACCGGCGACGATCTGGAAAAGGTTGCAACGCAGATGTTTGCGACCGCCCGTGAGGTTCTGACTTCCACGGAGGAGCAGATGGATGGCGCGGTGCTCGCCTCCGCCATCTCAATCGTCGAAGAGGCCGATACGGTCTGGTGTATCGGCATGGGAACGGCAGAGGTCGAGGCGCGCCATTGCGCCATCGCGCTCAGTCGCGCCGGCGTGCGCACCCGCTGTTCCAGCGCCTCGGGCTTTACGCTCGCCAATGAGCTGATCGATCTGCGTCCCGCCGATGTCATCGTCATGTTTCACGCCGTGCGCGAGACGGCCGAATTCAAGCTCATCGTCCGGCAGCTCGGGGATATCGGCTGCAAGGTCATTCTGGTCTGCGGCGTGCAGTTGCGTGCTAAATATGCCGACAAGGTCTCGGCCATTTTGACCTGCATTGGTTCGCCCTCGAAGCTTGCAAGCTGGAGCATCGGCGCCATCGTTATCGCCGATCTCCTTGCCTATGGCGTAGCGGTCCGCAACCAGCAGCAGGCGACGGATGCCAAGAAGCGCCTTGCAGACCTGCGCGATCAGGCGCTCGGCAACGACTGACCTTCGCGACGATCTCTTTGCAATTCCACCCGCATGAAAATAAACATGAGAAATCCAGTTATGTTTATTGAAATACAAACTACAATATTGTAGTCACCACGACATGGCGCCGTGCCGCAGCGGCGCTGACTGTCGGGGTTTTTGCATGACGCGCCTGTTTCATCGCAGCAAGACGGCTGAAGTCCGTTCCTTCTCCCATAAGACCGTGCCCAGACGCCGATACCGGCATAGCGGCTGACATCGTCAGATAATCGTTCAACAAAAACAGTCTCTTGCACCGGAATGCCCAGGCATTTCCGGCAAGGTCCCCTATTGCCCTGACTTCTCGAACGCCTACGGAAAACCCCATGATTGCCCCCAAATTCCAAGGAAAGCAGCTCGTTCTCACCGTCGCCCTTCTGGCGTCCGCCACATCGGCGCTGGCGCAGGAGGCCGCTAACGGCCCCGTCACTCAGCTCGAAACGATCAAGATCACCGGCAACTGGCTGGAAGAGCCGAACGAGGAAAAGGTATTGAAACATCCGGGTGCCCGCACGATCCTCGATCGTGAACAGTTTGAAGAGCGAGGTGCGCAGGATATCCGCGATGCGCTGAACCAGATCCCCGGCGTCCAGGTGCAGGAAGCCAACGGCACCGGCGGCAGCGATGTGTCGCTGAATCTCGGCGTGCGCGGCCTGACCTCGCGCCTGTCGCCACGCTCCACCGTATTGATGGACGGCATCCCGCTCGCCTATGCGCCCTATGGCCAGCCGCAGCTTTCGCTCTTTCCATTGACGCTCGGAAATGTCGAAACGATCGACGTCGTGCGAGGGGCCGGCTCCGTACGCTACGGACCGCAGAATGTCGGCGGCATCATCAATTTCGTCACCCGTCCGATCCCGGAGGATTTCACCGCGCGCTTCTCCTCGGGCGCGGAGATCGCCGGCAATAACGGCCACGTCAAGGCGACACCGAATTTCCTGATCGGTGGCACCAATGATGACGGCCTTGGTGCGGCCGTTCTCTATTCCGGCATCCATGGCGAGGGCTATCGCGACGCCAACGACCGCACCGATATCGATGATATCATCGCCAAGGGCGCTTACGAGTTTTCGGATACGGACAAGCTCGGCATCCAGTTCCACCACTACGAGGGCGAGGGCAAGATGCCCGGCGGCCTGACAAGCGCCGAATATGATGCCGATCCCTACCAGTCCACACGCCGCTATGACGATTTCAGCGGCCGCCGCAACGATATCTCGCTGCGTTACCAGCATGATGACGGCGACAACAATTTCGAAGTGCTGACCTACTACGTGGATTCCTTCCGCGGCAGCCATGTGGAACAGCAGGGCACAGGCGCCAGCGCCGGCCTCTATCGCCTGACGTCTGCCCCGCGCAGCTACAGCTATTTCGGTATCGAGCCGCGCTATTCCCGCCTGTTCGAGCTCGGCGGCATCACCCAGGAGGTGACCGTCGGCTATCGGTATCTCTGGGAAGAAAGCTCGGAAGTCGCGTCCCGCACGGCTTTCTACAACAGAGCCTCGGGCATCGATCCGACCACGCGTAGCTCGCCGACCTACCAGACGAGCGATGGCGGCACGATAGCCCATGCTTTCTACATCGACGACAAGATCGAGATCGGCGACTGGACCATCACACCGGGCATTCGGTACGAGATGATCAGCACGCACAACGATGTCGTGAATTTCGGCACCAGTGGTGCGGTCACTAGCTCGCTCTCTCCCTCGGTCGAGGCGAACGAAGCCCTGCCGACATTGTCGGCTTCCTACCGGCTCACCAATGAGCTGACCGTCTTCGGCAATGTCGGCGTCTCCTTCGGCCCACAGCAGTACAGCCAGCTCGCATCCACCACGGATGGCCTGCATCCCGAGAAGGCGACGACCTACGAAATCGGCCTGCATTATGAGGGCGATACCTGGAATGCTGAGCTGACTGCCTTCAATATCGACTTCGACAAGGAACTCTATCTCGGTCGCACCATCGTCGGCGAAGGCATCTGGACCGATCTCGGCGCCACCCGCCACCGCGGCATCGAATCCGCCATCAACTACGATATCGGCGATGTCGTGCCCGCACTCGACGGCCTGTCGCTGTCGGCAAGCTACACCTACACCGAGGCGACTTATGAAGCCGGCGCCTTCGAAGGCCGCGACCTGCCGTTCTATTCGCGTCAGGTCGCCTCGCTCGGCGCGCGCTACCGCTACGATGACTGGATCCTCAATGCCGACCTGCAGGCCCAGTCAAAGCAGCATTCGCCGGGATCTGCCGATGCCGGCGCGACCTATGTGACGGACGAGGACGCGACGGGCCGTCTCGGCGATATTCCAGGCTACGGCACCCTCAACCTGCGCGTCGCCTATCAGCCGGAAGACAAGAAGAATGCCCCG
Organism: Rhizobium viscosum; assembly: GCF_014873945.1. Classification (NCBI taxonomy): domain Bacteria; kingdom Pseudomonadati; phylum Pseudomonadota; class Alphaproteobacteria; order Hyphomicrobiales; family Rhizobiaceae; genus Rhizobium; species Rhizobium viscosum. Next base: position 857,604 of record NZ_JADBEC010000001.1, on the reverse strand, counting down.
CAATTTGCCTTCGGCGTGAAGAACCTGTTCGACAAGGAGTATTTCACGCGCTCGACGGACAATAATGGCGGCAAGTTCGTGGGTCAGCCGCGCACATTCTTCGTCAACGCATCGATCGCCTTTTAAAGCATGTCACGCAAAAGTGTGCAGCGGTTTTGTGGTAACGACATGCGAAAACAAGAGCCTAAAGCGTGGCAAACGAATCCTGGAGATCGCGACACGCTTTAAGGGCCTGATCAATCCATCCGCCGGATGGAAATCCGCACTGACCTTTCCTAGATAAAGAGGTGCCGTATTTTTTCACCGACGGCCGGGATCAGCTGGGACGATGGATACCCAAATCCCGTTTCATATCGGCCAGATAAGAAGGAATATGATCATGCGTATGGTCATTGCAGCAGCCTCGATCATTCTCCTCGGTTTCGCCGCCCCGGCCTTCTCCCAGGCCCTCGGTGATATGGACTATTCCGGCCGCTTTGGCGGCATGCCGCCCGGCACGGTGCCGGACGCGGAATCAAGTAATGCTTTTTCGATTCCGCTCGATCCCGTCGAGAGCGACAATATAACCGTCGTCATTCCGTCCGACCGGACGGCTTGCCCGCGGCCTGGCACGCGCGCCTATCGCACGGCCGAGCGTGACGGCACGCTGGCTACCGCCTGCCGCCAACGGTAAGTTAAATTCCAGTGCAGGAACGGTTATTTGCCGTTCTTGTGCAGGATCACGCCAAGCTCATGCCACTCACGCCCGTCTCGCTGGATAAGCTCGTCGGCGCAGGCCGGTCCCATGCTGCCGGGTGCGTAAGGGTCCGGCACGCTCTGATCTTTCGCCCATTCGTCCAGAAAGGGCTGCACCGCCGCCCAGCCGGCCTCAATGCCGTCGGCGCGCTGGAACAGCGTCTGGTCGCCGATGAAGAGGTCGTAGAGTAGAGATTCATAGCCGGTCGTCTTGCCGATATCGAATTTGTCGGCATAGCGGAAATCCAGCGAGACCGGCACGGTGTCGACGGATTGTCCTGGCGACTTGATGGAAATCTCCATGCTCATGCCCTCATCGGGCTGCACCTGGATGACGAGCCTGTTCGGCGGCAGGCGGCGGTTGACCTCCGTTTCGCGAAACTGCGCGAAGGGAACCGGCTGGAAGGTGATGACGATCTCCGTATCGCGTGCCGTCATCGCCTTGCCGGTGCGCAGATAGAAGGGAACGCCAGCCCAGCGCCACGTATCGGCATAGAGCTTCAGCGCCACATAGGTCTCGGTCTTGCTGGTGGGCGAGATATCCTTCGTATCGCGATAGGCGGGCAAGTCGGTGCCATTCAGCGGACCGGCCGTGTAAGCCCCGCGCACGCCGTTCGCCTTGGCTTCCTCTGGTGTATAGATGCGCAGAGCCTTCAGCACCTTGCTCTTCTCGTTGCGGATCGCCTCGGCGTCGAAACTGTTCGGCGGCTCCATGGCGATCATTGCCAGAAGCTGGAAGAGATGGTTGGGGATCATGTCGCGCAGCGCGCCGGTCGCATCATAGAACTTCCCGCGCGTGCCGACATCGACGATCTCCGAGGCGGTGATCTGCACGTGGTCGATATAGCGATTGTTCCACAGCGACTCGATCATCATGTTGGCGAAACGCGCCGTCATCAGGTTCTGCACCGTTTCCTTGCCGAGGAAATGGTCGAGCCGGTAGACTTGGCTTTCCTCCACGCGGGCGAGGATGCGCTCGTTCAAAGCGCGGGCCGAGGCGAGATCGGTGCCGAAGGGCTTCTCGATCGCAATACGACGGAAGCAACCGCCGCTTTCGTCCATCAGTCCGAGATCGGCAAGTTTCTCGACGATTGGCCCGAAGAAGCTTGGCGGCACGGCGAGATAAAAGGCCGCATTGCAGGTCTTGCCAAGCCGCTTGCCGATTTCGAGGAAGATATCGTCCTTGGTGAAATCGCCCTGCAGATAGGAGATGCGCGATCGCAGGCTCTCCCAGGCTTCATCCTTCGCGCTCGCCTCCTCGCCTTCGAGATGGGCGAGAAAAGCATCCAGCCGCTGGCGCAGGAATTCGTCGTCGCCGGGCTCGATGCCGACGCCGAGGATGTTCAGGTCCTGGCCGACGAGGCGGCTGCGGGTGAGATTGATGATGGCAGGAACCAGCAGTCGCCGTGTCAGGTCGCCGGTGGCGCCGAAGATGACGAGAGTGACGGGCGGGGTGGGGTGAGCGTCCATGCGTGTCATCTCCAGCTTAATTCTCCCGGCCGAATATAAAGCGCTTCCGCTTTACCGCAAGAGAACCTGCAGCCCAATGATAACAAGCATTTGACAGGGTGATCTGAACGCGGCGCAATATCCTGAAAACAGTTCCGGGGCCGAAGCCCCGGAGACGATGCCGATGAAATCTGTTTCGCCAGAGCAGCTTAGCTGGTCTTGGCGTTGTCCGTGTTGTTGTCCGTTGCCGGCTTCTGGGTAGTGGACGTATTATCCGTCGTCGTGTCCGTCTTAGTGCCGGTCTGTGTGGCCGGCTTTGTGTCGGTCTTCACCGGCCAGGTGATGTAGTAATTCTGTGTGCCGACCTGTCCGAAATAGACTTCGTTGCCGGTGCCCTTTTCGATGAAGCTGCCGTTTTCGCTTCTAACCAGGCGTCCGTGCGAATCGCGCTGCAGATGGTCGCGCAGGAAGTCATTCCAGTCTTCAGTCTTGATCGCCGTGCCCTTCTTCTGGTCGACATCGGCTTCCTTGGGATCGGTCACGTCCCAGGCCTTGATCGAAACGCCCCGGGTCGGGTCGGTGACCGTCAGCTGGCCCTTCTTGAAAGCGGCAAGCATGGCGGCTTCCTGGCTGCCTTCGCCCTTGGCGTCTGCCGCAGCCGTCATGTTCTGGCGCAGCAGCGCCATGAAGGAGGCAGTGGTGATATCGGTGCTGGCGGTGGTGTTGCCGGAGGTATCCGTCGATCCGGCCTTGCCGGCATTGATCTTGTCGAGCATGACCGACAGCGCCGAGCGCGTCTGCGAGGGAAGGCTGGAATAGTCGTGATCGGTCGTGCTGCTGGAGCTGCTCTCCGAAGAGCCGCCCTTGATCGTCTGCAACGCAATCTGCGCCGTCATAAGCCTCATGTTGGAAACGGAAGAAACCATCTGAAAATCTCTTTGTCGGGCCTCGCACTGGTGGCGCAAAGGCGTTTAAAGAATAGCGATCGACGCTGGCGGCGTCGCGAAAGCACGTCTGGATTGAGAAATCCCAGGACGAACCGCTACACTTCAAACTTTGCGTGTGGCTTGCGAATGGCGGACAAAATTTCGCCGGCAGCGATCACGCGGACTGCTGCCGGCGTCATAGAAATCAGAATTTCCGGTCAGGCCTTCACGGCCACCATGAACAAGCGCGGGAACTTGAGCAGCACCTTGCCGTCAGCAGCCTTCGGATAGACGCGGTCTATACGCTCGAGATAGTCGGCCAGAAACGCCTCGCGATGTTCTTCGCCGGCATGGTCGAGATAGGGGCGCAGGCCCGTTCCCTTGACCCATTCGACGATCGCCGCGGCATTGTCCATCGGGTGATTGTAGATCGTGTGCCAGATGTCGACGCGGGAGGATTTGGCGATCAGCCGGCTGTAATAGGTCGATGGCGGCGGAAGCACATTGCGCCGCACGTTTTTCTGCTCGAAGGCGGCCTTCCACGGACCGGCATGGGCCGTTTCCTCCATCGTCAGATGGCTCGGCTCGCCGAGATTGTCGGGCATCTGCACGGCAAGCACGCCGCCCGGCGCCAGCCCGTCCATCAGCCGGTCGAAAATATCGAGATGGTTGGGCAGCCACTGGAACACTGCATTGGCAAAGAGCAGGTCCGCCGGCTCCGAGGGCTGCCAGGTCGAAAGGTTGGCCTCTACGAAAGCCGTGCCCGGCAGGCGCTTGCGGGCCGCCTCCAGCATGTTCAGGTCGCTGTCGAGACCCGACACATTTTGCGCGCCATAGCGGTCAATGATCAGCTCTGTCGAATTGCCTGGTCCACAGCCGAGATCGACCGCGTGGCGCAACTCCGTCAGCGGTACCTGCGCCAGCAGGTCACGCGCCGGGCGGGTGCGTTCATCCTCGAATTTCACATATTGGCTGGCTGACCACGCCATCGTCTTTCTCCTGATATCAGGCCACGTCCTCGACGCGGCGGATGCGAAACTTGTCGATGTTGCGGGGAACTCGCCGGCGATCGCCTCCAGAATGTCCGTTGGTGCCGCCAGGCCGACCAAAGCGCGATATCCGCGATCAGGCAGCCAGGATCGTGATCCCATGCGCGTTTGCTGCCGCCCGCATGCGTGCCACCGTTTCCGGTGATGGGCTGCCTTGCGGCTGTTCAGTAACGCCCTCGGTCTCGATAAATTCGGCCATGTCGCGGTCGACGATGGCAGAAAAGACCACCGGGACGGTTCCGTTGTTGGAATAGCCGTGCACCATGAAGGGTGCGATGGTGACGATGTCGCCGGCGCCGGCTTCGATCTCTTCCGGTCCAGTATCGGTCAGCCGCCAGATCGTCAGCGTACCCTCGATGATCCGGAAGACTTCCGGGCTCGCATGCGCGTGACGCGGTGTGTGGCCGCCGGGCTCAACGGTCACGTCGAAGATGTTGAGCCAGTTGCCTGTCAGGCGAGCCCGTCGCTCGACCTTGTCGCCCAGCACGAAGAAGCTTTTCGCCTCCGTCCGGGCATCTGTTTTCACAAATGAGTTGGACATGATGTCTCTTTCTTGTTCTTGCGGGGCGGTCCGATAGACCTTCGCGGCCCTTTTGGCAACCGCCGCAAAATCGGGGCAGGGCGGAAAGTATGCGGCTTTCGCGCGCTTTCAGGCTCTGAAGCCGACGGCGATCATATCGGTATGGCTTCACCGCTTCGCAAGTGCGACAGGTTGGCCACTGCCATTACTGTAATATCTGCGACATAGAAGAGGTGCATAGAACCCGCCGATCCTTCCCTGCCAATCCGGCATACCATCAGCGGAGCAACCCCATGTCTTCTCTTCCCGTCGTCGGCGCTGCCATGACGATCGACGAACTCGAAAACCATCGTGACTGGCTCTTTGAAAAGTCCCGCGATCTCGAACTGCAGAGCTTCATCGATGCAGATGTTCTGAATGGTGATTGGACCCTGCGTGCCAATCGCGCCAGGAAGCTGCTCGACGGCTACAAGGGCCGCGTCGGTATTCATGGCCCGTTCTGGGGCTTCATCATTGCCTCACAGGATCCGGATATCCGCGCGGTCGTCTCCCGCCGCATGCTGCAGGGCCTCGATGTCTGCGCCGCGATCGGCGGCACGCATATGGTCGTCCACAGCCCCTATACGACCTGGAGCTACAACAACCTCGACAATAACGAGGGCGAACGCGAAAAGATCGTTGAATACTGCCATCAGACGATGCGCGATGCGGTGAAGCGTGCCGAGGAAATCGGCTGCACCCTCGTCATCGAGAATATCGAAGACAAGGACCCGCATATCCGCGTGGCACTGGCTGAAAGCTTCAACTCGCCGGCCGTCTCCGTCTCCATCGACACCGGCCATGCACACTACGCCCACGGCTCCACCGGCGCCCCGCCGGTCGATTATTACGTCCGTGCCGCCGGCAGCCGCCTAGGCCACGTGCACCTGCAGGATGCCGATGGCTATGCCGACCGCCACTGGGCGCTCGGCGAAGGCACTGTCAACTGGCGTGCGGTTTTCGCAGCGCTTGCCAAGGTCGAAAGCAATCCGCGTCTGATTATCGAGATCAAGGACAAGTCGAAGATCATCGCTTCGGCCGAATACCTGGCTTCGATCGGCGTCGCCCAATAACCGAAGCAGACGGCGGGATGATCATCCCGCCGTCGCTCGCTTTCAGGCCGTGGCATCTTTCGGCCGGCGCGTGAAGGCAACCGGCAGGCAGAGCACGTAGAAACCCGCGCCAAGGACCCAGACAAGCCCGGGGAAAATATCGCGCGAAGCGAAGTAGATCGTGCTGATCGCCAGTGGCCCGACGATCGAGGCGAGGCTCGTCATGCTCGCAAGCAGCCCCTGCGCACGCCCCTGATGATCGCTGTCGACACGCCCTGTCACCAGAGACTGCAGGGCCGGAGCCCCGATGCCGCCGAGGCAGAAGAGCGGCATCAGCAGGAAGGCCATCCAGCCCTGTGTCACCAGCGCGATGATGATATAGGCTGCGCTGTCGGCGATGATGCCGATCAGGAGTGTCCGGTGCTCGCCCCATCGCTCGCTGATCGGTCCGGCGATGAAGGCCTGCACGACAGCATGGAAGAAGCCGAAAGCGGCGAGCGAGAGGCCGACCATCATCGGCGGCCAGGAAAATTTGTCCTGACCATAGAGAACCCAGATTGTGCCGCCGACCTCGCCGACAAGCGCAAGGATGAAATAGGCGCCGGCAAGAGGCAGCAGCAACCGGTAGCCCAGCAGCCAGCGGAAATGCGCCAGCGGCGAAAACTCTTGGCTCTCGGCTTCCGCACCGGTCCTGTGCGTCTCCGGCAGAAGGAAGAGGGCCATCAGCAGGTTGGCTGCATTGAGCCCGGCAGCGGCGATGAAGGGCAGTCGCACGGAGAATTCGCCAAGCACGCCGCCAATCGCCGGCCCGGCAATGAAGCCGATGCCGAAGCAGGCGCTCAACTGGCCGAAGCGACGCGTGCGCTCGGCATCTTCGGTAATGTCGGTCACGCAGGCGGCAGCGACCGCATTGCTGGCACCGGTAATGCCGGCGATCGCCCTGCCGATGAAGAGCAGCCAAAGCGACGGCGCAAGGGCCATGAACACATAGTCGACCGCCGCACCGGCTAGCGACAGCATCAGCACCGGCTTGCGGCCGAAGCGATCCGACAGCGAGCCGAGCACCGGCGAGAAGATGAACTGCATCAGTGCATAGAGCGCCAGAAAGGCGCCGAACCGCCAGCCGAGATTGTCGGTATGGCCGACATCCTCCAGCAGCCGCGGAAAGATCGGCAGGGTGAGGCCAATCCCAGCGGCATCGAGGATCACGGTGGCATAGATGACGGTGAGCGCTTTTTTCATGGGATCATCGGAAAATTTATCACTGATAAGCTCCTTATCGCTGATAAATTGAAATGGCAACAGGGAATGGGAACAGGATGAAGGTGGACCGGGCGCAGATCGTCGATGAAGCGCTGAAGCTCTTGAACGAGGTGGGCATCGATGCGCTCTCCACGCGGCTGCTCGCCGATCGGCTGAATGTGCGCCAGCCCGCGCTTTACTGGCATTTCAAGAGCAAGCGGGCGCTCATAGAAGCCATGGCCGAGGAGATCATGACGCGCGGCCACACCCACGACTGGCCGGTCGTGCCTGAGAACTGGCGGGACTTCGTGCTCGAAAACACCCGTGATTTCCGTCGCACGCTCCTGAGCTATCGCGATGGCGGCCGCGTGCATGCCGGCACGGAAACCAGTCCGCAGGATCTTCCCAATGTCGAAGCCCATATCGCAGTCCTTGTCGGAGCAGGCATGGAAGCGGAATTCGCCATGGAGTTACTCGTCGCCATCGCCCGCTACACCGTCGGCTGTGTCATCGAGGAGCAGGCCGAGCCGCCGCCGGAGCGGGAAAAGCTCGATGCTGCAGCCGCCGATTTCCCGCTGACGCACCGGGCGATCACGCATTATCGCAATTGCGGTCACGAGGCCTTCTTCGAGGCCGGCCTGCGGATGATGATCGACGGCGCCGCCCTTCGGTTGTCGCGGGACACCTAAGTCTCAGTCGCGCATCGCCCAGCGAATGCCGGCGGCGACCGAAAGCCCCAGCAGTGGCCATATTGCCCAGAATGTCCCGTGCCATGTCAGCATGTTGATAGCGACGATGCCGACCCCGATGACGGCAAACGCGGCGACGCGCTGATCGAACCGGTCCTGCCTCCGTACCCATATCATTGCCGTCACGAAGGCGAAGGCAAGCATCGGCCAGACGGCCCAGAACTCGCCTTCCCAAGTGACGATGTTGATGAAGATGAGCACTGCGCCGATAAGAGCGAGAATGCCGCCGAGCTTACGCAGCCTGCCGCGCGGGCGCAGCGCCGGGACCGGTCTTGGTGCTGGGATTTCGACGGGCCGTTCGGGAGCGGCTGCCGGCTTCCGCGGTTCCGCGCTGATATCGCCGATGCGCACGGCATAGCTCGGCACGGCATCGGCAACGTTCTTCATCTCCAATGCCCCCAGAAAGTCGAACCCGACAGCCACCTTGTTTCGCACTTGGTCATAGACCGTGTTCGAGATCACGATCCCGCCGGCCGGCGCGGATGCCTGCAGGCGGGCAGCGATATTGACGCCATCGCCATAGATATCCTCGCCTTCGACGATGACGTCGCCGAGATTGATGCCGATGCGGAAGAGCATGCGCCCATCCGTGGGCCGCGCTGCATTCTTGCCTGCTAGCTCGTTCTGCACGTCGATCGCCGCCCGCACCGCTTCGACAACGCTCGGGAAATCGGCCAGCAATCCGTCGCCCCAGGTATTGACCACGCGTCCGCCATGCGAGGCGATGAGGCGAGACATGGCATCGCGATAATGCTTGAGCATGGCGAGCGTGCCTTCCTCATCCGCGCCCATCAAGCGCGTATAATCCTGCACGTCGGCTGCAAAGATCGTCGTCAGCTTGCGTTGTGTCTCGCTCATGAAATCCCCCATCGCCGCGGGCATACTGCTGGCTTCGTCAACCTATAGGTGGGATCGCAATCTTGCTTCTGGTAGTCCGCACTGGTGCGAACAGCCGTCCCACATTTCTAGAACTGCGTAATCACGCTGATGCCCGTGCCTTCGGCCTTGTCGAGCGTCATCAGTGCCGGCACTGCCTCTTCAAGGCTGATGCGTTTGCCGATCAGTTTCTGCGGCGCGATCTTGCCGGCGGCGAGCATGGAAAGCATCGCGTCGTAGCGCCATGCCTGCATGCCGTGGCTGCCGTAGATTTCCAGCTCATGGCCGATCACCTGGGCCATCGGGATCTGCGGCGTCGAATGCTCGCCGAGCATCAGCCCTACCTGCACATGCCGGCCGCGCCGGCGCAGGTTCTTGATCGAATTGAAGCAGGTGACAGGGTGCCCGAGCGCATCGATGGAAACATGCGCGCCACCCTTAGTGATCTCGCGCACCGCCTCCGCCACGTCGGCGACCGCGGAAGCATTGATCATGGCGACCGCCCCGCATTCGCGCGCAAAGGCAAGCTTCTCCTCGGAAATATCGACAGCGATGGCGTTGGCTCCAAGTGCCGTCGCGATCATGATCGCCGAGAGCCCCACGCCGCCGCAGCCATGTACGGCGATCCATTCGCCGGGGCCGGTGCGTGCCTGGTCGGCGACGGCGCGAAAAGAGGTGGCGAAGCGGCAGCCAAGGCTTGCCGCCGTCGCATCGTCCACACTTTCAGGCAGGTGCACGAGATTGGTATCGGCATAGTCGATGCCGACATATTCCGCGAAGGAGCCCCAATGGGTGAAGCCCGGCTGAAACTGGTTGGGGCAGACCTGCTGGTTGCCGGAATGGCATTCGCTGCAATGGCCGCAGCCGGAAACGAAGGGCACCGTCACCCGGTCGCCGACCTTGAAGCGCACGACGCCCTTGCCGGTTGCGACGATCTTGCCGGCAAGCTCGTGGCCCGGCACATGCGGCAGACGGATATCCGGATCATGGCCCATCCAGCCGTGCCAGTCGCTGCGGCAGAGCCCAGTCGCTCCGACCTTGATGACCACACCGTCTTCCGAAGGCGTCGGGTCCGGCACGGTGCGGATCTCAGGCGCCTGTTCGAAGGCTTCGTAATACATGGCTTTCATCTGACTTCTCCTCGAACAGCACAGGCGTATCGTCATCCATGATGGCATGCGGCGAGGGTTTTCATCCAGTCGCCTTTCCATCATTTTCCCTTATGCACCCATCGTTTTAGCACCATGACACGCGCATCAATATTTCAATCGTAATGCGGTCTCCGGCATTTTCTTGCTTCGATGTTTCAACCGTCAATTTACGCTTGACCACCCCCGAAAGGGAGGATTTTGCTTTGCTGACTTCATAAGGAGAGCCGCAGATGCCCGTCGATACGTCACCGCGCACGACCACCTGGACCTATGTGGACGGAGAGTGGATTGCCGGCAACCCGCCGCTGATCGGGCCAACCTCTCACGCCATGTGGCTGGGTTCTACTGTCTTCGACGGCGCCCGCTGGTTCGATGGCATTGCGCCGGATCTCGACCTTCATTGCCAGCGTATCAACCGTTCCGCCGTTGCCATGGGCCTGAAGCCGGTGAAGACTGCTGAAGAGATCGAGGCGCTTGCCTGGGATGGCGTGAAGAAATTCGACGGCAAGACGCCGATCTATATCAAGCCGATGTATTGGGGCGAGCATGGTTCGCCGGGCAGTGTCGTGGCCGTTGATGGCGAATCCACCCGCTTCGCGCTCTGCTTGTTCGAAGCGGCGATGGGCGGCCATGGCGGCTCTTCGCTGACCGTCTCGCCCTACCGCCGCCCCACGCCGGAAACCGCGATGACCGATGCCAAGGCAGGCGCGCTCTATCCGAACAGCGGCCGGGCGATTGCCGAAGCGAGAAGCCGCGGCTTCGATAATGCGCTGATGCGTGACATGAACGGCAATGTGGTCGAAACCGCTTCCTCGAACGTCTTCATGGTCAGGGACGGCGTCGTCTTCACGCCGATTGCCAACCGTACCTTCCTCGCCGGCATCACGCGGTTCCGCGTCCTCGGCCTGCTGCGCAAGGCGGGCTTCGACGTGCGCGAGGCCACTCTTTCTGTCGAGGATTTCATGGGTGCCGACGAGATTTTCACGTCCGGCAACTATTCGAAGGTCGTCGGTGTCAACAGGCTTGACGGCCGCAATTTCCAGGAAGGCCCGGTTACCCGCAAGGCGCTGGAACTCTATATGAACTGGGCTTACGGGCGCGGCGGGAATGAGGAGTAGTGCGACGCTGCCTAGCGTCTCACTGCATAAAGCTCTACCCCATCCGTGAAGCCTTTTAATCTGTGGCTTCCCGCCGACACGGCGTACTCAGGGCGCACCTCATTGAAAAAGTCCTGCGACATCAGCAGGGCTTCCCCAAGCTCGCTGCACACGCCCTGAATACGGCTGACGAGATTCACGTCTCCGCCGATCAGCGTGAAATCCAGCCGCCGGCCTGAGCCGATATTGCCGTAGCTGACCTCGCCATGATGCAGCGCGATGCCGGCCTTGGCGCCGATCCCATCGTAGTTGAACCCATCGAGCGCTTCGAGGATCGCCCGCGCCGCCGTAAGCGCGGCATTGCAGGTTCGGGCTGCATCGTAGCCGGGGAAGAAGGCGAGCACTGCATCGCCCATGAATTTCAGCACTTCGCCGCCTTCGCGCGTGATTGCCGGAATGACGTGGTCGAAATAGGCGTTCAGCAGGCCGAGCACGGTTTCGCCCGGCACCCGGTTGGAGAGTTCGGTAAAGCCGCGCAGGTCGCAAAGCAGGAGGGCGGCCTGCATGGATTCGATCTCGCCCTGGCGGATCTGGCCTGCAAGGATGCGGCTTGCCGTCATCGGACCGATATAGGTGTCGAGCAGGCTGAGTTCGACCTGCCGCAGGATGCGGAGTTCGCTGGTATTGCGTAGCGCCGGCACGATACGTTCGATCACTTGCATCTCCGAAGCGGTGAAGCCGCCCGGCCGTTTGGTGCCGAAGATGGCCGCGCTGACCGGACCGTCGGCATTGCAGAGCGGGGCAAGCATCAGTTGCACGAGCTCGCGCCCGGCGAAGATGTCGAGATGCTGCCAACGGCCATGCGGGCTTTTGCCCGGCCCTGCGATCAGCATCTCGCGTGTTTCGAAAACTCTGTGCAGCGGCGTGTTGGCAATGGCGAGCCGTGCGCCATGCTCACGGTCATGAATCTCCACCGGTTCGCCTGGCGCCCAGGCGATGGTGCGCCCGATGAATTCCGGGTGCAACGTCATGAGATGAAGCGTCAGCCGGTCGACGGGAACGCCGAGCGCCCGCAGGCGGCGGCCGAGACCGGAGACGAGGCCCGGCTCATCGAGAGCGTGACATTCGTCGCCGGTCAGCCATTCGATGAGGTCGAGCGCGGCAGTCGTGTTGCGGCTGCCGGCCGATGCCTTGGTTTCAACGGCATATTCGATGTCGAGCAGATTGTTCACAGGTGTTTCCTCCTTGTGGCGCGGTGCTCAGTGCGCGCCGCCGCCGGAGATCTGGCCGGGCTTTTTGAGAAGCAGGGTGGCAAGCAAGGCGATGACAAGGGCGATGCCGAGCAGGAAGAAAGTATCGCTGAAGGCCATGATATTGGCCTGTCTGCGCAGTTTCAGTGCGATGGCAACGACTGCCTTGTGCGTGGCAAGCGCCTGATCGCCGACGCCGTGGCTCATGAAGTAGCCGGTAAGCTTTGCAATGCGGTCGCGGGTGGCTTCCTCGAAGACGGAGACAGAATTGGTCAGGATATTCGAGTGGAACTGCTCGCGCTTCGAGAGGAAGGTCTGCAGCGAAGCGATGCCGACTGCGCCGCCGAGATTGCGCATCATGTTGAAAAGGGCGGAAGCGGAACCCGCATTCTCCTGTTCGATACCAGCAGTGGCAATCGCCGAGAGCGGTGTGAAGACCAGCGCCTGGCCGACGGCACGCACGACATTCGGCCAAAAGAGCTGGTCGCTCGCATAGTCGCCGGTCATGTGCACGTTCATGAAGTTCGAGGCGGCAAAGAGCGCAAAGCCGACGATGATCAGCAGGCGGATGTCGAAGCGCTTCATCAGGCGCGGCACCAGCGGGATCAGCACGAGCTGCGGAATGCCGGTCCAGGCGAGGACAAAGCCGATCTGTTCGGAATTGTAACCCTGGATGCGGGTCAGGTAGATCGGCAGCACGAAGACGGAGCCATAAAGCGCGATGCCCAGCAGGAAATTCGCAAGTATGCCGAAACCGAAATTGCGGCGGGCAAACAGACGCAGGTTCAAGAGCGGATGGGAAACCTTCAATTCGATGATCAGGAAGAGCGTCAGCGAGATGGCGGCGATAATGGAGAGGCGGACGATGAAATCGGAGCCGAACCAGTCTTCCTTGTTGCCTTCTTCCAGCACGGTCTGCAGTGCGGCGAGGCCGATCGCCATGGTGATGATGCCGGGCCAGTCGCCCTTGGCGAGCAGGCCGAGGTTCATCGGCGCACGGTCGAGCGAGGCCCAGAGCATGCCGACCATCAGCGCGCCGGGTACGAGATTGATATAGAAGATATATTCCCAGCCCCAGTTTTCGGTAAAATAGCCGCCGATGGTCGGACCGATCGCCGGAGCGAAGGTGGCCGACAGCGCAAAGAGCGCAAGGCCGATCGGCTGCTTCGGCTTGGGCAGGAGCGTGATGATGATGGTGAAGGCCATCGGGATCAGCACGCCGCCGGTGAAGCCCTGGATCGCACGCAGGATGATCATTTGCTGCAGATTGACAGCAAAGGCGCAGGCGACCGAAAAGACCAGGAAAAGGATGGCGTTGACCAGCAGGTAGTTGCGCACCGAAAAGACGCGCGCAAGCCAGGCGCTGAGCGGAATGACGACAATCTCGGCGATCAGGTAGGAGGTCGAGATCCAGCCGCCATCGTCGGTGCCGGCGCCGATGGCGCCCTGGATGTCCGCAAGCGAAGCATTGACGATCTGGATGTTGAGGATCGCCATGAAGGCGCCGAGCGTCGAGCCGACGACGGCTGTCCACATGCGAAGCGGGCTCATGGCAGGTTTGGCAGCGGGGACGGCCGCAGCGGCGGGACGCGCGACCGAATTGCTGTTTGCGGCGATCTGAAGCGTAGCCATGACTTATCTCCTTCCGGCTCTGCGGAAAACTCTCTCACGACGCTGTTCGGGTGATAATTGACGAAGAAACGGAAGGATCATCCAGCAGGAGTGGATAATCCTTCCGCCGCGGCCGCGGAGGTCTGAGCGGCCTTGGTATCGACTTCGGGGATAACCGACATGCCCGAGCGCAGCAGGCCGGCAAGGCGTTCGTCGTCGATGACGATCTTGACCGGGATGCGCTGGACGATCTTGGTGAAGTTGCCCGTAGCATTGTCGGGCGGCAGCAGCGAGAATTCGAGGCCGCTTGCCGGCGAGACGCTGTCGACATGGCCCTTGATCGCGACATCAGGGAAGCTGTCGACCCTGATCTCGACCATCTGGCCGGGGCGCACGAAGGTCAGCTGCGTTTCCTTGAAATTGGCAACGACATAGACCGCATGCAGCGGCACGACCGCCATCAGTTGCGTACCCGAGGTGACATACTGGCCGACGCGGATCGAGCGGGCGCCGACCGTGCCGTCAACGGCCGCGACAATCTCAGTATAGGAGAGGTTGAGCTCGGCCTGGCCGGCGGCGGCAACGGCGCGGTCGCGCTGGGCGAGCGCCTGTTCGCGCTGCGTCTGCAGCACCGGCACCTTGTTCTCGGCGGCAACCACAGCGGCCTGATCGCGCTCGACGGCGGCGGCGGCCTGATCCTTCTGCGACTGGCTCTGTTCGGCGCGGGACTGCGTGCCGGCGCCGTTGGTGATCAGCCGGCTGGCGCGCTCGGCATCGGACTGGGCGAAGACAAGCGAAGCCCGTGAGGCATCGAGCGTTGCGTGTGCCTGTGCGATGATCGACTGTTGCAGCGAAATCTGGGCGTCGAGATTAGTAACGGCGGCTTCGGCCGCCTTCACCTCCGCCTTGGCCTGCGAGAGCGCTGCCTGGAAATCGCGGTCGTCGATGCGGGCGAGAACCTGCCCAGCCTTGACGGTATCGTTGTCGTTGACGAGCACTTCCTTGATATAGCCGGCAACCTTCGGCGCGATGGTCGTGTAGTCCGCCTTCACATAGGCATCGTCGGTGGATTCGATGAAGCGGCCGACCGTCCAGTAGCGATAGCCGAAATCGCCTGCGAAGGCGGCACCGGCAAGCAGGGCTGCAGCGATAACGGTGCGCTTGATGAGCTTGCGGCCGGGCTTTTTCGGAGTTTCCGCGGCCGCTGCGGCTGCAGCCATTGCTTCTGCAGCTGGTGCTGCAGCTTCGGCGGTAGGGCCGATCCCACCCTGCTGGGCATTCTTGAAAGCATCGTTGCGGGGCAGTTCAACCATTGTCCTTCTCCATTCGTCTTGGCCTCGTCCGTGCGAAGCCATGTTCGATGCGTTGAAGATGGACCCAGCAGTGCTTTCTGATAATCTGCTGTTTTCCGGAAGGATCATCAACTCTCAGCGGATAATCGAGGAACAATATGGATCGGCTGACCAGCCTCACAGTCTTCGGTCGGGTGGTGGAGTGCGGCGGTTTTTCAGCGGCAGCAAGACGCCTCAACATGTCCGTCACCATGGTGGGTAACCATGTGCAATCATTGGAAGATCGCCTCGGCGTGCGGCTCCTGAACCGTACGACTCGCAAAGTGAGCCTGACCGAAACAGGCAAATATTATTACGAGCGCTCGTCGCAGATCCTGGCCGACCTGGAGGAAGCGGACCGCGCTGCCGGTGCACTGAGTTCCACGCCGCGCGGCACGCTGAGATTCTACACGAGCAGCGCCATCGTCCGCTTCCTGCTGCCTGTCATCAACGAGTTCATGACGCTTTATCCGGCCGTGCAGATCGATTTCAGTATCGGCGAGCGGTCGGTGGATATGATCGAGGATGGTTATGATCTGGTGATCCGCACGACGCCGTCGCCGGATTCGAGCCTCGTTGCGCGCAAGCTGACGCCATGGCGGCATTTCCTCGTCTGCTCGCCGGATTATCTGAAAACTCACGCCATGCCGACGACACCGGCTGAAGTCGCCGAGCACAATTGCCTGCAATACGCTTATTATCCCTTTGGCGAAGAATGGCGTTTCGAGGATGCCGAGGGACGGCAGGAGAGCGTCAAGGTGGGCGGCAGCATCATTTCCAACAGCGCGGAGACTCTGCGTTATCTGGTGCTGAATGGGCAGGGCATCTTCCTCGCCCCAAGCTTCGTCGTGTCAGAGGATCTGGAGGCCGGCCGCATGGTGCAGATGATGCCGGATTATCGCGGGGTCGAGATCCATATCAACGCCGTCTATCCGAACCGCAGCCATCTTCCGACCAAGGTGCGGCTATTCCTTGACATGCTGGTGGATCGCTTCGCCGAACACCGCAAATGGATGGCATGAAAGCGTTCGCTGCGACTGTTAATCCCGCCGGCACGGACGGGTCGATGATAGTCCTGGCGAAATCGGGGCGTCGATATGATCTGCCGAAAAGCATGAGGCTCAGCCTTCCTCGTCCTTCGTCCGCACCAACCATGTGAAGGCCGCACCCGCGAGCAGCAGGACGCTGGTACCGAGAAAGACAGCCGGCATGCCGATATGCCCGCCGACGAAGCCGCCGAGAACAGGCCCGGCGACCTGTCCCACATACTGCGAAGAGATGGACAGCCCAAGAATGCTGCCGGCAGCACTATCAGGCACACTATGCCGGATGACCGCGGTGATGCAGGGCAACAGCCCGCCGAGCGCCAGGCCCATCAGGAAGCGCAGGCCGATCAGCTGCCACGAGGCGGTTACGAAGGCTTGCGGTATGAGCAGCAGTCCGGCAACCGCGAGCGCGCCGGCAATGACCGGCCAGTGGCCGATCCGGTCTGCGAGCTTGCCGAGCCGCGAGGCCGAGAGGATGCTGCCGAGCGCTGCCGCCGACATGACAATGCCGGCCGCCATCGTCACCTGTCCCTGATCGGGGACGAGCTGCGCCACATAGACGGTGATGATCGGCTCGATCGACATATTGGCGAGCATCAGCAGCAGCCCGGTCGCGAGCATCGCGACGACAGGCCCCTTGTCGGGAATGGATTTCCAGCCGCCGGACGCCTTGGCCGCCTGTTTGCGGACCGCCGACTTCTCCTCCTTGATCAGAAAAGTCGTCGCCAGGAAGGCGAGGAAGATCATGCCGCCGGCCGCCAGAAACGTGCCGCGGATGCCGATAATGGGCGGCAGCGCTCCACCGATCAGCGGACCGACGAGATTGCCGGCCATGATTCCGGATGAGAGCACGCCGAGCGCCCAGGCGGACCGGTCTTTCGGCGTCTGTGTCGCCACCAGCACCATCGAGCCCGAGGCATAACCGCCCGCCAGGCCGACGAAAAGGCGCAGCGCCACGAGTTGCCAGACGCTGCCGGCCATGCCCATCAGCGAGATGGCGATCGTCATGCCGAGGCTTGCGCGCACCAGCATCAGCTTGCGTCCATAGATGTCGCCGAGCCGGCCCCAGAGCGGTGCCACGCATGCGGCGGCAAAGAAGGTCGCGCCATAGGCGATGCCAGACCACTGCACGATCGCCGCATGCTCGCTCACGCCAAGCTCTTCCACGTAAAGCGGAAGGAAGGGAAGCAGCAGCGTCATTGCAACGATGGTCGTGAACGAGCCAAGGAGCGAGATGACGAGATTGCGTTTCCAGTAAGCGGAGCCGGGCGCCACCTCTGCGGCGTCCCATTGCGTGTCGGTCATTGCGGATCTTCTTCGGTACAGTCTGGCTAGCGCCAAGATGAGGCGACCCTCACTTTACGCACTACACTGAGGGCTGCCAAGGACGGATTCCACCCGATCAGACCTGCTGGCAGCGGAAAGCCCTTGAATATCCCGATTTCGCCTCTAGCTGATTGCAATATGCAATCGGTAATATCGAGGAGCAGACATGAGCAACAGAAACGAACACCGCGCCCAGATGCTGCGCGATCTCTATGCAGCCTATATTGATCACCGCAAGGATATTGTCAGCGCGATGCTGACCGAGGATTTTACCTTTTCCAGTCCGCAGGATGATCATATCGACCGCGCCGCCTATTTCGAGCGCTGCTGGCCGAACGAGCCGGCGCTAAGCGCCTTCGACATCGAGTTCCTGGCGGTTCAGGGGGATGACGGGGTCGTGCGTTACCGCGCCGAAATGACCAACGGCAAAGCCTTCCGCAACATGGAGAGCTTTCGTTTCGCCGGTGACAGGATAGCCTCTGTCGATGTCTATTTCGGCCGCAACACGGCTTAGAAGAACCGCAGGAGCGATGTCGCGATAATGACGATCGAAACTGCGATCATCAGCGGTTTCACCGGCAGCCGCTTGACGAGGATTGCCCCGAAGGGTGCAGCGATCACGCCGCCGATGATCAGACCTACCGCAGAGCCAAGCTCCGACCAGCCTAGCGCCAGCATGAAGGTGATCGAAATGATCAGCGTCACCGCGAATTCGGTGAAATTGGTCGATCCGATCACCCGCTTCGGATCATGGCCGCGGCCGACCAGCGAACTGGTAACGATCGGTCCCCATCCGCCGCCGCCGATCGCATCCAACACGCCGCCGCAAAGCCCAACGGGCGGCACCATCCAGTCGCGGACATCGCGCTTCGGTGTCGGGTGGAAGGCTTTCCAGAGGATCACGAGACCGATGGCGATCAGATAGGCCGAAACGAAGGGCTCAATGACCTTGCCATCGACATTGGCAAGCAGGAAGGCGCCGGACGCCCCGCCGATCATGCCGGCGGGTGCGAGCCGCGCCACGAGCTTCCAGTCGACATTGCGGTGCCAGACATGAGAAATGCCTGATGCGGCCGTCGTGAACATCTCCGTCACATGCGTCATCGCGCTGGCATTGGCGACCGGCACGCCGAGCGCAAGCAGGCTGGACGTCGAGAGCACGCCGAAGGCCATGCCGAGCGCGCCATCGACGATCTGCGCGCAGAAACCGACGATGATGAAGAGGAAGAAATCGGTGCTCATGAAAATCCTTGGCGAACAAAGGGCCGAGCGAAGGCAAGACTGAAACAGTTAAGGGCGGAAAAAGTTTCGTCTCAAGCGTCAGGCGAGCGCCGTTTCAGGCGGATGACCTTGAAGAAGCCGTTCGGGAAAACCGGCAATATTTCAATGGCATCGAAACCGCTCTTGCGCGCCCAGTCGGTGATCTGGCTGATCCGGAAAGACGAGCTCCAGCCGATCCGCCGCGCAAGCGGGGCCACTGCCTCCTCGATCGCTCCCTGCAGCCCTGCACCGTCGCCGAGCTTACTGGCCAGGATGATCTCGCCGCCCGGCCGCAAAACGCGGGCGCATTCATCGAGCGCCCGTTCCGGCTCGGGAATGAGCGTGATGACGAAAGGCAGGCAGACAGCATCGAAAGACTGGTCCTCGAAGGCGAGTGCATGGGCGTCCATCACCTGCAATTGCCGGATATGGAAGAGCTTCTGCCTGATGACCTTTTCCCGTGCTCTGGCGATCATATGCTCGGAAATGTCGATGCCTGTCACCCGGGATCGCCGGGGATAGTAGGGGAGCACCAGCCCGGTGCCGACGCCGATTTCCAGAATGTCCGTACCGGCGTCAGCCGCAAGCCGCGCCAGCGTGCGATGCCCGTCGCGCAGGAGACCGCGATAGACCTGGTCATAGACCGGTGCCCAGCGCTGATAGATCTTCTGCTGGTCTTCCGCCTGATTTTGACCTTGTCCCCGATTTCGAACTTGTCCCCGATTTCGAACTTGTCCCCGATTTCGAACTTGTCCCATGAGAGCGCCTCCTCCAGACCCTGCCTTCAAACTCGTAAAGGCAGGCTCTGGTTCCGGCGACTGGGCAAAGGATCTGTCAGATGTACTGTTTTCGCCTTCGGCGGAAAGTTCTCTTCCCGCCGAAGAGCGCTTCGATCACTCCGCCGGCGTGCGCAGATTGGTTTCGATGGCGGCGAGTTCGTCATTGATCGAGCCGGCGACAATGCCGTTGCCGCGCAGCGACTTGTTGGAAATGTCGATCATCGGCGCGAAGGTAGCGGCCGGCATCCGGACCTCCTCCTTCACGGGCTCTTCGACGGGCAGGGCGTCTGCGAGGCTCGGGCGATCGCCGCGAGCCACTTCGAGCTGGCCGCTGAGGATGGCGCGTTCGGCGCGGAGCTGGCGGATTTCCGACTTGGCGATTTCGAGGCTCGTCCGCAGCTGGCTGATTTCGTAGCGGTCCGTATCGAGGCGCGTATCCAGATCGTGCTTGAAGGCTTCGATCTCGCGGTCGCGCTTGCTGCGCTGGCTTTCGGCCTCGCGCAGCTTCATCACCAGATCGTTGCTGTGGGCAGCGAGCTCGCGGCGTGCCGCTTCGCTTTCCGTGCCGTTGAGGCGAACGCGGTTGAGTTCGTCGGTCATCCGCTCCAGGCGCGCCAGCGCCGTGGCGAGTTCGCCCTTCGTACGCTTCAGTTCCGCGCGGGTCGACTGCAGCTCCTCGTCCGTCATCTTGTTGCGGCTGTTGGCGGTCGACAGCAGCTTCTCGACGAGCTCGGATTTCGAGCCGATCGCCTCGTGCTTGGTGCGCAGGTTTGCGAGTTCGAGCGTCGAGGAGGTTTCCAGCGTTTCGAATTCGGCTTCCAGGCGGCGATAGCGCTCCTCGGAAGCGGCGAGATCCTGCTTCAGGTTGGCGACGGAGGACTGCAGGCCGCGCGTCAGCGCCTCGTACTCCGAAAGATTGGTCTTGAGGTGGCTGCGCTCTTCGTTGAGGCGGGCGATTTCTCGAAGCTGGATGCTGTTTTCGCGACGCGAGCTTTCGGCGAGCAACTGATGGGCCGTGGTTTCCAGCTCAAGCTTCTCGCGGGTGCTCGCGAGTTCCCGGCTGCGCGCATCATGATCCTGTTGCGTGCGGCGAAGCTGTGCGGAAACCTCGTCGAACTGCAGCGCCCGGTCGCGGATCTCGCGCTCGGCATCGATCAGTCGCGCCTCGACGACGGTGAATTCTTCCCGCGTCAGCTCGTGCACGCCCTGCAGCTTCACCAGTTCTTCGCGGTAAGTGCCAGCCTCGACGCGAAGCTGGCTGCCGTCGAGCGTCAGTTCCTTGTTGTCGGCCGTCAGGCGCTGGTTTTCCTGATCGGCCTTTCGCCGCGCATTGCTCTCATAGTCGAGCAGCGAGCTCAAACGCGAACATTCGGCCCTTAGTGCGCCCGTTTCGTTGAGCGAGTGGCTGTGCGCGCCGAGCAGCGAGGAGACCCGTTCCTGCAGCGATGTCAGGCTGACCAGCAGCTCTTCGGAGGACTGCTTGTTCTCCTCGATTGCCGTGCCGAAAGCCTGGAAATCATCGACTTCCGAAACGCTGTACTGGACCGGCGGCCGATCCACCAGAGCTGTCTGCTCGGTGACGGATGGTAGCTGGCGATGGCTGGATACTCTCAAACCCGACTTGACGGGTTCTTCATTACGACGAAAAAAGCTCATGACCATCACACGCCCCGAAGTTGATGTCAGAAGTCCCTGAAATGATTTATGCAATGCTAATTAAGTGATTCCTATCAAAAGTTGCGCTAACGCTCTTTGATAGCCCTGGATTGCATCTAAGACGCGCTACCCATCGCCTGTCAAAAGCGCCCAAAAGAAATTAACAGTTTTTTATTGAAATATCGGCTGTCTCCCCTAAACGCGGCTACGGATACGAGCGTGCCTCATTTTCCAGGCGCGATAACCGGAATGTGAGCGTCGCGAGGAGAGGGATTTTATTCCTTTGCATGCCAGTCCTCGTCATCTCGTCACGCTGCTTTCATATCCCGGAAAGCGCAACATCCCCCGGTGATTTATGCGCGCGGAGAGAGCTCGTGACGAGAGGCAAATTTTCCTCGAAGCGGTTGTTTTTTGATAATTCGCCGGTTGCCTCTCAATGCTTCCCCTCCTATGTTCCGCCTCACCTGCCGATGACGCAATCTATTGCCAAGAGGAGATCTGATATGGCTTTCGAATTGCCTGAACTTCCCTATGACTACGAAGCCCTTGCTCCCTTCATGTCGAAGGAGACGCTGGAGTTCCACCACGACAAGCACCACAAGGCTTATGTCGACAACGGCAACAAGCTTGCAGCGGAAGCCGGCCTCGCCGATCTCTCCCTGGAAGAGGTCGTCAAGAAGTCCTTCGGCACCAATGCCGGCCTGTTCAACAATGCTGCTCAGCACTACAACCACATCCATTTCTGGAAGTGGATGAAGAAGGGCGGCGGCGGCAACAAGCTGCCGGGCAAGCTCGAAGCTGCCTTCAACTCCGATCTCGGCGGCTATGACAAGTTCAAGGCCGATTTCGCCAATGCCGGCGCCACCCAGTTCGGCTCGGGCTGGGCCTGGGTTTCCGTCAAGAACGGCAAGCTCGAAATCTCCAAGACCCCGAATGGCGAAAACCCGCTCGTTCACGGGGCCACCCCGATCCTCGGCGTCGACGTCTGGGAACACTCCTACTACATCGACTACCGGAACGCCCGTCCGAAGTACCTCGAAGCCTTCGTCGACAGCCTCATCAACTGGGACTACGTCCTCGAGCGCTACGAAGCGGCAACGAAGTAAGCACTTCCGAACACCTGATTTTCAGCACCCGGCGCTGCAAGCGCCGGGTGTTTTCGTTTCTGCTTCGGTTTTCCTTCAATCCATTGTCAAATACGGCTTGACTTATCCATACCCGATTGGCTATCGATTATTCATAGCCAATCGGGTATGAATTAAGATGTCTGACACCCAAGATGCGCTTTTCAGGGCGCTTTCCGATCCGACCCGTCGAGGCATCTTCGAGCGCCTGTGTCGTGAAGGTGAGAAGACAGTCGGCGCCCTGACGGCTCGCGCCGGTGTTTCTCAGCCGGTTGTTTCGAAACATCTGGCAGTGCTCAAGACTGCCGGCCTTGTCCGCGACCGCCACGAGGGTCGCCAGACGCATTACAGCGCCGAGATCAAGGCTCTTGCCCCTCTGGCGGACTGGACGACGGAGATGGCCGGCTTCTGGGAGAGCCGGTTCGACGCTTTGGAAGATTTGCTCAAAAGGATGGACCAATGAACGACACCGCAACCGAGATCCGCTCCGTCATCGTCGAGCGGGAGATCGCCTTCCCGCCGGAAAAGATCTGGCGCGCGCTCACCCAACCGCATCTGATCCAGGAATGGCTGATGAAAAACGACTTCAAGCTCGTTCCGGACCATCGTTTCAAGCTCACCGCCGAGTGGGGCTCCGTCGACTGCCGGGTATTGGAAATCGAGCCGAACAGGACGCTTGCCTATACCTGGGATGCCTACGGCCTCGAAAGTACCGTCACCTGGACCCTGACACCCATCGGCTCGGGCACGCATCTGCGCATGGAACAAGCCGGCTTCCGTCCGGATCAGGAACAGGCCTACCAGGGCGCCAAGTTCGGCTGGCAGCGCTTCTTCGAAAATCTGGAACAGGTGCTGGCGCGCGCCGACTGATCCAGGACGAACGGCGTCTGATTGTCTAAGGAGGAAGAATAATGAACTGGAACAAGGCGATCCGTCAGCTTCACCGTTGGCTGTCCATCATCTTCACGATGACTGTCATTGCCAATTTCGCCGCCATGGCGGTGGGCACCCCGCCTGCCTTTGTGGTCTACTCGCCGCTACCACCGCTTTTCCTGCTTTTGTTCAGTGGCCTCTACATGTTCGCATTGCCCTATTTTACGGGCCGGCGTGAGCAGGCATCAGCCGCAACCTGAGGCATCGCAAGGGCTTCTTATCGAAATGCCGCGACTGGCAGCGCCGTCACATCGCTGTCATTCGCGGCCTCTACATCACGCCGCATGTCATCAGCCGATCTTCCCCTTTTCCGCTTCGGCATCATCGCCGATCCGCAATATGCTGCCCTCGAACCGCAGGTCGAGATGGGGCGCTATTACGCCAACGGCTTGGCCAAGGTCGGTGCCGCCATCGAGACCTTCAACGGCGAGGAACTGAGCTTCGTCATGACGCTCGGCGATATCATCGACCGCGATTTCAAGAGCTTCGACGATATCCTGCCGGTCTATGACGCGATGCATCACGAAGCGTTCTTCCTGCTCGGCAATCACGATTTCGGAGTCGCCCCCGAGCATCTGGAAAAGGTCGTGGAACGGGTCGGCATGCCGGCACCCTATTACAGCTTCCGGCGCCACGGTTTCCGCTTCATCGCGCTCAACGGCAATGAGGTTAGCACCTTCGCGCCGCCGAAAGACCATCCCCACCGTGCGCTTGGCCGTGAGCGTCTGGCGGCTCTGCGGGCAGCCGGCGCCGATAACGCGCATGAGTGGAACGCATCGCTGAGCGACGAACAATTCGCCTGGCTGGCGGGCGAGATTGAACAGGCGAAGGCCGCAGGCGAGAAGGTGATCGTCATGAATCACTTCCCCGTCTATCCACCCTGCGAACACGACATGTGGGACCGCGAGCGCATTGTCGAGCTTCTGTCCTCGCAGGAAAACGTCGTCGCCTATCTCAACGGCCATAACCATGTCGGCAATTACGGCAAGGTTGCCGGCTGCCACTTCGTCAATTTCAAGGGCGTGGTCGATACCGAGAGCGAAAACACCTTCGCCATCATCGATGTCCACGCTGATAGGATGGAAATCCGCGGTTTCGGCCGCGAGGATAGCCGCACGCTCAACTACTAAGCTACTTCCGTTGCGATCCCCGCTGGCTGTGCCCGATGCTCCTGCGCGTCCTTCTTCGGCGGCGTGCCGAACATGCGCGAATATTCGCGGCTGAACTGCGAGGCACTTTCATAGCCTACCTGATAGGCGGCATTGGCAGCGTTGATGCCATCGGCCACCATCAGCCGCCGCGCCTCCAGAAGCCGCAACTGCTTCTGATATTGCAGCGGGCTCATAGAGGTCAGCATCTTGAAATGCTGGTGGAAGGAGGAAGGGCTCATTCGCGCTGCCGCTGCAAGCTGCTCCACGCGCACGGGCGCCGTGAAATTATCGCGCAAGATATGGATGGCATCGGCCACACGCCGTGTCCGGCTGCCGGGCAGCGCCAGCTTGCAGATCTCGCTGCCGTTTTCGCCGGAGAGCAGCCAGAAGCTGATCTCGCGCAGGATCGACTGTCGCAGGATCGGGATAGATTTCGGCGTGCCGAGCATGCGCATCAGCCGCAGGATGCAATCCTGCAGCTCCGTTCCGAAATTCTGGACGAAAACTCCCGGACCGCCGTCCCCCGATGGCTTCGGCGGAGCTTCCATCGCCTCCAGAACCTCGCGCAGAATGGTGACGTCGAGCTCCAGCGTCAGCGCGATCATCGGCCGCTCCGGGCTTGCCTCGATCACCTGGCCGAAGGCCGGCATCTCGACACTGATGACAAGCGACTGCATGGCACTATAGGTGAAAAGCCGTTCTCCGAACATGATCTGCTTGGCGCCATCGACGATGATGCAAAGCGCCGGCTTGTAGATCGCCGGCTTCGGCATGGTGAGCGTGGAAGAGCGCATCAGATAGAAGCCGGGCAGGGCGGTCGCATAGAGCCCGTCGCCGCCGCCATGGCTGTCCATATATTGGGTGAGCGCTGTCTTGATTTCATTGGACATCGTCATTCTCCGGATGGCGGCCTTGCCCGCCATCTTACTCCGTCGACGGGAGGCGACAACCTGTCTGGAGGAATAGGCAAGAAGTTCGAGGCTTTCGGCATTCAAGAAAAGGGGTGTCAGGACCTAGATTCCAGTCATTCGAACAAGGTGTAACCGAGATGACCGATCAGAACACGAATTCGAAAATCGCAATCGTCACCGGCGGCAGCCGCGGTCTTGGCCGCAACACCGTCGTCAGTCTCGCCCATGATGGCGTCGACGTGATCTTCACCTACAATTCCAACCGCGCCGAGGCCGACAAGGTCGTCGCCGAAATCGAAGCGCTCGGCCGCAAGGCCGCCGCCCTGCAGCTCGATACTGGCAATGTCGCCACCTTCGATGCTTTCGTGGACAATGTCCGCTCGATACTGAAAGGCTGGGGCCGCGAGCGTTTCAACTTCCTCGTCAACAATGCCGGCACCAGCTACCACGCCTCGATAACAGAGACGACCGAGGAGGAAATGGACAAGCTCTACAATATCCATTTCAAGGGCGTCTTCTTCCTGACGCAGAAGCTGCTGCCTGTCATTGCCGATGGCGGCCGCATCGTCAATCTCTCCAGCGGCCTTGCCCGCGTCGCCGTCCCGGGCTCTTCGGCTTACGGTTCGCTGAAGGGCGCCGTCGAGGTGCTGACGCGCTACATGGCCAATGAGCTCGGCGCCCGCGGCATTGCCGTCAACACCGTCGCACCGGGCGCAATCGCCACCGATTTCAGTGGCGGCATGGTGCGCGACAATCCGGAGATCAACCGCAGGGTTGCTTCAATGACGGCGCTTGGCCGCGTCGGCGTGCCTGACGATATCGGCCCGATGATCGCCTCGCTGCTGACGGAGGCCAACCGCTGGGTCAACGCCCAGCGCATCGAGGTTTCCGGCGGCATGGCGCTCTGATTGCCCCTTCTCTAGACGGAAGGATCAGTGAGCTACCTTAGGCGTTGGCCGCGAGAGGCTTTTCCGTCCAACTCTCGGTCCATAGCGCGCGCAAGCCGTCGCCTTCACCCTTGAAGAAGACGTCGGCCTCGGCACAGGCCTCCACCCGGTCGCTGCGAAAGTTGCGGATCGCCTGCCTGAGTTCGCACCAGGCGACGATATTGGCGGTCTGGGAATAATAGATCAGTGCAATCGGGCGGATCATTCGCTCGGTCGCGCGTCCCATTTCGTCGCGATAGGAGAGCGCGAGCTTGCGCTCGTCACGGATCGCCCTGCGCACGATGGCAAGGTCCAAACCGGCAGGGGCGGGCGCTACCGTGCCCCAGGCATAGAGTGCCTTGTTTTCCATCGCCTGTCGCAGCGGCGGCGGCACCGCGCCGGCGAGCTTCTGGTTGACGCGCCGGGCGGCGAGCTTCAGCTCTTCGTCGCCGGTGCGCTCCAAAAGCGCCAGCGACAGCACGATCGCTTCCGTCTCCTCGATCGAAAACATCAGAGGCGGCAGGTCGAAACCCGGCCGCATAATGTAGCCGATGCCGCGCCCGCCTTCGATCGGCACCCGCATTGCCTGCAGAGCGGCGATATCGCGGTAGATCGAGCGGACCGTCACTTCAAGCTTCCCGGCCATGATGGCCGCAGTCATCGGCTTCTTCGCCAGCCGCAATATCTGGATAATCTCGAAAAGCCTGGAGGCCTTGCGCATTTGCCGCCCTTTCTCCAACGCTCCTGACAATACACTGTCAGTTGGGCTGCCGTATAGAGCTGTCTATCGAATTGAAATTCAATGCGCTTCCTCAAAAGCGTGACTGAAAGCGGGACGGACAACTGACATGGATTATCACCAAAGCCTCTGGCTCTACTTCACCCTTCTCTTCGGCATCATCATCGTGCCCGGCATGGACATGCTTTTCGTGCTCGCCAACTCGCTGACGGGCGGCACCAAACGCGGGCTGGCCGCCACCAGCGGCATCATGTTCGGCGGGGCGGTGCATTCTGCCTATGGCGCGGCGGGGGTGGGCATTCTCGTTGCCATGCTGCCTGGTGTCTTCAACCTGCTGCTCTTTGCCGGCGTCGCCTATATGATCTGGATCGGCATTTCGCTGATGAAGAGCTCGATCAAAGTCGAGGCGGTCGGCCCCGGCACGGCGCGCTCCACCTGGAAGGCGTTCCGGCAGGGGGCAGTCACCTGCCTCGTCAATCCCAAGGCCTACATCTTCGTACTGGCCGTTTATCCGCAGTTCATAAAGCCGGAATATGGGCCGATCTGGCTGCAGGGGCTGATCATGGGCATCATGACCGTGCTCACACAGCTTGCCGTCTACGGTAGCCTTGCCATGACGGCTGGCCGCAGCCGAGACCTCCTGGTGTCCAATCCGAATACGACCGCCGTCATCGGCCGTCTCGCGGGCCTGCTGCTTGTCGTCATTTCCGCGATAAGCCTCTGGCAGGGGTGGAAGACGGCCTGATCCTGTCTATGTTTATCACGTTGTTTTTATGAGGATCCGGCCAAACGTGACTATGCGGCCACATGGATTTTGTCATGATCGCGGTGCAGATTGCCCTCGGCCGGCTTCGCCGGCGGAACAATGGAGAGAGAATAATGAATTGGAAAGCAGTAGCGGCGGCTGTGGCGTTCGCCGGCATTGCCCTCGGTTCGGCCATGGCTGTCGACGGCACGCATGACGCACGCATTGGAATGATGAAACAGATCGGTGGTGCCGCAGGCGCGTTGTCCGCCATCGCCAAGGGCACCAAGCCCTATGATGCGGATGCCGTCAAGGCGGCGCTGACGACGATCGCCACCACGGCGAAGGCCTTCCCGGACCAGTTCAAGCCAGGCACCGAGACGGGCGACGAGGAAGCAAGCCCGAAGATCTGGGAAAACATGGATGACTTCAAGGCACGCGCCGCGAAGCTGTCTACCGACGCCGAAACCGTGCTCGCCCAGCTTCCGGCTGATGCTGCCGGCGTCGGCGCGGCGCTGAACACCCTCGGCGGCAATTGCGGTGGCTGTCATCAGCTCTATCGCATCAAGAAGGACTAGGCGATAGAGCTATTCTCCCATGATCCCGTAATCCGCACCGGCTCTTGCCGCCGGTGCGGATCGCTTTATTCTCCTTGGCAGTGGGCCGGGGAACGCCCTGAACATTGATAGCAAGGAGAGGCGGCGCATGGTCCGCAGGTTCATCCGCTTTGTGCTCTGTCTCATCGGCGTCGGCGTGATCGGCGGCGCAGTTTTCTATTTCGTAACCGCGCCGGATCCGCTGCCGGAAAGCCACTGGGCCAATCTCGGCGCGCCTGATGTCGCGAATGGTGAAAAGGTTTTCTGGGCCGGCGGCTGCGTCAGCTGTCATGCCACGCCCGGCGCGCAAGGCGATGCGAAACTCACGCTGGCCGGCGGCCTCGCCCTGAAGAGCCCCTTCGGCACCTTCCATGTGCCCAATATTTCCCCGGATGAGCAGGTCGGCATCGGCCGCTGGACGCTCGCTCAGTTCGGCAATGCCATGAAGCGCGGCGTCGGCCCCAACGGGCAGCATCTCTACCCGTCCTTCCCCTATGGTTCCTACACGCGCATGAGCGACAAGGACGTCAACGATCTCTTCGCCTATCTGAAAACGCTGCCGAAGAGCAGCAACGTTGCCCCGCCGCACGAATTGCCGTTCCCCTTCAACATCCGCCTGGCGCTTGGCGGCTGGAAGCTCCTCTATTTCAACGACCAGCCGCGCGTCGTGCTTGCCAATGCCGATGATAAGGTGAAGCGTGGCCAGTATCTGGTCGAGGGCCTCGGCCATTGCGGCGAATGCCACACCCCACGCGATTTCCTCGGTGGCTTCGTCCGCGACCAATGGCTCGCCGGCGCGCCGAACCCGGAAGGCAAGGGCCGCATACCCGATATTACGCCGGGCTCTAAGAGTGTCGGCTCCTGGAGCGAGGCTGATATCACCAACTACCTGCAAACCGGCTTCACCCCCGATTTCGACTCCGCCGGCGGTCAGATGGTGGACGTGCAGCAGAACATCGCCCATCTGCCGCAGTCCGATATCGAGGCGATCTCCGCCTATCTGAAGGCGGTTCCAAGCAAGTAGCGTCTGCCTGGGGCAAGCGCCGCAGGCCACACTGCCACCATGAAGAACCCGACCCTTGAGGAAACAGACGCCGCGATTGCTCACATGCAGGACCGGCTGGCCGCGCGCAATGCCGTTCTAGCGCGCTGGTTTTCCGATACGCTGGCTGTCATGGAGGCAAAAATCGCGAGCCGCCTCGATGATCCCGGCGATCTGGCACAGGCAAGGGCTGCGGCCTTTCTGTTCGTAAAGAGGGCGCTTCACCAATGGGCGACCCGCCCGGTGCATGAAGTGGCGCCCGGAGACAGCCTGCCGAAAGAGGTTCGACGGCTCAAATGATTGGCATGCTTGGGGCGTTCAGGCCGCCTTCGGCTGATGCTCCGCACCAAAGATCTGCACATAGGTGTCGAGCTCTTCGCTGCCGAAGCCGAGCGCCCGGTAGATCTCTGCGGTAAAGGTAATCGGCGCCGAACCCGGCGCAGTGACGATCATGCCGGAGCGAACCGCCTGCGGTCCCTCACGGTAATGCGCCTGGCCATGATAGCCCTCGGCGCTGGCGAGGAAGTCGGGGGCGTTGCTGGTATGGGCAACCTGATCAAGAGCACCGGCACGCGCCAGCGCCAGCGTCCCGCCGCAGATCGCAGCGGTGAGCTTGCCGCGCGCGATGAAGTCGTTGATCACAGGCGAAAGGTCGGGCGTCTTTTCCGTCTCCCAGATCGTGCCGCCGCAGATGACCAGCGCATCGAAAGCGTCACCATGCAGGTTCTCGGCTACCGCATCGGGTGCCACCCGCATGCCGCCCATGGAGCGCACTTCCGCGCCGCCGGGACTTGCCGTCACCACGTCGAAGCCGAAATGGGTGCGGGCGGAGGCAGCAAGCTGCCCCACTTCCCAGTCCGCGAAGCCTTCGGTCAGAACCACCGCCAGTCGGGTCATGCTTTCCTCCCTTGCAAGATGGCCGAGCGGCTGGAGCCACTCACGACAGAGCCTGCATATAGCGCATGCCGGTGACCGGGCGAGGGGTGAAATCCATCTGTTCGTAGAAACGATGAGCCTTGAGATTGCCGGTCGCGGCACTCACGGAGAGGTAATCGCAGCCTGCAATGCGCGCCGTTTCCCGGGCGCGGTCGACGAGAAGCTGACCTGTGCCATGGCCGCGATGGCCGTCGCGCACGAAAAGGTGATGCAGATCCATGCCGCGCTTGCCTTCCTGTGCCCTGTAGAGCGGAACGAGAATGGCGTAGCCGATCAGCCCGTCGCTACCGTCAGCGACGAGGGCCGAAATCCATGGCGTCGGGCCGAAGAGATCGCGCTCGAGCTGTTCCGGCGTCGAGGCCGATATGTCGCCATGATGGGCAGCAAGCAGGCCGATCATTTCGTGGAGTTCGCAGATGTCGCGGGGTTTTGCAGCGCGGATCGTCACCACCGGCGGGCGCATGAGCGATATTTCGCTGTCTTCGATTTCAAGCATGGTCTTCGCGTCCTTTTTACGTTTATGCCGCCAGGACGCTGCCGATACAACAAAGCCGCCTGACGGCGGCTTGTTGACATTGTGATCTGTCTCGGCCGCCCTTTACAGGTACAGCCAAAAATACGAGCGGTTATGGTGCGCGTTCTTGATCATGCGCCATAGATTCTCCGAAACCGCCTATTTGTCAATGGCAGTTTGGCCTCAGATCGGAGGCGATCAGGCGGCACCTGCTGGCGCGGCACAGATACCTGCCACACAGCCCTCTGCATTTTCATCTGGTGTCGCCGCCGGAACGGGTGCTGCAAGCGCCATGCCGATGCGAGCACCAAGCGCGATATCGTCCTCGACGCCGAATGCATGATGCAGGATCGCACCGTCACGGCCGATCAGCACGGAGGAGGGCGTGCCCCTGAAACCATAGCGGCGCATCGTCACCGGTATGTCGGACTGCCCGTCGGCCTGATCGACACCGATGGGCGAGGTCAGCCGGTATTCGTGAATGAAAGCCTTGAGCACGGTTGGCGTCATCGCCTCGTGATGTTCGAAGACCGTGTGCAGGCCGATGACCTGGAGATCCGTGTTGGCGAAGATGCGCTCGATGCGGCGCACCTGCGGCAGGCTTTCAGCCACGCAGCCCGGGCAAAGCAATTGGAAACTGTGCAGGAAGATCACCTTGCCGCGCAGTCCGGCGATGGAGAACGGCCGCGGTGTGTTTAACCATTGGCTGACCGAAAGTTCCGGTGCGAGTGTCAGGTCGGACATGTCGAAATCCTTGATCTTTGGGCAGGTGCTTGCGTCATCAGTTGCATCCGGGGCGGAAAGCAATAAACCTGCCTGGTGTTTTCTCTTCTCTATTTGCCTGGAGAGAGGAAAGAGCCGGTCCGGCGATGGCAGTCGACGGACCGGCGACCCGCTCACTTCTCAGGCATGACCTTACCCGGCAGGCTGAGATTGCCGGAGGCGACCTTGAAGACATTGTCGACGCAAAGCAGCGGTGCATGCAGGTTGCCGTTGACCTTCAGCCCTGCCGTCACGCCATCATAGGATGCGCTGGTAATGCCGCCGAGCAGTGACAGCGGGATGGCGACATCGACGCGGTCGCCCTTCAGCACCGTCGGATAATCCGGGCTGTCGATCAGCAGCGGAACGCCCGGCCACGTGGCGGGAAGTTTCGGCTTGGCGCCGTCAGGGATGTCGGTCACCTTCAATCCGCCGGCGCAGGCCTTATCCTCGTTGAGCACGACCCAGTGCGGATGCCAGACATCGCGGTTCTTGCCCTTATAGGCCGCGTCGTCGAAGTCCGGATGAAACGTGACGGCCAGCGCCACGATGCCCTGATCTCTGTCGAAGCCGATATCGCCGCTGTTGAGCGATGTCGGCCAGACATAGGCATAGACGCCGGAGCCCTCGAACTTGCCGGTCGCTGCGGGTTTCTCAGCGCCGGCTTCACCGCGTACGCGGGTCGAGAAGATCGCCTTGTCGCCCTTGGTGACGATTTCGGTTTCGATGATGTCGAACGAGGCTTTCACGCCTTCGGACGGTTCGGCCGTAACGGGATGGGCCACAGCTGAGCCGAGCCAAAGCGATAGCGTTCCGGCGATGGCTGCGCCGGTGATCAACTGCCTTAACATTTTGAGTTTCCTTCTCTTTCTATGTTGCCTGGAGAGTGCGCCTATCCTTTTTCAAATGCGTCCCAGGTGGCAGCCCGGGTTGCTGGATCGGCGGTTTCATGGTCGCGGCAGTCGATGCGCAGTTCATTTCTGCCGAAGGCCGCGTTCACGAAATTGCAGTGGTGCGGTTTGGCCGCACCGGAATGCTGGTAGGGACGGAAGTAACGACAGCTCGTGCACATCCGCTGGATTGGTATGGCATCTGCCTCCTGCAGATGCCGGATCATCTTGACGAGCGACAGCAGCAGGCCTTCCTGCTCGCCTGGGGAAAGCGAGCGGGCTGCTTCCATCGCTGCCGTTTCGATCGGCGAAACGGAGCCGAATGCCGCCTTTCCCTCCGCCGTGATGTGGATCGCGGTGGCACGTTTGTCGCCGGGAGCACTCGCCTTGGCGACGAGCCCCTTGCGCTCCAGTGCCGCAATCGAATCCGTCGCCGTCGGCTGCGAGACGCCGAGATGCGCCGCAATCTCCTTCACCCGCGCACTATCGCGGCCGGCGAGGAATTCGAGGATCGCTAGCTGCGTCGGCTTCAGCCCGGCCTTTTCGGCCTTCGACCATTCGTCGCTGCGCATCGCGATCGCGATGCGAGTCAGGCCTTCGCTGATGCGGTTGTCGATCGAGGTGGGGTCTTTAGGCGTTTCCATGCGTTTAATATATAGGAGTCCTATCTAATTTCAAGGACTGCTGCGCTGTATTGCCGCTTTCGTTTTTCGAGGAGATAATATAGGATACCCCCCTATCCTACATCAGAGACTTCGATGTCCCATACGACCCATCAGAAGAAGAAACTCATTGCCCGCGTCAGCCGTATCCGCGGGCAGCTCGAGGCGGTCGAACGCGCACTGGAGGGCGAACGTCCCTGTGGCGAGATTCTTCAGCTTCTCGCCTCCGTGCGCGGCGCGCTGACGGGTCTCACGGGCGAGGTGCTGGACGACCATCTGCACGAACATGTGCTGCATGCCGCCGACGAGAAGGCGAGGGCTGAGGCGGTCGAGGAGATATCGGAAGTATTGCGAACCTATATCCGCTAAGCCGGATCGATATCGATAAGGAGCTGGTAATGAGTGCCGGAACGAATAGCTACGGACATGAGCACGTCTTCCTGGGACAGGACCATGCCCGCAACGAACGCCGCATCTGGCTTGTGATCGCGCTGACGGCAGTCATGATGGTGGTCGAGATCGGCGCCGGCACGATCTACGGCTCGATGGCGCTGGTCGCCGACGGCTGGCATATGTCCACCCATGCCAGCGCGTTGCTCATTTCTGCGCTCGCCTATCTCTTCGCCCGCAAGCAGGCCCGCAATCCGCGCTTCACGTTCGGCACCGGCAAGCTCGGCGATCTCGCCGGTTTTGCAAGTGCCATCATTTTGGCGATGATCGCGCTGCTGATGGGCTGGGAAAGTT
Organism: Rhizobium viscosum; assembly: GCF_014873945.1. NCBI lineage: Bacteria > Pseudomonadati > Pseudomonadota > Alphaproteobacteria > Hyphomicrobiales > Rhizobiaceae > Rhizobium > Rhizobium viscosum. The sequence continues at coordinate 823,785 of NZ_JADBEC010000001.1, read as the reverse complement.
TCCTGCGCATTATGTCGCCCGTGCCGATCAGCTTCAGCCAGGCGATTGCGGTGGCCGTCATCGGTCTTGCCGTCAACCTCGTCAGTGCCTGGCTCCTCAGTGGTGGCGGCCACGACCACCACCATCACGGTCATGGGCATGATCACCATCACGATCATCATCATGCCCATGGCCATGATCACCATGGTCATGCGGACAACAATATCCGCTCCGCCTATATGCACGTCATCGCCGACGCGCTGACCTCGGTGCTTGCCATCGCCGCGCTCACCTTCGGCAGCCTCTATGGCTGGCTTTGGCTTGATCCGCTGATGGGCATTGTCGGCGCTCTGATCATCGCGCAATGGGCCTGGGGGCTGATGAAATCGTCAGGCGCCGTGCTGCTCGACGTGCTCTCGGAAGGAGAAACGCTGCCGGAAGAAATCCGCGGAGCGATCGAAGGCGACGGCGACCGCATCACCGATCTTCATGTCTGGCAGGTCGGTCCCGGCCACCATGCCGCGATTGTCGCGGTGCTGACGCCGCAGCCGCGCGATACCGCCTTCTACAAGGAAAGACTCGCGAGCCTGGACGAGTTGTCGCATGTGACCGTGGAGGTCACACGCGCTGCCTGATCCTGCCAAAAAGCCGAGATGCCGCCGCAATCGGGCCTTACGCCTGTGATCCTGATTCCCCGGAGGTCTTCATGAATCACAGCCTCACCCGCCGCAGCTTCATGGGCTCCGCCTTGCTGCTGCCTGCGCTGGGCTTTGCGTCTCGCGTGCGCGCCGAGCAACAGAATGACGATATCGACAAGCGGCTTGCAGCGCTTGAAGCGCGCATTGGCGGGCGCCTCGGGGTTTCCGTTCTCGACAGCGACACGAATATCTCCTTCGGCTATCGCGGCAGCGAGCCCTTCGCCATGTGCAGCACCTTCAAGGTTCTGGCCGCAGGCCTCGTTCTTGCCCGTGTCGACAAAGGCGATGAGAGCCTCGACCGGCGTATCACCTACGGCAAGGACAAGCTCGTCACCTATTCCCCCGAGACAGAAAAGCATGCGGGCGGCGACGGCATGACGATGGCTGAGATCTGCAAGGCCGGCATTACGCTGAGCGACAACACGGCCGGCAATCTGATGCTGGAAAGTTTTGGCGGCCCGGCCGCGCTCACCGACTGGCTGCGCTCCATCGGTGACGGCACGACAAGGCTCGACCGCATGGAGACCGCGCTGAACGAAGCCACAAAAGGCGATCCGCGCGACACCACGACGCCGGATGCAATGCTGGATTCTCTTGGCAATATCGCGCTCGGCTCGGTTCTGGCAGAAACCTCTGCAAATCAGCTGATCGACTGGATGATCGCAAACACGACCGGCGGAGCGTGCCTGCGCGCAGGCTTGCCCGACGATTGGAAGATCGGTGACAAGACCGGCACGGGCGACAATGGTTCTGCCGGCGATATTGCCATCATCTGGCCCCCCAAACGCGGCCCAATCGTTGCCGCTGTCTACATCGGGGAGGCGACCGTGAAGATGGATGAATTCAATCCCGTCTTTGCCGAAATCGGCAAGATGATTACCGAGATGGTGTAAGAGAGGCGGATTGATTTTCTACGATCTTTTCCGTCGGGCTGTCGGATCGGATAAGGCCGGACATCGATCATCGAAATGCCGCGGTGCATCGCTGCCCGCGGCTTCTTAAATTTGCGTTGCGATCAAGCGGCCGAATTCTGGTCGGTGGTCTGCGTGCTCGTCGATTGCGCAGCGGCAGGTTCCTTGTTGCCGTCTCCGCCATCCTCGATACCGGCGAGTTCGCGCTTGATCTGTTCGGCGATTTCCTTCTCGATCGCTTCGCGCTGATCGGCCGGCATGGCCTTCAGGTCGTCTTCCGTCAGTCCGTGTGCTTCGAGATACCGCGCACGGATGAATTCCGCCGGGTCCATGTTGCTCCATTCGGAGAACTGATCGACCAGGCTCTTATGCGCGGCCTTGGCTGCGGCCTCTGCCTCCGATGGCGGGTTGATATAGGTCTCGTTGCCGGCCTGCACGGCCCACATCGTATTGGCGATGGAAGGCGGGGTCGTGCTCGGCTGCAGACCGGCGCCGGATTGATTGCGGGTACTGCCGCCGAATTCCTCGGTCTGTTTGTTCTTGGATTTGCCCTGCTCGAAAAGCGAACCAAGGCCGGAATAAATTGAAAGGCTGCTACCGATTTCCATGAAAAAATCCCCCTGAAAACTGCAGCAGCATGATGGGGTAAGCCTGCCCGGAGCTTGTGTCTCTCCTCCGCCGTACTACGGCAGCGTGTAGGCGATCACATAATCGCCGGGCTTGGTGCCGACCGAACCATGCCCGCCGGCGACCATGACGATATATTGCTTGTTGTCATCGGTCGTATAGGTCATCGGCGTCGCCTGTCCGCCGGCCGGAAGACGTGCTTCCCAGAGCTGGCGTCCGTTCGTCACGTCATAGGCGCGCAGATAGTTGTCCACGGCGGCACCGAGGAAGGCGACGCCGCCCTTGGTCACCATTGGCCCGCCGATGCCGGGCACGCCAACCTTGAAGGGAAGGGGCAGCGGCGTCATGTCGTGCACCGTGCCGTTCTTGTGCATATAGGCGATGCGGCCGGTGCGGAGATCGACGCCCGCGACATAGCCCCATGGCGGCGCCTGGCAGGGGATCTGCAGCGGCCCGAGGAACGGACCCATGAACACGCCGTAGGGCGCGCCATCATCGCGGTTGAGGCCCTGTTCGCTGCCCTTCTCATCCTGCCCGCGCGGCGGAATATCGGCGGCCGGCACGAGGCGCGAGGTGAAGGCGAGGTAGGTCGGCATGCCGAACATCACCTGTCGTTCGGGATCGACGGCGACCGAGCCCCAGTTGAAGGTGCCGAAATTGCCGGGATAGACGATCGTTCCCTGCAGCGAAGGCGGCGTGTAGCGGCCCTCATATTTGAGGCGGTGGAAATCGATGCGGCAGGCAAGCTGGTCGAACAGCGAGACACCCCACATATCCTTTTCCTGCAGCGGCTCCGGCGAGAAGGTGAGATCGGAGATTGGCTGCGTCGGCGCCGTGTGATCCTCCGGGATAGCGCCATCAGGCGCCGGAATTTCCTTGAAGGGAATGATCGGCTGGCCGGTGCGCCGGTCGAGCACGTAGATGTCGCCTTGCTTGGTGGGTGCCACCAGCGCCGGCACCACTGATCCGTCCTGTTTCGTCAGATCAAGCAGCACTGGTTGGGCAGGTACGTCCATGTCCCAGAGATCATGGTGGACGAATTGCTGCACCCAGCGCAGCTGGCCGGTGTTGATGTCGAGCGCCACGACGGAAGAAGAGAACTTCTCGACATCGGCGCTGCGGTTCATACCGAGCTGGTCCGGCACCTGGTTGCCAAGCGGGATATAGACCATGCCGAGCTGGTCATCGACGCTGAAGACCGACCAGCTGTTCGGCGAATTCGTCGTGTAGTGCTGTCCCTCGGGCAGCGGCGTCGTCTGGTCCGGATTGCCGGAGTCCCAGTTCCAGATCAGCGCACCGCTGTTGATGTCATAGGCGCGGATGACGCCGGACTGTTCTTTCGTCGAATAATTATCGTTGACCGCCCCGCCGATGATGATCTTGCCCGCGACGGCGACCGGCGGCGAGGTGGAATAGTAGTAACCGGCCGGATTGTATTGCATGCCGGTCTGGAGATGCAGCACGCCCTGTTCCGCAAAGCCCGTGCAGATCTGCCCGTTGGTCGCATCGAGCGCGATCAGCCGTGCATCCGAAGTCGGCAGGTAGACGCGCTCCTTGCAGGGCTGGCCGGCAGGTATCGCTTCATCGCTGTAATAGGTCACACCGCGGCAGGTCTGGTGCTGCCGGTCCGGGTTCATGCCGGAATTGGCGTCGTATTTCCATTTCTGCTGGCCGTTCCTGGCATCGAGCGCAATCGCCCAGTTGTGCGGCGTGCAGAGATAGAGCGTGTCGCCCACCTTCAGTGGCGTCACCTGATAGGTCGTTTCCCCGACATCGTCAGGCCGCTTCACGTCGCCGGTCTGGTAGCGCCACGCCTCTTTCAGGCTGGAGACATTCTGTACGGTGATCTGGTCCAGCGGCGAATAGCGCTGGCCGTAGGGCGTGCGGCCATATTGGTGCCATTCGCCATCGGGCACATTGCCGCCGAAGGCGGGCGTTGTGGCAACAGTCTGTATCGGCAGATCGCCCGCGAGGTCATGCGGATCCGTCGTCATCGAATAGAGGGCGACGATGATGGCGGCGATCACAGGAATGGCGAGCGGCCAGGGATTGGCGCCGTAATAGGTACCGGTCGGGCTGCGAAAGCCGAGCGGCCGGCGGATCCACGGCGTCAGCAGCCAGATCCCGAAGAGGATGATGAGGCCGCCGCGCGGACCGAGCTGCCACCAGTCGAACCCCACCTCCCAGATCGCCCAGGCGAGTGCAACGACCACGAGCACCGCATAGACCCAGAGCGCCACCGCCTTGCGCATGAGAAGCAGGCCTGCCGTCAGCAGGAACATCAACCCCGCGAAGAGATAGAAGACGCTGCCGCCAAGCGTGACGAGCCAGAGCCCGCCGGCGCCTAGCGCCAGTCCGAAAATGATGAAAAGGATGGAGGTAATGACGATTGCCATAAGGCAGTCTCCCGCTGGTTAGCCGGATCGGAGGATGGCGAAAAACATACGCCGATCAGGCAGATAGAGCGGGAGGCTTACCTTTCAACCGCCACAATTGGCAGCGGCTGCGGTCGTCGTGTCAGGCTTTTGCAAGCTCGCGGTCGATCGCCGAGACGAGGCGGTTATCGTCCGCCGTCACGTCAGGGGCGAAACGGGCAACGACCTTGCCGTTGCGGCCGACGAGGAATTTCTCGAAGTTCCAGAGCACTTCGTTGTCGTCGGAGGCGAGACCGGCGCCCTTAAGCCGTTCGCGCATCGGTCCTTCGCCTGTCGTTTCCACATCGGAGCCGGTCAGATTCTTGTAGAGCGGGTGCTTGTCCGGTCCCTTGACGGAAATCTTCGAGAACATCGGGAAATCGACGCCGAAGGTGCTGGTGCAGAAATCCAGGATTTCCGCGTCCGTGCCCGGCTCCTGGCCCTTGAAGTCATTGGCCGGGAAGCCGGCGATGACGAAGCCCCTCTCGCGCTTGTCGGCATAGAGCTTTTCAAGCCCTTCATATTGCACCGTCAGGCCGCATTTGGAGGCGACGTTGACGATGAGCAGCACCTGGCCGCGATATTCGTTGAGCGTCGTCTCGCGGCCCTGAACGGTCTTGACCGGAATATCGAGAAGATCAGTCATCATTATCTCCCTTTAGTATGACCCAGTTGATATCGACTTGTCTGAAATCAGGTTCCGCAGAAGGTCTGGAGCACCCGCTCTTCGGGCTTCGGCGGGTCCATATAGGCCGCAAATGCCGGCTGCTCGTCATAGGGGTTCGAAAGCACAGTCAGCAGCGCCTCGAACAACGAGAAATCGCCGTCCTGAACCGCCGCCTCGATCGCCTGCTCGACCCGATGGTTGCGCGGAATGAAGGCCGGGTTGACCTGCTTCATCGCGACAGCCCGATCACTGGGCGTCTGCGGATCGCGCGAAAGCCGCTCGCGCCAGCGCGCCAGCCACTCGGCGGTGGCAGCCGGTTCGCGGAAGGTCGATGCGAATATGGCCTCAGCCGCCTCGTCGCCTGCAACAGCCGACAGCCGCCGGAAAGTCAGCGTAAAATCCGCGCCCTCAGCCTGCATCAGCGCCAGCAACGACTGGATGAGTTCCAGATCGCCGTCTTCGGTTGAAGTCAGGCCGATCTTGCCGCGCATGCCTTGCAGCCAATAGGCGTGGAAACGTTCGCCATAGGCCTTGATGATGGCGTTGGCATGCTCGATCGCCTTGTCTTTGTCGGCATCGATCAGCGGCAGCAGCGCTTCGCCGAGCCGCGCCAGGTTCCATTGCCCGATGCCCGGCTGATTGGCATAGGCATAGCGCCCGTGCTGGTCGATCGACGAGAAGACCTTCATCGGATCGTAGATATCCATGAAGGCACAGGGACCGAAATCGATCGTCTCGCCCGAGATCGTCATATTGTCGGTGTTCATCACCCCGTGGATGAAGCCCACCTGCAGCCAGCGGGCGATCAGCGCCGCTTGCCGGTCGCAGACTGCCTCGTAAAGGGCTAGATAGGGGGGCTCCGCTGTCTTCAGCTCGGGATAGTGCCGTTCGATCACATGATCGGCGAGTGCCTTGATGCCGTCCTCGTCGCCTGACGCGGCGAGATACTGGAAGGTGCCGACGCGGATATGGCTTGCCGCCACGCGAGTAAAGACGGCGCCCGGCAAGACGTCCTCGCGCCTGACGCCTTCGCCGGTCAGCACAGCCGCGAGCGCCCGTGTGGCCGGAATGCCGAGCGCAAACATCGCCTCGCTGATGATATATTCACGCAGCACCGGGCCGAGAGCTGCCCGTCCGTCACCTCGCCGGGAAAAGGGCGTCTGTCCCGCGCCCTTGAGCTGAATGTCGCGGCGCTGGCCGCTGCGGTCGATCACTTCGCCGAGCAGGATCGCCCGCCCGTCGCCGAGCAGCGGCACGAAGTGGCCGAATTGGTGGCCGGCATAAGCCATCGCCAGCGGTTCGGCGCCTTTGGGCACGAGATTGCCGGAAAAGATTGCAGCGCCGTCGCGCTTCAGAATGTCGACATCGAGCCCCAGCTCTTTGGCGAGCGGCTCGTTGAGCTTGATCAGCCAGGGCTCGGCCACCTGTGTTGGCGCCTGTAAGGCGAAGAAGTTCTGCGGTAGCCGCACATAGCTGTTATCGAAGCCGAAGGCCGTATCCGGCCGTTTTTTCTGCAGGGCGGAGGTCATGGCTAATAGGTAGGGCTGCAGATGCTGTCACGCAAGCCGATTTTGGCCCGAAACCTTTCCCTTCACGAAGGGCAAAAAAGTGCAAGGAATGGTGATCTGTCTTTACCTCTCGGCAAAGCAGATGTGCCATAAAAGACATAGCGCCGCCATGATTGCAGGCGTATAGCAAAACCATCTCCTCTTGGCATTTTTGCCATGTCATCCCCGCGGCCCTGTCGCCCCGTGTGCTCCGCTGCGCCTTTGCGAGTGATCCCTGACGATGTCGGATCAGATCTATCATGCGCCGATGGTTCGGCGCGCAGCACCCAATTTCCGGGTGATCGCGATGATTGTCGCGAGTGCCATGCTCATGGAAAATGTCGACGCAACCGTGCTGGCGACCGCGCTGCCGACGATGGCGCGCGATTTCGGCGTTGACGCACCGGCCATGTCGATCGCCCTGACCTCCTATCTGCTCAGCCTTGCGATCTTCATCCCCGCCAGCGGCCGTGTGGCGGATAGTTTCGGTTCGCGCACCGTCTTCCGCTCTGCGATCGCCGTTTTCGTGGCTGGCTCCATCCTCTGCGCCTTCGCGCCGACCTTGCCGTTCCTCGTGCTTGCCCGCCTGCTGCAGGGCATCGGCGGCGCCATGATGATGCCTGTCGGCCGCCTGGTGCTGATGCGCAGCGTTGACCGCAAGGATATGGTCAGTGCCATGTCCTGGCTTTTGGTGCCGGCGCTGATCGGCCCGATCGTCGGCCCGCCGCTCGGCGGCTTCATCGTCACCTATCTCGACTGGCGCTGGATCTTCTACATCAACGTGCCGATCGGCATCATCGGCATGATCTTCGTGTCGATCTATATCGACGAGGTGAAGGGCAAGGCTGCCGGCCCCTTCGATACGATCGGCTTCATCCTCTCGGGCATTTCGCTCGGCTCGATGCTTTTCGGCTTTGAGCTGTCGAGCCATGAAGGGCAGGGCTCGTTCGCGATCTTCCTCATCGCCATCGGCCTGCTCTTCGGCATTGCTTATCTCCGCCATGCCCGCAAACATCCTTCGCCGATCATGGATTTCTCGCTGATGAAGGTGCCGAGCTTCGGCACCTCGGTCATCGCCGGTTCGCTGACGCGCATCACGCAGGGCGCGCAGCCCTTCCTGCTCCCGCTGCTCTTCCAGATCGGCTTCGGTCTTTCGGCTGCCGCCGCGGGTCAGATCGTCATTTCCACGGCACTTGGTGCGCTGTTCATGAAGCCTCTGGCAAAGGCCGTCTTCCGCCGCGTCGGTTTCCGCCGAAGCCTTATTATCAACGGCATTCTCGGCACGATCGGTTATGGTCTCTGCGCCGCCTTCCGGCCGGATTGGCCGATGCCGCTGATCTTCATCGCGCTGGTGCTCAGCGCCTTCTTCATGTCGTTCCAGTTCACGGCCTATAATACCATCGCCTATGACGAGATCAGCCAGGAACGCATGAGCTCGGCAACGAGCTTCTACACCACCTTCCAGCAGCTGATGCTCTCGCTCGGCATCTGCATCGGCGCACTGGCGCTGCATGCCTCCATGGCGTTCAACGATGTCGAAACGCCGGAGCTTGGCGATTTCTCCGCCGCCTTCATCGTGGTTGCGATCATTTCGATCAGCGCTACCATCTGGAATCTGCGATTCTCGCCGACCGCCGGCGAAGAGATCAGCGGTTACAAGGCCAAGCATAAGAAAGGCGCCGCAGCCGGAAGCTGAGGCGCCTTCCTCTTCGTCAGAGGCCGACAGGCTCCCGCAATCGCCTGCGCCGCAACGGACGCCCCTTGCGTTGGTCCGCCTGAAGCCCGTAGGCCATGCGGCCGTCGAGGTCCTCGAAAGCTGCAAGATCCATATCCTGCAATGCCACCTCCACAGCCGCCTCCGGTTCGGCTTGCGTCTGCCGCCCTGTGATCGCAAGCCACAGATCACGCCAGCTGCGCTGGCGCGTCATTGCCCCCACCATCGTCACTATCATGCCCTCCTGCTCGTCCCGTCACGCCGCCTGTGGCAGGCAGGCCTCGCAGATCGCCGCAACGTGCCTGTGGTCGGTGCCGCAGCAGCCGCCGAGCACGCGCACCTGCGGCATGCGGCGAAGAAGTTCGCGGTAGCGCCGGCCGAGATCGGCAGGATCGCCCGCATCCAGCACCTCGCTGTTATCGAGTTGCTCATGGCTCATGGTCGAGGCATTGGCGCGGATGCCGGAAATGCGCTTCACCCAGGCGCTGCCATGATCGAGCGCCCCTTCGAAATGGGTCGGGTGAGCGCAATTGATCATGTAATAGGCCGGCGATCCGCCGGTCGCCGCATCCGTCGTCTCGATGGCGTCCTGAAGGCTGCGGCCGGTCACCAGCCTGCCGTCGGTCTCCAGCGTGAAGGAGATGGCGCAGGGCATGCCGAGCGTCTTGGCTGCGCGCGCGATGCCGATCGCCTCGTCGATGTTGGTCAACGTGAAGGCGGCGACCATATCGGCCTCCGTGCCGGCGAAGGTCTCGATCTGAAAGGCGTGGTAGTCCTCCGCTTCGTCGGCGCTCATCACGCCCGCCTTGTAGCCGTCGCCGCGCGGGCCGATCGCGCCGCTGATGACGATCGGCTGCTCCGGCCGTTCATAGACGCCACGCAGGTCGACGAGCAGGTCGACCGCTTGCTCGTTTGCCGCTTGGAGCGCTTCGGTCGTGTAGTTGAGCTTCTGACCCCAGTCCGGATTGGCACGCCATGTGGCGGTATCGAGCACGAAGCCCGTACCGTGTCGCCGGGCAATACCCAGATAGCGGCGATAGTAGTTCTTCGTGCGCTCCCGCCCGTCCTCGGATGCCAGCAATACGAAGGAGGCGAAATGCGGAAGCTCGATGCCTTCGTGAAAGATCATCGTGGTTTCCATGCCGCCATCGCTAATGAAGGTGCCGCCCTTTAGCTGCGGCAGCCCATGCCTGTACTTTGCCATTGTGAAACCTCTCCTGTCGCGGCGCCTGCAATGGCTGCCGTCGATGGTGATGTTCTGACGCTTAATCTGATGCCAAACTAGGCGACTTGCGGTATACTACAGCGGGTTTCGAATTTGCGGATTGAAATCAATCCCTTGCATGGGCCTATGCTGCCGGGGGCGGAACCAGGCCTGATCTTGCTGCGCAGAAAACTGTACCGCGGGTACAGGAGGGGAACATGCGAAAGGGCGAGGAAACGCGGAATCGCATTCTTGACGTGGCGGAAGCAGCGGTCTTGCAGAAGGGTTTCGGCGGCACCTCCATTGAGGAACTGATCGTCGAAACAGGCATTACCAAGAGCGGCTTCTTTTACCACTTCAAGGACAAGAACGAGCTCGCAAAAGCGCTGCTCAACCGCTACATCGAGAACGACGAACGCATCTATGACGAGATCTTCAGCCGCGCGCGCGATCTGATGGACGATCCGCTGCAATCCTTTCTGCTGGGCTTGAAGCTGCTTTCCGAACTGGTGGCCGACCTGCCAAACGGGCATCCGGGCTGCCTCGTGGCGACTGTCTGCTATTACGAGCGGCTCTTCGATCGCGAAATACAGGAGACCAACCGCAATGCCGTCCTCGCCTGGCGCCGCCGCTTCGGCCGCATGTTCCGCGAGATCATGGAAGTCTATTCGCCGCGCGAGCCCGTGGACGTCGACCAGCTCGCCGATATGGTCTCTTCGGTGCTGGAAGGCGGCATCGTTCTCTCAAAAACGCTGAAGGAGCCGAATACGCTCGCCGAACAGGTGCTGATGCTGCGCACCTTCGTGAGGATGCTCTTCCTGCCTGCCATCGAGTCGCCGCTCGTTGCCGTCAGGCACGACCACATCTATGGCGCGGTGAGGAGTGGCGGACAGCTTTAGATTTAACGGTCTTCCAGCTCAGCCGCCAGGCCGGCGAGCTTGCGCACGGTGTTGAGATTGCGGGAGGTGCCCGCCTTCAATGCCGGCAGCTTCAGCTTCGATCGGCCGGAGCCGATAGGATAGTGCACATAGATCTCGCGCCCTGCGAGTTTCGCTTCCTCGCCGTCGGGCGCCATCATCTTGTCCAAGGCATCCTTGGGCGCTGTCTCGGGCAAGAAATACACCAGCAGAAAATTTGGCTTGGCCTCGGGGAAGGGCGCGTGGGCGATGATGCTGTCAAGCTCCTTGCGGCTGCGCACCATCACGCCTGGTCGCTTGCCCATCTTCTTGCCCAACGCTTCGTCGAGCTTCTCCTCGACCACCTTTTCGGCATCATCCGAGCGGAACAGGACGTTGCCGCTCTGGATGTAGGTCTTCACATCCGTAAAGCCGAGGCTTTCGCATATCGCCTTCAGCTCGGCCATCGGCAGCGAACCGGTGCCGCCGACGTTCACGGCGCGCAGCAGGGCAATGTAGACGGGCATTTCTCTCTCCCTCTTGGAGCATGTGCCGTGTGGCACCCCCCTCTGCCCTGCCGGGCATCTCCCCCACAAGGAGGGAGATTGGCTGGGCGCACCGACTTGCCCAACAGCTCACGTTTCAGCACGGCGAAACGTTAGACGGGCACGAAGGGTTTGGCCACTTGTGATCTCCCCACCTGTGGGGGAGATGCCCGGCAGGGCAGAGGGGGTGCAACACGGTGCACCCTAACCTCTCACATCTTGCCCGCTACCTTGATCGCAAATGCATATTCGAATGCGATCTCTTCCAGCCGCTGGAAACGGCCGGAAGCACCGCCATGGCCGGCGTCCATGTTGGTCTTGAGCAGGATGGGCGCGGCACCCGTCGTCTTGTCGCGCAGCTTTGCGACCCACTTCGCCGGCTCCCAATAGGTGACGCGCGGGTCCGTCAGGCCGCCAAGCGCCAGGATCGGCGGGTAGGGTTTCGCGCCGACATTGTCATAGGGCGAATAGGCGGCAATCTGCTCGTATTCTTCGCGGCTTTCGATCGGGTTGCCCCATTCCGGCCATTCCGGCGGAGTGAGCGGCAGCGTATCGTCGAGCATGGTGTTCAGGACGTCGACGAAGGGAACGGCGGCGATGAGGCCGGCGAATTTCTCCGGCGCCATGTTGGCGACAGCGCCCATCAGCATGCCGCCGGCAGACCCGCCCTCGGCGATAATGTTCGCGTAGGATGTGAACTTCTGCTGATTCAGATAGTCAGCGGCAGCGATGAAGTCCTTGAAGGTGTTCGTCTTCTTGTCCATCTTGCCGTCTTCGTACCAGGCAAAGCCCTTGTCCTTGCCGCCGCGGATATGGGCGATGGCATAGACGAAGCCGCGATCGGCGAGCGACAGGCAATTGGTGTTGAAGCCGGCCGGAATGGTGATGCCATAGGCGCCGTAGCCGTAGAGCAGGCAGGGCGCGGAACCATCGAGCGGCATATCCTTGCGATAGAGCAGGGTCACCGGTACCTTTTCGCCGTCCCATGCCGGCGCGAAGACGCGGCGGGTGACATAGTCGTCAGGGTTATGACCTGAAGGCACTTCCTGGGTCTTCAAGAGCGTGCGCTCGCGAGTGACCATATTGTAGTCGTAGAGCTGCGAGGGCGTCGTCATCGAGGAATAGGAGAAGCGGATGACGTCAGTGTCATATTCGGCGGCACCCGAAAGGCCGAGCGAATAGGCTTCTTCGTCGAAGGCGATTGCATGTTCTTCGCCGCTGCGGCGGTCGCGGATCATGATCTGCGGCAGGCCGTCCTTGCGCTCGAGCCACAGGAGGTGGCGGGCATATGCCATGTGGCTGATGATCAGAGTGCCCGGCTTGTGCGGCACGACCTCGCGCCAGTTCTCCTTGCCCGGCTTGTCAACGGGCGTTTCCATGATCTTGAAATCCTTGGCGCCGCCGTCATTGGTGAGAATGTAGAAGACGTCGCCGCCTTCCGTCAGCGAATATTCGATGCCTTCTTCGCGCACCGCCACCAGCTTCGGCTCGGCGTTCAGGTCCTTCGTCGACAAGAGGCGATATTCGCTCGTCTCGTGGTCATGGATGTCGATGTAAATGAAGTCGTCGAGCAGCGAGCCGCCGACGCCCATGAAGAAGCCGGCATCCGCCTCCTCGTAAACCAGCCGGTCTTCGCTCTGCGGCGTGCCGAGGATATGGTGGAAAACCTTCGACGGGCGGTGGTTCTCGTCGAGCGCCGAATAGAAGAAGCTCTTCCCGTCGGGCGCCCAGACCCCGCCGCCACCGGTATTCTCGATCACGTCGGACAGGTCTTCGAGGCTCGAAAGATCGCGAACCCTGAGCGTGAAGAATTCCGAGCCCTTGTCGTCATAGCCCCAGATGCCGCGGCTGTGGTCCGTGCAATGGTCGAGGCCGGCGAGCCGGAAATAAGCCTTGCCGGCGGCTTCCTTGTCGCCGTCGAGAAGGATGGTGCGGATCGTCTCGTCCTTGACGTCGCCATCGCGCGGAATGCGGAAATAGCGCGGCTGCTCGCCGCCGGTGACAAAGGACGTGCCGTAGGCGTGAGGACCATCCTTCATCGGCACCGAGCTGTCGTCTTCCTTGATGCGGCCGCGCATTTCGGCAAATAGCGCCTTCTGCAGCGGCTTGGTGTCTTCCATGGCCGCGTTCATGTAGCCGTTTTCGGCTTCCAGATGGGCGCGGATATCCGGGTCGAGGATGGAGGGATCCTTGAACATGGCCTGCCAGTTGTCGGCCCGCAGCCAGGCATAATCGTCGGTGCGCGTTATGCCGTGGCGCGTGTCGGAGACGGGTCTTTTTTCAGCGGCGGGCGGGGCGGGCAGGTTCTTGAAAGCGGTCAAGGAAAGCTCCGTAAAGGGCGGTATCGGTGGGCAAGAGATAGAGGTGCTGCAGGTCAGGATCAAGCGTCGGCCGGTGAACCTTATTGAGACAAATTGGCCGGCGCGTTGCCTTGATGTCACCACATTGTTTAAGAATGTCCGCTAGCGCTGCGCGAAAATTGCACCCGCATCGGGCCTCCGGCAAGTGTCCGGCGGCATTATGACGAATACATAACAGTAAAGGTTTCTCCGTAATGTCGAAACGTCTGGTCCTGTTTGTGTCGCTTGCAGGCCTTGCCGCCTCGTCCGCCCTTGCTGTCGATCCCGCCATCAAGAAGCAGCTCGAAAAACTGGATCCGGCCACCCGCCTCGAGCAGAGCTGCGATACCGAAGCCATGAGCCGCATCAACAAGGACGGCACAGGCTTCCGGCCGGATAAGGTCATCGCGTACACATTCAAGGACCCGATCCCGAGCGACGACCGCCTCGAAGCCCCCGGCGCCGTCTTCCGCAGCAAGGGCGATTGGTATCACCTTTCCTACACCTGCATTACCGGCCCGCAGCACATCAATGTGCGCGACCTGCAGTACAAGATCGGTGACAAGGTGCCGAAGGATAAGTGGACCAAATATTATCTCTACGATTGAGTCCTCGACCTCTCTCCCGCATTCCGTGACACGCACAGGAATGCGGACAGATTGAGACATGAGCCGTTCGCGCTGGGCGGCATCAGGCCACATAGCCCGCTTCATTTCTTTGTTTTAATACTGACTAAAACATCAACTGAATCTGATTCTTCATGAAACTCTTTCTTCTTGGTTCTGCGCTGCTCCTGGCTGCCTCGTCGGCATCCGCCGCCGAAACGCTTGCCCCTGCCGTGACCGCCCACTCACCGGTGGCAGCCGGCCCGAAGCTCGTTGAGCCTCATCTGCACATTGCTCGCTCCAACATATCAGGTCATGCCCGCATTGCGCTGACCTTCGATGCCTGCATGGGCGAGGCCGATGAGCGCATCCTCTCCACGCTCGTCAACGAGCGCATCCCGGCGACGATCTTCGTCACCGCCCGTTGGCTGAAGCGCAATCCGAAGGCGGTTGCCGTTTTTCTGCAGAATCCCGACCTTTTCGAACTGGAAAATCACGGCGAGAAGCATATCCCGGCAATCGACAAGCCGGTGCTCGTCTATGGCATCGCATCCGCCGGCTCGCCCGATGCCGTCAGGCAGGAGGTGGAGGGCGGTGCCGCCGCCATGGTTGCGTCGGGCATTCCGGCGCCCCGCTGGTTCCGTGGCTCGACCGCCAAATATGATCTCTCGGCCATCGGCCAGATCCGCGCGATGGGCTACCGCATTGCCGGCTATTCCGTGAATGGCGACGGCGGCTCGCTGCTCGGTGCCGCGGTTACCGAAAAGCGCATTTCCTCGGCCAAGGATGGCGACGTCGTCATCTCCCACATCAACCAGCCGACCCATGCGGCCGGCGAGGGTGTCGCCAGAGCGCTCGTCGATCTCAAGGCCAAGGGCACGGAATTCGTCCGACTGCAGGACGTTGCCGATACGGGCGACGACAAAACGACGGAATAGAGCAATTCCGGCAAGACGGTGCAGTGGTTTTGGAGCTTATCTCAGTTCGTCTCCGGTCCGCATCCAATCCGCCGCGAAACTCCGCACAGTCGGCGCATCCCTGTCGAGGGCGAAGTCCTCGAACCAGTCGCGATACATGCCGGCGAGCATTGCCCCAATCATCTGCGCGGCGAGGTAGGAGAAGGTGATGCCGTTGCCGCCATAACCATAGGCGGCATAGACGCCGCTCATGCCAGGCAGCGGGCCGATCAGCGGCAGTCCGTCCGCCGTCTCGCCGAATGTGCCGCACCAGGCGTGCTCCACACGCGTATCCGCCTTCGGCCACAGCCGCTTCAGTTTCTCCCGGATCGCCATGACCTTTCCCGGCAGCTTGCGGTCGCGCTCTTCGGGATCGGTGGTGTCGTCGTCCTCGCCGCCGGCGATGATACGGTTGTCGGTGGTGGTGCGCACGTAGAGATAGGGATGGCTGTCTTCCCAGAGCAGCATGCCGTCGCGCCAGAGATCATCAGGCTTCTGCGGCACGGTGGCGAGCGCCCAGCTGGAACTGGTGTGATGCAGCTTCGGCATATCGAGGCCGGGCATGGAATAGCCGGTCGCCAGCACCACGTGCCGCGCTTCGATCACATGGGCGCCGTTCGTCTCAGCCGTCACATGTCCGCCTTCGCTGTGAAGCCCGGTCACCGAGGCATTGATCAACTGCGCACCGCGCGAAAAGGCAATCTGCAGCAGGGCCCGGGTGAGCAGCAGCGGGTCGGCCTCCGCCGAACCCGGCGAGCGGATCGCCGCATCGCGGTCGAATTCATATTGGGTAAGGAGATCGGGATGTTCGAGATAATGGCCCGGCAGTCCCGCCCGGCGGCGAAGCTGTCGTTCCTCCATCAGTTCGCGCGCACCCTCATGATTATTGGCGAAGTAGAGCGTGTTGCGGGGCTGGAAACCGCAGGTAATCCCGTGGGCGGCAATCAGCTTGGCAAGCCCCGCGACACAGGCAGCACTGCGGCGATAAATGCCGGCCGCCCGCTCGAAGCCGTAGAGGGTTTCCAGCTCACCGAGCGTGCGGTCGATCTCCCATTGCAGCATGGCCGTGCTTGCCGCGGTGCTGCCGAACCCCGGCTGCTCGCGGTCGATGACGACGACCGAAAAGCCGCGCGCCGTCAGATGTTCGGCGGCAAGCGCACCGGTTATCCCCCCGCCGATGATGGCGATATCGGTCTTGAAGCTCTGTTCGAGCGGCTGATAGGCCGGTCGCACGCTGTTCCTGCCCCAGAGCGAGCAGCCGCCTACGAGTTCATCGTGGGTGGCTTCGTTGAGATGCAAGTCGGATGCCACGGGCTTGTCTCCGGTCGCTATCGGTTACTTCGGCAGTTGCGGCTGCGGTCTTTCCTCGATCACCAGTTCCTCGATGATGGTCATGACGATGAGCGAAAGCGGCAAGGCCAGCATCGCGCCCACCGCTCCCCACATCCATGTCCAGAAGATGATCGCCAGGAAGACGATGAACGGGTTGATCTCCAGGCGCCTGCCCATGACAGCGGGGAAAATCAGGTTCTCCATCACAAGGTGAACAGTGAAGAAGGCTGCAGCCGGCATAAGGCCGATAATGACGCCGTCATGGGCGATGATGCCGGCAATGGCGACCGCAAGGGTCATCATCGTTATGCCGAGATAGGGAATGAAGCTCGAAAGAAAGGCGAAGAAGCCCCAGAGGACGGGCATGGAGAGCCCGCCCGCATAGGCGATGACAGTCATCACGATGCCGAGAGCCACATAGATCAGCGAGGCCGTCGCGAAATAGAAGCCAAGCGCCTGTTCCACGGCATTGATGACCCGGATCGCCGCCAGCCGCTGCGCACGTTCGCGGAAGGTCATGATGATCGTCCTGCGCAGGCTCACGCGGCTCGCCAGAAAGAGCAGCAGCGCCGCAAAGAAGATCAGCCCCTGCACCAGCGCCGGCGTCAGGTTGGTCGTTACGACATGCAGTACGTTTCCGGTGTTTTCGAGCAGCGCATCGATGGACATAGGCCCGCCCTGGAAGGTGGCGGGCGTGATGTGCAGCCATTCGATCCGCTCCAGATAGGGCATGATGCGTTGGGTTGTGCGCTCGATGAAACCAGGCGCTTCATTGGCAAGCGTCGTCAGGGGACCGGCAAGCGAATTGATCAGCAGGATGATGACGAGCGCGACAGCGAAGGAAAGGAGTGCCGCATTGGCAAGCCGCGGCACGCCGAGCTTTGAAAGCTTTTCTGCCGCCATGCCGAGGATCATGCCGACGACCACAGCGAGCGTGATCGGGATCAGGATCAGCGACATCATATAGACGGCGGCAAGCCCGAGGATGCCGAAGATGCCGATGATGGCCCAGGCCATGCTGACATCGAGCCCGTCCTTCTCGACGCGACGCATCGGTGCAGGCGGAAGTTCCTCGGCGGCTTCCTGAAGCGTTCGTGCCCATGCACTGGTATGGCGTTCGCCGAGGCGGATCTTGTTTGCCTGTTTCCGGATGCCGTTGGCGATTCCCATGTGCGATATGTCCCCGAAGCCCCATTGCTTCGGCAATCAACGCACAAGGGTTGCCGCCGGTTCCCCGAGCATCGAGCCCCTTAGGCGGCCCGCTGCCGCGCGATGAAATCCACGAAGGCGCGCAGCGGTGGCGGCATCTGGCGCCGGCTTGGATAATAGAGGTGAAAGCCGGGAAAGGGCGGCGTCCAGTCATCGAGCAGGCTCACCAGCCGGCCGGCGGCGATATGTTCCGCCACGTGATAGTCGAAGAGATAACCGATGCCGACACCATCGAGCACGGTCCGCAGCATCAGGTCGTTATCGGTGGTGCTGAGCGGTCCTGAGACGGCCACCTCGAGCTTCTCGTCGCCGCGTTCGAATTCCTAGTGATAAAGGCTGCCATCCGTCGGCCAGCGGGAGACGACGCAAGAGTGGTCGCGCAGGTCCCGCGGCGTGTCCGGCATCCCGTGGCGCGCGATATAGTGGGGCGAGGCGACGACGACGAGCCGCATCTCGCCGCCGAGCTTCACGCTCACCATGTCCTTTTCCACCATCTCGCCCAGCCGGATGCCGGCATCGAAGCGGTCGGCGACAATATCGGAAAGTTTGTCATCCACGATGATGTCCATGACGATATCGGGATAGGCCGCATGGAAAGGCGCAATCAGCGGCGCCAGCCTGTTTACGATCGCAACCCGCGGCGCGTTGATGCGCAATAGGCCGGCCGGCGTATCACGCAGCGCCGACACATCCGCCACCGCCTGGTCGAGATCGGCAAGCGCCGGCAGCAACCTTGAAAGCAGCCGCTGGCCTGCCTCGCTCGGTGCCACGCTACGGGTCGTGCGGTTGAGAAGCCGGATGCCCATCCGCTCCTCCAGGGTGCGGATCGTCTGGCTGAGCGCGGAGGCCGATATGCCGAGCCGGGCAGCCGCACGGGCAAAATTGCCGTGCTCGGCGACTGCGGCAAAGGCCCTGAGTTCCGCATAGTCGCTGCCGCGCATTATGATCTCTTTTCTAAAGAAGTCATGCCGATAATGTAGCATTGTTGTCAGTATCGGCAAGGCGCATCTTCTGTCTGCAAACACAGGAGATCATCCATGACTGATACATTGTCCCTTGACCGCTACCGTCTCCTCGGCCGTTCCGGCCTGCGCGTTTCGCCGCTGTCGCTCGGCGCCATGACCTTCGGAACCGACTGGGGCTGGGGTGCAGATGAGCAGGAGTCGCGCCGCATGTTCGACACCTATGTCGATCGCGGCGGCAATTTCATCGATACCGCCAATCAATATACCGGCGGCACTTCGGAAAAACTCGTCGGCCGCTTTGCCGAAGGCCGCCGCGACGAGCTGGTGATTGCCACCAAATATACGATCACCTCGCGCCCGAAAGATCCGAACTCCGGCGGCAATCACCGCCGCAGCATGGTCCGTTCGGTGGAAGACAGCCTGAAGCGGCTGAATACCGATTACATCGATCTCTTCTATCTGCACGCCTGGGACTTCACGACCTCGGTCGAAGAGGTGATGCGCGGGCTCGACGATCTCGTTACTGCCGGCAAGATTGTCTATGTCGGCATCTCCGACACACCCGCCTGGCAGGTTGCACGCATGCAGACGCTCGCAGACCTGCGGGGTTGGTCGCCGCTGGTCGCCCTCCAGATCGAATACAGCCTGATCGAGCGCACGGTGGAGCGCGAACTGATCCCGATGGCGCAGGAACTCGGTCTCGGTGTCATTCCGTGGTCGCCGCTCGGCATGGGCGTCCTGACCGGCAAATACAGCCGCTCCGATCTCGATATCGGTGCCGGCACGGCGAGCGCCGTCGGTACTCGCAAGAATGTCGCTGCCGGTAACGGTTCGCTGACTGAACGCAATCTCGGCATTGCCGATGTCGTGAAAGAGATCGCCGCCGAAATCGGCAAGACGCCGGCACAGGTGGCGATTGCCTGGACACTCACCAATCCGGCCGTGACTTCGCCGATCATGGGTGTGAAGACGATGACCCAGCTCGAAGACAATCTCGGTGCCCTCGATGTCGTGCTGTCGGACGAGCATCGTGCCCGCCTTGCCGAGGCAAGCGCCATCATTCTCGGCTTCCCGCATGATTTCCTTGCCAAGCCACTGACGCGCGGCGTCATGTTCGGCGAGGTGACCATCGAGCCCCGTCGTTGAATTCCAAAGCATCCAATGAAAATGGCGCCGGAAACGGCGCCATTTGTCGTCTGCTTCGAAAGCGCAGCCCGCGCTCCAATCCTTCATACTGCTGCGAGGTCACCGCCCAAGCGCGATCGAAAGCGGGACGGCAATGTAGCCTGACGGCGGTGCCGTTTCCCCTCCGGCCGGTGCAAGCACCGGCGGCGGCAGATTTTCGTCTATTTTCGCCGGGCCGATACGGTTCCAGTCGTAGAGGAAGATTTCCTCGTAGAATTTGGCGATCTCGACATCATAGAAGATCAGGCTCGCATCGCGGTTGAAGCCGGTGCCGGCTGTTGTCCAGTTGTGGCTGCCCATCAGCACGGCTTCGCTGTCGATGATGATTCCCTTGGTATGACAGTTCTTCTGTTTGCGGATCTTGTTGGTGTCGAAACCGTAATCCTTGGCATTGCTGATCACGTCGCGGTCCTCGGAGCCGAAGCTGCGGAAGATGATGCGAACGTCGAGTCCGCCCTTCTGCTTTTCGAGCAGCGCATCCAGAAGCCGGCGATAGTTGTCGCCTACCGTCCTGGTATTGAAGCTCTGGTTCTGGAAGTAGATCCGGCTCTTGGCCGATTGGATGAATGGCAATACGACGTCGATATAGTTGTCGGGTGTCAGGATTGGCTGCACGTCGATTGTGCGCTCGCCGGTCAGCGGCTGGAAATAGCGCGGCTTCTGAGGCGCTTCGAGCGTGTCCATGGCAAGATTGGCCGGCAGGAAGACCAGCTGTTCCGGCACGATACCTGCCTCCGTTACCGTCTTGGCCTCTGCCAGATCGCGCAGAATATGCTCCTCATAGAGTTTGCTGAGCTCGGCGTTTTCAAGGATGGCATGCCATTCGCGATTGTAGAGCCGCAGCGCAGATGCCTCGTCATCCTTGTTTGTCAAAGGCGCGACGTTGGGCTGGTTGGAGCTTTGCCAGTTGCCGCTTGAAAGCCACATGGCATTGTGGTCGCGCACGGCGACCTTGATATGGTAGGCTGAATCGAAGATGCCGTTTCTGCCGACGCTCGCCGGTGCGAAATCGAACTTGCTGCCCTTCGCATCGCGGATCTGCGCGACCGCTTCGGCATCCGTCAGATCGCCGTCATGCACCTTGCCGCCCATCTGCAGCACCATGGAGATGGTTTCAGCCTGGCCCTTGACCGCATCCAGCACGCCAGTGGCGACATTCGTCGCTCCGAAATCGTACATGGCAACGACCAGCGACTTCCGGGTCTTCGACAGGAACGGACCGAGCTGCGGCCAGCTCGCGTCAGGCCCGGTATGGATGACGAATTTGCCGCTGACCGGGCGCCGGGTCAGTGGCAGATCGTCGCGCGGCTCGTAATTCGTATGCCAACTCGCCGTCGCGGCCTCGTCTAAATCGATGCCGAAGAGATCCTGTGCCGAGGCGACAGTGATGTCGGTGCGAACGCCATCGATGTAATCAGGCAGTTTCGTGCGGCCGCGCGCTTCCAGGGCGCCCAATTCGAGCTTGCGATTGACCGCGATCACGACGGCGCGCTGATCGGTGATCTCGCCATTCTCGAAGCGGTAGCCCGGCTTGATTGCGACGACGTCCTCGCGATTGGCAAACCGGGATCTCGCGCTGCGCACCGCTGCAAACACCTGCTCCTTGGTCGGCATCGCGATCGGCGCAACGGCCGCCGGATCCGTACCGGAACCAGTCGCATCTACGACGATGGCAGGCCCGGAAGCGGAGAGTGTCGGCCCGCCAGCGAGTGATGATTGCAGCGCAGCGGTGTCCAGTTCGACTGTGATCTTCAATGGTACCGTGAATGTCACCTTGCCGCTGCTGGTGCCGCTTCCGCTTCCCTCGTTATTGCTCATTGTGATCTCCCCGTTCAATGGCTGGAGCAGTCCGCGAGCGCGTTGCAGGCAGCGCTGCAACACGGCTGCAGGCACCGCGTCATTCTCGATGAATTCGGTGCCGCTGTAGTGAAGCCCCGTCACCCTGCCGGTGACGATGTCGAGCAGCGGAGAGCCGGAATTGCCGCCGAGGGTGGAGCAGGAGTGGGTGACACGGTTCTCATCCGCGGCCAGCAGATTGCCGACCGCAAGCCGCTTCTTGGTGAAGACGCCGCCAAAGATCTTTTCGGCAAGCCTCTGGTCGGAGAAGCGGGAATCGCTGGCGGGATAGCCGATTGCAGCGACGGGCAGGTTGCGCACCGGCAGATCTGCGGCAAGGTCAAGTTTCACGCGGCCGACCGGCGAGGACTTCTGCTTCAGTTTCAAAAAGGCGACATCAGGCCCGCTTTCCGGCGCGACCCAGACAATGCTCTCAATTTTTACCTCGTCGCTGACATCATTGCCGTATTCTTCCAGGAAATCGATGTTGACGCCGATCTCGCGGCGCGCGTCGAAACCGATCTTGAACTTGAATCCGGTGCCGCTTGCTTCGGCGAAAAGATTGGCCACATGGCGGTTGGTGACAACGAGGCCATCGTCGATCACCCAGGCCGTGCCGGCATAATCGCGATCGGCATTGCTTACATCGACACGGCCGATCGAGACCATCGCCCGGTTCACATTCGCGGCGTTTTCCGTGAGGATGCGGCGCCACGCCCTGGCCTCCTCGCGGGCGCTGTCGATATCGACTGCATTGTTCTTGACGAGGAAAACCGGCGTGCCCACGGCAAAGACGATTGTCTCGTCATTGCCAACAGGTGGAGGCCCGACATCCACCCCTTCCTCGACAGGCTGATCTCTGTTCATCAGGGCGCGCACGCCCCCGTAGCGCACGTTCATGGCGCGGCCGGCTTCGCTGAGCCATTCAGGTTTTTCGGCGCTGCGCATCAGCGCTTTGATATCGGCCTGCACATCAGGCGGGCTGGCTGCGGCGACCTGCTGCGCCACCAGCTTGACACGCTGGGAGTCCTCCACTGTCATTCTGCCTCCTCAGTCCGTGAGCGGACACTTCGTTGGGGATGCGATCGGGAATGGCTGCGAAATCTATTGAGGGTTGTAAACTAGATGGATACGCCCAGTTTATTACAGCGGCATGATGGCGTCGAGGCCCGCTGCATCGCCAAGATGCAGTGATTGGTAATTGCCTGAAAACAAAAGGATCGTTGCGGAAAATTCCGAAACGATCCTTCAGATACCTCGTGATCGGTGGTTGCCTTATGCTGAAAGCGTAAGCCCGATGCCCCACGGGTCTTTCAGGAAGACGCCGCCGTCGCGCTTCTCGCTCTTGATCTCAAGCTCGTCGAGCTTGGAAACGGCCTTGTTTAGCGTCTCTTTGTCATTGAAACGGATCTTATAGTCGGAAAGTCCGGTCATGTGGTCGGCGCGGGTACCGGCGCCGCGGCTGTTCCAGATATTGGCGGCGAGATGGTGGTGATAGCCGCCGCTCGCAAAGAAGCTTGCGCTCGGATAACGGGCCATCACCTTCAGGCCAAGCACGTCGCGATAGAAGGCATCCGCCTGCGGAATGTCGCCGACCTGCAGATGGATGTGACCGATCGCGGTACCGTCAGCCATCCCGGTCCAGGTATCCTCTGGTGCACTGTTGTAGAGCGCCTGCAGGTCGAGCCGCTGCGTCGCCATTTCCACCATGCCGTCCGGGTGGAACTTCCAGCTTTCATGCGGCCGGTCTGCATAGATTTCGATGCCGTTGCCTTCCGGGTCGGAAAGGTAGATCGCCTCGCTGACCAGATGGTCGGATGCGCCTTCGATGGCAACATTGTTGTGGGCGGCGTGGCGCAGCCAGCGGGCAAGTTCGATGCGGTTTGGCATCAGGAAAGCGGTGTGAAAGAGGCCGGCGGCGTTGCGGGGGGCCTCGCGCGCATTGCTATCCGTTGTCAGCGTCAACAGCGGCAGGCCGGCAACGCCAAGAACTTCGCCGCTTGCGGTCTTTTCGAGCATCGAAAGGCCAAGCTTCTTCTGATAGAAACCGGAGACCGCGGCCAGGTCTTTCACGACCAGATGCGACTGGTCGATATAGGCAGGGCGCGTCAGCGCATAGGAGGTTTCAGTCGATGTCATGGGGTAATCTCCTGCCCTGGAATTGAAAGGCGTACCGGCGGTGGCGGCAAATGTGCCGCCCGTAGCGAGCGCGAGGAATTGTCGCCGGTCCATTCGCCTGTAAGCTCCCCTCGGCTGCTGTACTTGATCCCTATATGGCGCATTCTCATTGTTCACAGAAGGCCCGTTTTTGACGATGAAGCGTTCTGCAAACATTGACGATGGCTCGCGCCCACTTGATATCAGTCAATGCGCTTTATCTATCCAGAGAGGAGGTTGACGACGAAGATCAACACCTCAAGGAGGATCGCATGTACAAGAAGATTATCGTTCCAGTTGAGATCGGCGGCATCGAAAAAGGCGAGAAGATTTTCCGCAAGGCGGCAATGCTGCTCGACAATGGCGGCGAGATCATCCTCCTCAATGTCGTCGAGGATATTCCGACCTATGTCGCCATCGAATTGCCGGGAAACGTCGTCGAGGGCGCCATGAAGGAAGGCCGCGACCGGCTGAATGAGCTCGTTGCCAAGACCGGCATTCCGGCCACCGTCGAAGTCCGCAACGGCCCGCCCGCCGACGGCATTCTTGCCGCGGCGGAAAGCCACGGCGCCGACCTCATCATGATCGCCTCGCATATTCCCGATTTCTACAATTATTTCATCGGTGCCACCGCCGACCGCGTGGTGCGACACGCCAGGTGCTCGGTGCTGGTGGATCGGTAGGACGTCAAGCCATGGATATGAAACTTCAGGAAAAGATCCTGCGCGACCGCTGGCACGAACTGACCGCGCGCCTGCGCAAGATCGACACGGATCTCGGCCGCACCAAGGCGACCGATGACGACGACCGCGCGATTGAAAACGAGAATGACGAAGTGCTGGAAGGTCTGGGCCAGGCGGGCGAAGACGAGTTGCGCGCCATCGACGCCGCCCTCGAACGTATCGCCAAGGGCACCTACGGCACCTGCGCCCGCTGCGGTGCTGCGATCTCCGAGGCCCGTCTTGCAGTGCTGCCACAGACGCCGCTCTGCGAGGATTGCGCGGCGGGTAGGTAAGTACGCCATCAAAAACGAGCATGGCTCGTCACAAAGATTTAACCCGACGCCACCGGGCGTCCGGTTGCGCCCTCGCCAATTCAGTGCGACGATCGCCTCACTCTGAGCAAGGGTGCGCGCATGGGCGAGTTCAACGGCATTCGCTGGGCCTACGACAGATATGAACTGATCGCTGACGGCATCGTCCACGGCGTCGGCCTGTTCTTTGCGCTGATCGGCGTAACCGTGCTGATCTTCTACGCCACCCTCTGGAGCCCCGCCGGTGCGCTGGTTGCTGCCTGGATTTATGGCGTGGGGCTGGTGCTGACGCTCGGCATTTCCTTTTCCTACAATATCTGGCCGGTCTCGCGCACCAAATGGTATCTGCGCCGGCTCGATCACTCGGCGATCTTCATTCTGATCGCCGCCACCTATACCCCTTTTTTGGAGCGAGGTGCCGATGATCCGCTGCTGATGGGCACGCTGATCGTCATCTGGGCGATCGCCGCCTTCGGCATCTTCGTCAAATGTGTTTTTCCGGGCAAGTATGACCGACTGGCGATCCTGCTTTATCTCGCCATGGGCTGGAGCGGTGTCTTGGTGGCCGAGCCGGTCGCCTCGCGCATTCCCTATGCTTCCATGCTGCTGATCGTTATCGGCGG
Organism: Rhizobium viscosum; assembly: GCF_014873945.1. Lineage (NCBI taxonomy): Bacteria > Pseudomonadati > Pseudomonadota > Alphaproteobacteria > Hyphomicrobiales > Rhizobiaceae > Rhizobium > Rhizobium viscosum. Next base: position 798,343 of record NZ_JADBEC010000001.1, on the reverse strand, counting down.
TATCATTTATTCCCTGGGCGTCGTCTTCCATGTCTGGGAGAGGTTGCGCTTCCAGAATGCGATCTGGCATGGCTTCGTGGTGGCAGCTGCCGCCGTGCATTATTCGGCCGTGCTGACCTGTTTCAGTCTGCCGGTCCCCGCCTTCTGATATCTGGCGTTTACATCGGCCTGCACCCAGCGTATGCCCCGGCAGAAGACCATTCCGAACCGGGCCTGCCAAATGACTGTTACCGTTCTTATCCGGGACGCCGCCGAAGCTGATCTTCCAGCTATCAGAGATATCTACAATCACGCCGTCGAGCACACCACCGCGATCTGGAACGAGACGCTTGTTGATCTCGACAACCGGCTGGAATGGTTCAAGGCGCGCAAGGGCAGGGGCTTTCCGGTCATCGTCGCCGAAATGGACGGCAAGGTCGCCGGTTACGCCTCCTATGGCGATTGGCGCACCTTCGATGGCTACCGCCACACGGTCGAACATTCCGTCTATGTCGACAAGGATTGCCGTGGTGCCGGCATCGGCGAAAAGCTGATGCGCGCATTGATCGAGCGTGCGAGCGCCGGCAATGTTCACGTCATGATCGCCGGCATCGAGGCCGAAAATGCCGCCTCCATCAAACTGCACGCAAAACTCGGCTTCCGCATCGCCGGCACATTTTCCGAGGTCGGCATCAAATTCGGCCGCTGGCTGGATCTCACCTGCATGGAATTGCGCGTTCCGAAAGCCTGACGGGCCATCGCCAGATTGATTGCCGGCGGGGACTAACCATATTTTTATCGTAGTCTGCGCCTTGTAGAAATCTCTGGTGGCGCGACTCGCGGAGGAGAGGTTGATGTTTGGACGCTCGGTGCTAGGTCTTTCGGCTTTTCTGGCCATGGCAGCCTATTCGCTGCCGGTGATGGCGGCCAGTTGCGGCAGCACGGCTTCGCCTGAACTCGACTGGCAGGAGTGTAACAAGAAGAACCTGATGCTTCAGGGCAGCGACCTCCAGGGCGCCAATCTGGCCGGCACGGATTTCTCGCTGACGGATCTCGGCGGTGCCAACCTCAAATCCGCCAATGCGGAAAAGGCGACCTTCGTGCGCGCCTCGCTTGAAGGCGCCACCGTGCAGGGCGCGAACTTCGGAAAAATCGAAGCCTATCGATCGACTTTTGCCAGGGCCATCGCCGATGGTGCAAGCTTTGCCGGGGCGGAGTTGCAGCGGGCCGATTTCACCGGGGCGCAGCTGACGAAGGCCAATTTCGAGAAGGCCGAACTGGGGAGGGCCAATTTCGACAAGGCGGTGCTGACAGGCGTCAGCTTCGCGCTCGCCAATCTCTCCCGCGCCGATCTGACGGGCGCAAGCTTTGAAGGTCCGATCAGCTTCGACCGCGCCTTCATGTTTCTGACCCGCATCGAGGGTCTGGATCTGTCCGCCGCGACCGGCCTGCAGCAGGCGCAGATAGACCTTGCCTGCGGCGATTCCTCGACAAAGCTGCCTTCGGGGCTTTCCGTCCCTTCAGATTGGCCTTGCCCGCAGGAGCAGGACTAATTCCAGCAAAAGCGTGTAGCGGTTTTGCGCTCGGAATTGCGTGGAAACAGGGCCCTTTGGTTCAGGCGAGACGACCAACCGGAATGATCTCGCGCGACTGCGCATGGAACGGGTTGCCTTCCCAGTCGCCGTACCATGCATCGACGGTGAGCCCGGCATCGCTGATCATTCGCGCAAGCTTGTCGCGCGGCGTGTAGAGGATTTTCGAGCGCCCGGCGAAGTGTTCGCCGGGCGAGAGTACCCGATAGCCGTTCTCATAGGAAAGAATGCCGGTCGCCTCATCATAATGCGACTTGTCCGAGGCCTCGATCGCACCGAGTTCCGCATGTTCGAGCTGGCGCACACGGCCGTGGCGCACGTCGCGCTCCCCGCGGAAACCGGGATTGCGCGTATCGAACACGAACCGACCGGTAGGGCTGAGATGTGCGGCAATTGTCGCAAGGGTGGAGCGCTGGTCCTCTTCCGTCAGGAAGACCTGGAACGCATGGCCCGTCAGCACGATGAGATCGTATTTCTTCCCGAGGCGAACGGTGCGGGCGTCACCCTCGACCCATTCCACCTTGTCGCCGGCCGGCCGCGTCCTGGCGATGTCGAGCATCGCGGCAGCAGGATCGACGCCCGTGACGTTGCGCGTTGCGGCGAGCGCTGCCGTCAGCTCGCCGGTGCCGCAGCCGAGGTCGAGCGCGGAATTGGCGCCTTCCGCAAGCCTCATGCAGAAGTCGAAATCCGGTCCCCAGCGATTGGCCGTATCGTAGAATTGCGCAAGTGAAGGATCGCGGTAGAGGGGATCGTCGGAAATCGTGCTCATGCGCCTGAATTCTTCTCGCTGATGTAGAGATAGCGTTCCACTGTCTCGCCGGCCGCATTCTGCTTGCTGAAGACCTCCCGTCGCTGATGCACCCGCCCGGCGACCTTCTGCGAGGGAAGATTTTCCAGGCTGACGATACTGACGAGGCGCGACAGTCCCATGACTGAGAAGGCGTGATCGCGGCAGGCAAGCGCGGCCTCGGTGGCATAGCCCTTGCCCCAATAATCCGGCCAGAGATGGTAGCCGAGCTCCGGCTCCATGCCGCGTGACGTGTCCTGCAGCGTGATCCCGCAGTCGCCGAGCAGATCGCCGCTCTCGCGATCGATCACGGCCCAGAGGCCGAAGCCATTTTTCTCATAGCTTCCGAAGGCGAGCCTGTCGAAGAAATCGCGCGTTGCTGCGGCATCCTTCACGGAAGGGTAATACCGCATGCACAAAGGATCGGCGAAAATGCGCTCGAGCGCCGGCAGGTCCGAAACAGTGATTTCTCGCAACACCAGCCTGTCGCTGCGCAGGATTTCCCGGATGATGGACATTGTTTCATCCCTCTGTCATGGAGCACGCCTAAGCCGCGCCCATCGCTTCCTCCCGATTTATAGGAGAGCTCCTGCCATGGCATCTGTAAAGATACGCGTCATCATTATCGGCGCCGGCATCGTCGGCGCTTCGCTCGCCTTCCATTTCGCCCGGCGTGGAGCCACTGTCCATGTGGTGGAGGAGAATGCGCAAGCCGGTAGCGGCGTGACGGCACGTGCCTTCGGTTGGGTGAATATCATCAACATCGCGCCGGGAGCGGTCAATTACCGCCTGGTGCAGGAAGCGCTCGCCGACTATGCCCGGCTGCAAGCCGATCTGCCGGATGCTTTTGTCGCCGCACGTCCCGGCTCGCTGTTCTGGCTCAAAGGTACTGCCGAAACCGAAGCCTTTGCCGCAGCCCATCGCGCCGCAGGCACGGATGTCGAACTGGTCGATGCCGCAAGGATCGCGAGATGGGAGCCCAATCTGCTTGAGCCCCCTGCCTGCGCGATCTTCTCGCCACGCGATCTCGCGCTCGACCCTGCAAGGCTGTCACGCAACCTGATCGATGCCGCCGGCGTAGCTGCCATCCATGGCCGGAAGGTCGAAAGCCTCATCCTTTCGGGTGACCGGGTGCGTGGCGTGCGTCTGGCCGATGGCACGATCGAGGCCGATCTTGTGATCCTCGCCGGCGGAACGGCAGTTGACCGCCTGACGGAAAGCCTGGGCTTCCGGACCGGCGTCGAAGCCTCGCCCTCGATCATCCTTCGCTACGGCTGCGCGGAGCCTGTCGTGAACCGTATTCTCCGCGGCCCTGGCCTGGAAATCCGCCAGTCGGCGGACAACATGCTGCATGTTGCTAAGGGCTTTATCGATGATACCGCAGAGAACGCACCGGAAAGGGTTGGTTGGCGGATCTTGAAGGTCATGCGTGACCGCCTGCGCCTGCCCGAAGGCGTGTCACTGGTCGAGGCGGCTGCCGGTTACCGGCCCGTCTTTTCCGACGGAATGCCGCGGCTCGGTTTCCTGCCCGGCATCGAGGGCGCCTATGTCGCCGTCGGCCATCCAGGCGTCATTCTCGCACCGCTGCTCGGCCGGCTTGCCGCAGAGCATGTGCTGGAAGACCGGCGCTCGCCGCTCATCCCATCCGCCGGCCTGATATAAAAAAAGCGGACCCGTGGGTCCGCTTTTCTTTTAGTTACAAGCCTTTACTTGCCGGGCTCGAAAACCATCGCATGCCCGTTGATGCAGTAGCGCAGGCCGGTCGGCGGCGGTCCGTCAGGGAAGACGTGACCGAGATGGGCCTCGCAGGTACCGCAGCGGATCTCTGTGCGCACCATGCCGTAGGTGGTGTCGCGGTGTTCGGTCACGGACTCTGGAGAGACCGGCTCGAAATAGCTCGGCCAGCCGCATCCGGCATCGAACTTCGTGTCGGAGCGGAAGAGCGGCGCATTGCAACTGACGCAGCGGTAGAGACCGGTCTCGAAGGAATCCCAGTAGGGACCGGTAAAAGCGCGTTCGGTGCCGTGCTGGCGCGTGATGCGATACTGCTCGGGAGTCAGCAGTTCCTTCCATTCGTCATCGGTCTTGTGAACTTTTGGTGTGGTAGTCGTTTCGGCCATGGAGTGCTCCTTTCGCCGATGGGGGCAATCTCTTTTCGTGCGCAAATGTGGTGCGCTGAGCACGATTGATCAAGTCTGGGATCAGCCCTCACAATCAAACCTGCCGCGTCAAGGCCCCAATTGCCATCTACCCAATTCGGGGGAAGACGACGAATCACCCGTGCTTTATCTTTAGTGTGCCATTAAGCTTAATGCTGCGTGTTTCGGGGACAAACGGTGTTTCATACTCTGATGATTGTTCTGTACGGCGCAGTCGCCGCAATCGCCCTGGGCGTGACCCTTCTGGAAGGCTGGGTCAATCACGACCGCTGGACGGTGCATCGCATTGCCGGGCTGATCGCCTGCATTCTCTGGCCTTTGCCGCTTGCTTTCTTCATCCTGCACGGCTCCTTTTCCCGTCTCGTCACGCGCCTTTCCTGAACGTAAAGCCTGCGAAAACCGCCGCCTGCATCCATTGCGGGTTGCCGAAATTGCTTGAGGCTGGCAGCCGATTCACCTAAGCCTTTGGAAAAGGCTGATTGCCGGCTTTCATCCGTGCTCACGGGGAGGGGACATGGCCGATGTCACGGCTCTGACATTTCTGGCCCTGTGTCTGCCGTTGATCGGCGCTCTCGTGGCTCCCTTCATCATTCGCGCCTTCGGCGCAGGCGGCGCCTGGCTGCTCGCCGTCGCCCCTTTGCTCGCCTTCCTGCATTTCCTACATCTCGTGCCGCAGATCGCTCAGGGCGAAATCATAACCGGCGGTTATGACTGGGTGCCGGGCCTGGGCCTGCGCTTTTCCTGGTTCCTTGACGGGTTGTCGCTCACCTTCGCCCTGCTCATCACCGGCATCGGCACGCTGATCGTGCTTTATGCCGGCGGATATCTGAAGGGCCATCCGGACCACGGCCGGTTCTTCTCCTTCATCTTCCTCTTCATGGGCGCGATGCTCGGCGTCGTGGTGTCGGACAGTTTCCTGATGTTTTTCATCTTCTGGGAGCTCACTTCGATTACCTCCTTCCTGCTGATCGGCTTCGACCATGAACGGGAGGCGGCACGCCGCGCCGCTTTGCAGGCACTCGTCGTCACCGGCGGGGGAGGGCTGCTGCTGCTTGCCGGCTTGCTCCTGCTCTGGGGACAGACAGGCGTTGCGCAGCTGTCGGAACTGATGCCGTTCGGCGATGTCGTCAGGGGCAGTCCGCTCTATTTCGCAACCCTGTTGCTGGTGCTCGCTGGCGCCTTCACCAAATCGGCACAGTTTCCATTTCACTTCTGGCTGCCGAACGCCATGGAAGCGCCCACACCCGTTTCGGCCTATCTGCATTCCGCCACCATGGTAAAGGCCGGCGTCTACCTGCTGATGCGGCTGAATCCGGTCATGGGCGCAACACCTGCGTGGGAGACCCTGCTGCCCGTCTTTGGCGGCCTGACGCTCGTCACTGGCTCGGTGCTTGCGATCCGCCAGACGGATCTGAAGCTGAAACTCGCCTATACGACCGTCTCTTCGCTTGGCCTGCTGGTGCTGCTGACCGGCTTCGGTTCAGATTATGCTATCGAAGCGGCAGCGCTCTATCTGGTGGCGCATTCGCTCTTCAAGGGTGCGCTCTTCATGATCGCCGGCATCATCGACCATGAAACTGGCACGCGGAACATTACCCGCCTGCGAGGCCTGCGAAAGGCCATGCCGCTGACCTTCACGATCGCCATGGCCGCCGCCCTTTCCATGGCCGGCCTGCCGCCCTTCTTCGGTTTTCTCGCCAAGGAGGAAATCTATACCGCCATCGCCGGCAGTGACCTCTATCCTATCCTCGTCACGGCCATCGCCGTCTTCGCCAATGCCCTGATGTTCGCGATCGCCTTTGCGGTGGGACTGAGACCTTTCGTCGGCAGGTTGGTGGAGACGCCCAAACATCCGCATGAGGCGCCGGTCCTGCTCTGGCTCGGCCCTGCCGTCCTTGCTCTGGCAGGTCCGCTTGCCGCACTCTTTTCCGGTGTCACCCATAGCGCGATCTCCTCTCCCATGGCCTCCGCCATTGCCGGCGCTCCCAAGGAGCTCTCCATTTCGCTGACCCCGCATATCGGCCTACCGCTTGCCTTGTCGTTGCTGACGATCCTGCTCGGCATCGCTGTCTACTGGCAGCTCGATCGTTCCCGTACGTTCGTCGCGTACGTGCTGCACTCCGCGCGTGGCCCGGATCGCGGTTTCGATCATTTCATCGCCGGACTCGTCCGTTTCGCCCATGGCGTCATCGGCGTCGTCCAGCCGAGACGTCTCGATCTCTATGTCGCCTGCACCTTTGTCTGTGTGGCTGCGATCCTGCTCGTGCCGCTCGTTACCCATGACGGACTGCCGCTCGGCCTTGTGTGGCCTACAGACCTGCGCCTGCGTGAAGCGGGCATCATGCTCATCGCCATGCTCGGCCTTATCGCCGTGCTGATCGCCCGCGACCGGTTGACGGCGATCGTCTCACTCGGCATTCAGGGTTTTGCTGTCGCGCTGATCTTCCTGCTCTTCGGCGCCCCGGATCTCGCCTTCACCCAGTTCATGGTCGAAACGCTCGCGGTCGTCATCCTCGCCCTCGTCATGACCCGTCTGCGCCTGTCGCCGACCGATTCGCGCCACGGCGCCCGCCGCCTCTTCGATATCGCGCTTTCACTCGCCTGCGGCCTCGGCTTCGCGCTGCTTTTGATGCGTGCCACGGAAGCACCGTTCAACTCGGCGCTTAGCGATTTCTTCAATGCCCATTCGAAGCTGATCGCCCACGGCGCCAATGTCGTGAACGTCATCATCGTCGATTTCCGCGGCACGGACACGCTTGGCGAAATCGCCGTCGTGGCGGTGACGGGCCTCGCCATCCTCGCGCTCATCCGCATCCGCGGCAATACGGAGCGCCGGCTGGCGACGAACGATCCAGATGCGGAGGAGGCATGAGACAGGTCTCTTTGGAATCTGATTCTGTCCTCGCAGCGAATGCAGCGTTCGAGGTATCGCGAGACGTTACCGTTTCCCCTCATTCCTGTGCTTGTCACAGGAATCCAGCCTGCCCAAGTCCTTGGGCAGGAGAGACTCTTTGGTTTGCTGCAAATGAGTCATTCACGACGCAGACGCGTCGTGGCTGGATTCCTGTGACAAGCACAGGAATGAGGGAGGTTGGTAGACGTCCCCGGCCTTCTCAGCCTCTTTGTGGAGGCACGCGATGAACACCCTCATCTTCCGTACGGTCGCCCCCTTCATCACCGCGCTGATGCTGCTTTTTTCCCTTTTTATCCTGCTGCGCGGCCACAATGAGCCGGGTGGCGGCTTCATCGGCGGGCTGATCGCCGCTTCGGCTCTGGCGATCTACGGCATTGCCTTTGGTGTGGAGGCAGTGCGTCGGGCGATCCGTTTCCACCCGCTGGCGATTGCCGGCTTCGGTCTGCTGCTCTCCTGTCTCGCCGGCCTGATCTCTATCGTCTTTGCCGTGCCCTTCATGACTGGCCTCTGGGTCTATCCCGTCCTGGCAGGCGTGGAAGTGCCGCTCTCCAGCGTCATGCTCTTTGATCTCGGCGTCTATTTCGTGGTGCTCGGCGCCGTCGCCTCGATCGCGCTGGCGCTGGAAGAAAGGGAGGCGGACTGATGGAAGCGCTCTTTGCCATCCTCGTCGGCCTGTTCTTTTCGGCTGCCATCTATCTGATCCTGTCGCGCTTCTCGATCCGCATCATGCTCGGCATCGCCATTCTCGGCAACGCCGTGAACCTGCTGATCTTCACGGCAGGGCGGCTGACCCGCGTAGTGCCGCCGATCATACCCGCCGGGGCCGACATGCTGCCATCAGGCGCGGCCAATCCGCTGCCGCAGGCGTTGATCCTGACAGCCATCGTCATCTCGTTTTCCTTCCTCGCTTTTCTGCTGGTGCTGACTTACCGCGCCTATCAGGAGCTCGGCACTGACGATACGACCCGCATGCACGATGCCGAACCCGAAGAGCGGCCGCTGCCGCCTGTGGGGTATTGAGGATGGTTGTGCGGATGCTCACCCCCCTCTGCCCTGCCGGGCTGCCAGGGTCGAGCCACGGGTCTCGACCCGTCCTTCGGACCCCCCACAAGGAGGGAGATTGGCAAGTGGCGGGGCTTTCGCACGTCGCTGACGTTGCGCAGCTTCCAACGCCTATTGTTTGGGGAAGCCCGCGCTTCCAGCCGATCTCCCTCCTTGTGGGGGGTCCGAAGGACGGGTCGAGACCCGTGGCTCGACCCTGGCAGCCCGGCAGGGCAGAGGGGGGTGCTCATCCGCCGACCATCAAGGGAGGCACTCCCTGATGGCCGCTCCCGTCACCGACCTCTCGACCGCCATGGTCACCACCCCGGTCCCGCCAGCCCACTGGCTGGCGATCCTGCCGGTCGTGCTCTGCATCAGCCTCGGCGCGCTGCTCCTGATGCTGCGCGGCCTTCCCCGACTGCAGGCATGGATCGCCATCGCCGGCCTTGCCGGGCTTCTTCTTCTCGACACCGCTCTGTTGCGACAGGTCGTCGAACACGGTCCGCTCACCATGGTCATGGGCCGCTGGCTGCCGCCCTTCGGCATCGCTTTTACGGTCGATGTCTTCAGCGCGCTGATGGCGCTGGCCGCAGCGGTCGCTGCCCTGGCTGCCGGCATCTATGCCCTGTCAGATACCACCGAAAGCGGCCGGCGATACGGTTTCTTCCCGCTGCTGATGCTGCTGATGGCAGGTGTCACCGGCGCCTTCCTGACCGGCGATATTTTCAACCTCTATGTCTGGTTCGAGGTGTTGCTCATCTCCTCCTTCGGCCTGCTGATCCTCGGTTCCGAACGGGCGCAGATCGATGGCGCGCTGAAATATGCGGTGCTGAACCTCATCGCCACGACGCTGTTCCTCATTGCTGTCGGTATCCTCTATGCGAGTTTCGGCACGCTCAATATGGCCGACATCGCCGAGCGGGCAGCAGGCTTGAGCGCCACCGCACCGCTGATGACGCTCGCCTGTCTGTTCCTGCTCGCCTTCGCCATGAAGGCAGCGGCCTTTCCGGTCAATTTCTGGCTGCCGGCCTCCTATCACACGCCGCGCATTGCCGTTTCCGCGCTCTTCGCCGGCCTGCTGACCAAGGTCGGCATCTATGCGCTGCTGCGTGTCCTGATCATGCTGCTGCCGGCCGAGCGCGATGAGCTCAGTCTGCTGATAGCTGTCGTCGGGGCCTTGACCGTTCTCGTCGGCGCATTGGGCGCGCTCGCCGAGACCGACCTGCGTCGTCTGCTCGGCTATGTGGTGATCTCGGGCATCGGCAACATGCTGGTCGGTGCCGCACTCGGCACCGCCGATGGCCTCGGCGGCGCGGTCTTCTATGCGCTGCATTCGGTGGTGCTGATGACGGCGCTCTATCTTCTGGCCGGCGAAGCGGGCAGGCGGGGCGGTTCCTTCTCGCTGGCCGCGCTCGCCGGTCTCTATCGCCAGAGTGGCTGGTTTGCCGCGATTTCGCTTATGCTGCTCCTGGCCGCCAGCGGCCTGCCGCCCTTTTCCGGCTTCTGGCCGAAGGTGCTGCTGGTCAAGGCCTCGCTCGATGTCGGCGCCGGGTGGCTGGCGGGCGCGATCCTGCTCGGCGGCTTCCTGCTGACAATCGCCTGTGGCCGCGTCTTCCTGTTTGCCTATTGGCGTCCCGCCCCCCAGATGCTCCCGCCGGTGCGAACCGGCTGGACGGCCGGCCTGCCGCTTGCTGGTTTGACGATCCTCGTCATCGGCTTTGGCGTCCTGCCGGAGCAATTGCTGCAGCTCGCGCGCTCCGCCGCTGACGGGCTTGCCGATCCCTCCGCCTATATCTTCTCGGTCTTTCCGGAAGGGACTATACGATGATCGTCCTGTTCCTCAGTCTGCCGCTTGCCATTGCCTGGGTCGCCGTGACCGGCAGCGCCTCGCCGCATAATTTCGTTTTCGGCCTCGCCCTCTCGCTGCTGTCGCTCGCCGTCGTGCGCGAGGCCTTTGCCGACCGTTCGCCGCCGCGCCGCATCCGCCCGCTGCACATCCTTCTGCTTGCCGGCCTTTTCCTGAAGGAGCTGGCGCTTTCGGCCTGGCGGGTGGCGCTGACGGTGCTTTCGCCGCGTATGCAGCTTACTCCCGGCATTCTCGCATTCCCGTTGACGGTGACGGATGATTTCCAGATCACTCTGCTTGCCAACCTCATCACGCTCACGCCCGGCACACTTTCGGTCGATGTGTCAGAGGATCGACGTACGCTCTATGTGCACGCACTGGACTGTGCCGATCCGCTGGCGCTCAGACGCGATATTGCTGACGGGTTCGAGCGCCGTATCATGGAGGCCTTCGGATGATAACGCCCGCCGCCATCGTTTCCACTGCCGCAATCGCAGCGCTTGGTATTCTTTGCGTGGCGCTCTTGATTACGGTCTGGCGGGTTGTTGTCGGCCCCAGCCTGCCGGATCGCATCCTGGCGCTCGACATGCTGACGGGCATCGCCATCGGCTTCATCGCCGTCGTCGCGGTGCGCACCGGCTTCTCGCTTTACATCGATATCGCCATTGCGCTCGGCCTCGTCGGCTTTCTGGCAACCGTCGCCTTCGCCCGTTTCGTGCTCTCGCGCGGTACGGTGGGAGACGCTGGGTCCGGGACGCGAAGGAGGGGCAAATGATGCTGGATTATGCGCTTGCTGTTGTCACCGCCGTCCTGCTGCTGGCGGGTGCCTTCTTCGCGCTGGTGGCTGCAATCGGCATCGTGCGCCTGCCGGATCTCTATACGCGCATGCACGCCGCGTCCAAGGCCGGCACGGTCGGTTCCGGCTTGTTGTTGCTTGCCGCCGGGCTTTACTCGGGCGAACTTGCTGTGCTTGCAAGAGCGCTGGCCGGTTTCCTCTTCTTCATCCTGACGGCACCGGTTTCTGCACACCTTCTTGCGAGAGCTTCGCATATATCAGGGCATTTTCCAGCCGATATCTCAGTACGTGACGATATGCGAATGCGCTGAGGGCGGGGCTACTCAGAATTTTAAGCAATTTTACGCAAACTTATGCACCGGAAGTACGAGTAAAGCTTGCTGAACTGCTGACCAATTCTTTGTGATGGATTTTTTTTCTAGGAAAATCACAATTAATAATTGGCCTTTTGCGAAAACGATGCTATTTGAAAATCCAAGTAGAGTTCTGATTGTGAATTAGAATCGTACTGCTTCCAAGTCCCCTAGCCTTGATTACCAATGTCTAACTGGGTGACGGCCTGGAAGAATACGTAGTAGCTCACCTTCAGGCAGTATTGGTGCAGAGTGCGGCCTTCGGAATCTAGGGGTGGATTTCCGGTTTTTCGAAACAAAGGCTCTAACCTGCGCTTTTGCTGTTTGGCTCTACGACGAGGGTTCTTCGTCTTTTGGGAGAAGGACCGTTTGAGCATGCTAACAGGAGAAAGAATATGACGGATATGGCGACCGGCAATGCGCCGGAGCTGCTTGTGGAACTGACGGCCGATATCGTCGCGGCCTATGTCAGCAACCACGTTGTCCCGGTCAGCGACCTGGCCAATCTGATTTCCGATGTACACTCGGCATTGAGCAACACATCCGTACCGCAGCCGGTGGCAGCGGTCGTCGAAAAGCAGAAGCCTGCAGTCTCTGTCCGCAAGTCCGTACAGGACGAGCAGATTACGTGCCTGGAATGCGGTGGCAACTTCAAGTCCTTGAAGCGCCACCTGATGACGCATCACAATCTCGCGCCGGAAGAATATCGCGAGAAGTGGGACCTGCCTGCCGATTACCCGATGGTAGCCCCGGCCTATGCCGAAGCGCGTTCGCGCCTCGCAAAGGAAATGGGCCTGGGACAGCGCCGCAAGCGCGGCCGCGGCTGAGTATTAGACCGCTTGACGATAAAGAGCCGGGCCTGCTGCCCGGCTTTTTTGTATTTGCCGGTCGTCTCTTCCCATGACTTTTGGCCTTGTTATTTATCTTCAAAAAAAGCGCGGTAAAAAATGTCGGTCTGGTGATTGCTCATCCGTCTCTAAGACAATTCCAGCAAAAGTGCACAGCGGTTTTGTATTCGGAATTACGTGAGAACAAAGAGATCGAGCATCTCCGTGTTTCGAAGGAAACGGAGATATCAAGACAGGCAGGCGCTCATGCCGCCGTATGAGAGGAGAAGAGACAATGCGCGTAATGGTCATCGTCAAGGCGACAGCAGACAGTGAAGCGGGCGTCATGCCCTCGACTGAACTTCTGGAGGCCATGGGCAAGTATAACGAGGATCTGGTCAATGCCGGCATCATGCTGGCGGGCGAAGGCCTGCATCCGTCTTCCAAGGGAAAGCGCGTCGCCTTCGATGGCCCGAAGCGCTTGGTGATTGACGGCCCCTTCGCCGAGACCAAGGAACTGATTGCCGGTTATTGGCTGTGGCAGGTCAAGGACATGGATGAGGCCTTGGAATGGGTCAAGCGCTGCCCCAATCCGATGCCCGGTCCGAGCGAGATCGAAATCCGCCAGGTCTTCGAAGCTGCCGATTTCGGCGAAGCCTTCACGCCGGAGCTTGTCGAGCAGGAAGAGCGCCTGCGCGAAAGAATGGCTGAGGGCAAGTAATCCCATCCGAAGATGTTGTATGTGGGCGCCCGCGGAAATCTGCGGGCGCTCAGCCTTAGCCACTTCTGTATTTATGCCTGCTGCGCGCCCTCAGGCGACAGCGCGCACACGCGCTTCCTCGCGGATGCGGTTCACCATCGAGCGCAGCCCGTTGGAGCGCTGCGAGGAGAGGTTTTCGGTGAGTCCGATCTTGGAGAAGATTTCGAAAGCATCGAGCGACGCGATTTCGGACGCCGTCTTGCCCGAATAGGTGGCGAGCACGATGGCGACGAGGCCGCGCACGATATGTGCATCGGAATCGCCTTCGAATGTCATGACCGGATCGTCGGGATTGCCTGACGTATGCGTCACCAGCCATACTTGGCTGGCGCAGCCCATCACCTTGTTCTCGGAAGTCTTCTTCTCGTCTGCCAAATCAGGCAGCGCCTTGCCGAGTTCGATGACGTATCGGTAGCGGTCTTCCCAATCGTCCAGGAAGGAGAAGTCGTCGATGATCTGGTCGAGGGTCGCCATGCTGTCAGGCCTTTCACTGTTACTGGATGATATAGGTGAAACGACCGCAGATTTGAACCATTAAAAAGAAACGCCGTGAGGGATGGGCATCCTCACGGCGCAGCAAAGTGCTGAAATAAACAGGGCAGGCACGTCAGGCATGGGGCATCTCCGCGTCATGCGGACCACCGATGCAAGCTTGGGTACGGGCGGATGCCCGCGAAATTCGTCAGATCGCCGGTTTCGGCGTCGGCAGCGGGATCGCGCCAGGCGGAATGGTGCCAGCCGAGATAGTGCCAGTTACGACCTGTTCGGCCGAGGCGCCGTCATCGACCGGCGGGCGGTAGGGCTGCGGCAGGTGCGGCATCGGCTGGTTCAGTGCGGCCTGCGCCTCACGTACCATGTTGCCAACGGCATCCAGGGAGGGAGCGGCGACTGCCACAGTCGCCGGCGGCACAGCCGTCTTTGCGGAAGCCATTTTGGAGCTGTCATCCCTGAACTGGCTATCGAGCAGCTCATAAGCGACACGGGCGCCTTCGCGGGCCCGGTAGCCGAGAGCCGTCAGGGTTTCCCCACCCTTGCTGCAGACCTCGGGCTTTTCGGAGCACATGCCGGTCATATAGTCATAGGCGCCGCTTGCCGCGGTGAAGGCGTCGGAAAGCTGCAATTGCGGGTGGCCGGCATTGTCGGAGCTCTCCGAGCTGAAAACGGAGAGAGCGACGAGCACAAGGCCAAACCAGAATGATCCTTTGATCAGAAACCACATTGTCTTGCCCATCCTGTTTTCCCGTCCGGTCTTGTCGCCGAATCGGGCCGGTTGTCCGGTATGTCTGCACCTTACTGCCGAGTTGCGAATGCAGCTTTTCGAAACTCATTGGCATTTGCGGCAAATTTGTCTCAAATTTTAATGATCGGTATTTTCGGGGCATTTCAGTCAAATTCTACCAGATGTCGTTAAGCATGGTGGCAGCCGCCGCCTGCAATTGCTGGGTTTTTGCCCCGCCGCTCTGCCACAAGAGTTAACGCAATGCTGAAATATGAGGAAAATCCGTCGCTTACCTGCTATTAACCACAAAATTCAAAGAGCCACGCAGATGGCCCAAAACGGGACTTTTAGCATTTTTGGGCTGTGGAAGGCGACTTTGCCTTATCCTTTCCTTAAGCCGCGGGGGCCTATTGTCCGGGTCAATGAAAGGCCTTTTCGGGCAGGTATTGCGTGCGTGTATTGAGTGACATTGGCGGTCGGGCGACAGCCCTCGTGGACCGGGCAGCTGCAAGCTGGCTCTCCCGCACGAGCGGCGGCGAAGCTGTGCGCCAGAGTGAGCTCACCATTCTGCGCCGCCTGGTATTCCTCTCCTCTGCCGCTCTTGTCGCCGCTCCGGTCGGCCTCTCCATCGTCACCAGCCCCGCAGTTGCGCTGCCGGCCGGCGTTGCCACGGTCTGCGCCGCCTTTCTTTTTTCCGCCGTCGGCAGCATCGCGCTCGCCCGCCAGGCTATTCCCCAGCACGCAGCCGCAGCCAGTGCCGACGATCTCTTCCTTGAGATGAGCCCGGGCCTCGTACTCTTCCTCGACCCGCATGGCAGCGTGACGATGACGGGCGGCCGCGACAAGCGCGACTATCTCGCCTGGATGCGCGACCTGAAAGGCCGTGGCTTCTTCGAACAGGTGCATGTTTCCGATCGCATCCTTTTCCTCCAGGCGCTGGATGCGCTACGCCAGGGCGAGGAAAAGGCGATCGTCGATCTGAGATTGGAGCGTCCCTCCGTCTCGCGCGATAACAGGCAGTTCGCTTACCTGCGCATGGACATGACCGCGCGGCGTGATGTCGACGGCGTGCTTTCGGCCGTCATCGCCCAGCTGCATGATGTTTCGGTGGAACAGCGGCTTCGCGCCGAGGCGCAGACGCGCGCGGCCGATGCGGAATCGGCCAACGATGCCAAATCCCGTTTCCTTGCCGCTGTCAGCCACGAGCTGCGCACGCCGTTGAATGCCATCCTCGGCTTTTCGGATATCCTCATCGGCGAATATTTCGGCAAGTTCGAGAACGAGCGCCAACGTGAATATGTCGGCCTGATCCGTGATTCCGGCGCGCATCTGCTTTCCGTCGTCAACACGATGCTGGATATGAGCAAGATCGAGGCCGGCCGCTACGAGCTGATGCTCGAAGCTTTCGATATCGGCGCGTCGATCCGCTCCTGCGAATCGATGCTGGCCCTGCAAGCGAAAAGCAAGGGCGTGACGCTCACGAGCCGTGTCCAGCGTGGTATCGGTGAGGTCGTGGCCGATCAGCGCGCACTGCAGCAGATCCTCATCAATCTCGTCGGCAATGCTGTAAAATTCACCGAAGCCGGCGGCGTGGTGACCGTCGATGCGGCCATGCGCGACGGTATTCTCAAGCTGACGGTCAGCGATACCGGCATCGGCATTCCCGCCGACAGGCTCGCCACACTCGGCCAACCTTTCGTCCAGATCCAGAATGATTATACCCGCCGATTCGAGGGCACGGGTCTTGGCCTCTCGCTGGTCAAGGGCCTGGTCGCCCTGCATGGCGGTCATTTCGCCATCGCCAGCCAGCCGGGCGAAGGCACGATCATCACCATCGAGATCGCCGCGGATGGTTCCGGCGCCTGCACCGGCGAGGATACCGGCCAGACGGGGACCGTCGAGTTTCCGCCGCGGCTGAAGAGTGCGGTGGATGCCGCAGAACTGGGGGAGGGGCTCTTCGATGGCCGCGCGCAAGCGAAAATCGCCTAAGGGCAGGAAAGGGCGGCAGCAGCCGGGCCTTTTGATGACCGGTGTGGCGGCGCTCGGCGGTGTGGGCCTGCAGGGCGCGACCGCGCTGGGTGGTCTCGGTCTCCAAGGGGCTGGCGCCCTCGGCGGCGTCATCGGCCGCAACCCTTCCATTGCCGGCGGCACGATCGCTTTCGTCGTCATCTTCTCTTTCGTCGCCGCCAATGCGCTCTGGTATCAGCCGGGCGCGCACCCGCATCCGATCTTCCGCACGCGCGATCCGGGCGCGCCAACCGCTATCGGCTTTCGTCCTCAGGCCGAGCAGCAAGGCGATGTCACCACGTTCCGCATCGAGCGGCCGGACGATGCCACCGCGACGACCCAGACCACGCCGCCACCTGCTGTTGCCGGCCAGCAGCCGAACCAGCTCGTGATGGATATCCAGAAGGAGCTGATCCGCCGCGGTCTCTATAACGGCAATGCAGACGGCGTCATCGGCCCACGCACCAGTGCCGCCATCCTCTTCTTCGAGGAAACGGTCGGCATGGCGCAGAGCGGCGATCCGACGCCTGAAGTGCTTGCCGCGCTCAAAACCGATGCCGCCGGTCCCTCGACCGTCCCTCCCGAGAAGCCTCGGGAAGATGTGACGTCGAAGGCGACGGAGGAAGACCCGGTCGCAGCTGCCATCCGCAGCGCCGAAAAGACCGTCAAGACGGCGCCATCGGCGCCGAAGCAGGTTCCGTTATCGGGCGTTTCCAATGTCGATATGGTGCTGAAGATTCAGAAGGGCCTGGTCAACATGGCCTACGCCAATGTCGGCGTCGACGGCGTCGCCGGTGACCAGACTCGCGCCGCTATCCGGCACTTCCAGAAGCACTATAATCTTCCGGAAAATGGCGAGCCGAGCGAAGCCGTGCTGAAGAAGCTCAAGGAAATCGGCGCGCTCTGAGCAATACCGGACTGAAATCAGCCCTGCCGCGACAGGGCTGACGGCTGACCCGCCAGCCGAAGGAGCCGGTAGTCCACCGTCTGCACTCGCCCCTCGACATCGACCACCTCTTCGATTGGTCCGATATTAATGGCAGCCGAGGTCCGGTAGCGCTTCGGCGCAATGCCGGTCACGCGCTTGAACGCATTGCTGAAGGCGCTTTCGGAGGTATAGCCGAGTGAAAGCGCCAGCGAGGAGACGGGCATCGAGCCCTCGCGAAGCGCGCGCTCGGCAAGGCGCATGCGCCAGGCGGTAAGATAGGTGAGCGGGGCGACGCCCGCGATCGTCTTGAAGCGCAATGCGAAGCTGGTGCGCGACATGCCGGCGGATTTCGCGAGTTCTCCAAGCTGCCAGTTATGCGCCGGGTCCGAATGCATCAGCCGCAGCGCCGGCGCGATCTTCTCGTCGCCGAAGGCACGCAACCAGCCGACCGTCAGCGGCTCCGATGTCATGATATGGACGCGCAGCACCTGCACGAAGATGAGCTGCGAAAGCTGCGCCGAGGCAAGCAGTGCGCCCGGTTTGCCCGCGGCCATTTCCCGCACCAGCTGGTCCAGCAGCCAGCGCAACACGCCGGCCTCAGCAAGGGTCGCCCGCACATGGATGACCGGCGGCAGCATGTCGAGCAGCAACGCCATGCCGGTCGGTCCAAGTGCGATATGCCCGCCGATATAGAGGAAATCCTCGCCGACGCCATGCCGCGCCATGCCATTGACCTTCTTTCCCTTGAAGGTCGTGACGGCATCGGCGGGCTCCAACGCAAGATCGGTTGCCAGCATGAAGGAATGCTTGCCGTTGAGCAGAACGACGTCGCCGGCTTCGAGCAGGATAGGCTCGCTGCCATTGTCGAGCACCAGCCAGCAGCGGCCTTTGGCCACCGCGCTGATCTTGATGCGGTTCGGCTGCGGAAAGGCAATCGCCCAGAGGCCGCCGGCAATCAGGCCGCCGGCCATCAGGCAGCGGGCATCGAGCAGGCTGAGTATTTCGGAGAGGGGATCGCTTCTCATCTTTGTACGATGGCGCAAGAAATCGGGATTTACAAGCATTCAGAATCCCGTCTGCCGGACATAGATACTTCCCGACCAGAGCAATTCCAGCAGGCGTGCGCAGCAGTTCTTGCGTCTCGAATTGCATAAAAACAAAGAGATAGAGCATTACCGTCACCCGTAGGGACGGAATCCTCTGGAAAGGAGACATTTCATGTCCACTCCCCAAGCTCCCATTGGTTCACGTTTCGGCGCAGCGTCCACGGCGCAAGAGGTGATTGCCGGCCATGACCTCACCGGCAAGGTGGCGATCGTCACCGGCGGTTATGCCGGTCTCGGCCTCGAAACCGCCCGCGTACTGGCGGCGGCCGGCGCCAAGGTGATCGTGCCCGCCCGCAATATCGAGAAGGCGAGGGCCGCTGGCGAAAGCGTGCCCGGCCTGATATTCGCCTATATGGACCTGATGGATCCTGATACGATCGACGAGTTCGCCGATCGTTTTCTCGAAGACGACAAGCCGCTGCATTTCCTCATCAACAATGCCGCCGTCATGGCCAACCCGCTGACGCGCGACAATCGCGGTTATGAATCGCAATTCTCCACCAACCATCTCGGCCACTTCCAGCTCGCCGCTCGCCTCTGGCCGGCGCTGGTAAAGGCGGAGGGCGCCCGTGTTGTTGCGGTCTCCTCGCGCGGCCATGTCCGCTCTGGCGTCGATTTCGACGATCCGATGTTCGAGAACCGCGAATATCAGCCCTATGTCGCCTATGGCCAGTCGAAGACCGCCAATGCGCTATTTGCCGTTTCGCTGGACGCTTTGGGCGCAAGAGAGGGCGTGAGGGCCTTCTCGCTTCATCCGGGCGGCATCGTCACGACCGATCTCATCCGCCACCAATCGCGCGAATATCTGCTGGCGAGTGGTTATGTGGATGCCGATGGCAACCCGGTCATCGACCCTGAAAACAACAAGAAGACCATTGCCCAGGGTGCGGCAACGACTGTCTGGTGCGCTGTCAGCGATGAGCTAAACGGTATGGGCGGCGTCTATTGCGAGAACTGCGATATCGCCAGGGCAGTGCCTGCCGACTCCGAGGAACTGCTCGGCGTGCGCCCCTGGGCGACCGATCCCGAGCTTGCCGAGCGCCTCTGGCAGATGAGTGAAAGACTGACGGGTCTGACGCAGAGCTGAAGGCATCGGAACGGTCTAAGACCTAAGTATAAGCGCCGCTATTCTTAGCCAGTTGTTAACCATGTTGTTTGAAGCTTCCCTAATGTAGCTTGGGGGAGCTCGATCATGCAGGCGTTGAAGGCGGTAGGGGAGAATGCCGTAAGCCCGGCCTATGAGCCGGATGGACCGGATCGCGACGCGCTGCGCCATATCCTCTCGCGCCTTGCCGAAGAGGCCTCCACGCTCGGCGTCGACCTCGTCGATATAGCCGGCGCCATCCAGGACATGGCGGCGATGTCCGCCCGCCATGCCGCGGCCTTTGATGACGTTACCCGCACAGCCCTTTCCATCGCCGAGACCAACCGCTCCGTCGCCGTTTCGTTGCGCGAGACGGACAGGACCGCCACGCAAGCGCGCCACATGCTGAAGGAATCGGCCGATCGTCTGTCCGGCTCGGTCTCGGAAATCCGTCACATGGTCCAGTCCTCGGAAGAGATCAGCACGGAAATCTCCGGCTTCTCCCGCTCGCTGACCGACGTGGACAAGGTGGCCGCCGAAATCAGCACCATCGCCCGCCAGACCAACCTTCTGGCACTCAATGCGGCAATCGAGGCCGCCCGCGCCGGCGAGGCTGGCAAGGGCTTTGCCGTCGTCGCCTCTGAGATCCGCGCCTTGTCGCTGCAGACCTCCAAGGCGACAGGTTCCATCCAGGAAACGCTGGAGCAGCTTCGGCTCAAGATCGACCGTCTCTCGGCTGTCGGCGGGGGCGCGCGCAAGAGTGCTTCTGGCGTCAGCGAAAAGTCCGAAGCGATGCGCGGCGCCTTCGAAAGCATGGAGCATGTCATCACCCGCATCCTCGATTCATCCGCGGTCATGGCCAACACGACCGAGGCCGTGGATCGCGATTGTGCCGGCTTCGTCGCCAAGCTCGGCGAAATGTCGGCCGAGGTGCTTGATTCCAACGGCCGGCTCCAGCAGGCGGCAAAACGCGTCGACAGCGTCGTCGGTCTGTCGGAAACGTTGATCCAGCTGACCGCGAGCGCCGGCGTGGAAACCGCCGACCGCCACTGGATCGAACAGGCCCAATCCATCGCCGGCCAGATATCGCATGCTCTGGAGCGTGCCGTCGCTGAAGGTGTAATCGGCATGGAGAGCCTGTTCAACCGGCAGTACCGGCCGATATCAGGCACCGATCCGATGCAGATGATGGCCCCTTTCACCGAACTCACCGACCGCCTCCTGCCGCCGATCCAGGAGCCGGTTGCCGGCTCCGACCAGCGCATCGCCTTCTGCGCCGCCGTCGATGAAAACGGCTACCTGCCAACCCATAATCGCAAATTCTCCGAGCCGCAGCGGCCGGGCGATGTCGTCTGGAATACGGCCAACTGCCGCAATCGCCGCATCTTCAACGATCGCGTCGGACTTGCTGCCGGCAGAAGTACTGCGCCCTTCCTCGTCCAGACTTACCGGCGGGACATGGGCGGCGGCAACTTCGTCATGATGAAAGATATTTCCGCCCCAATCTCCGTCCGCGGCAGGCATTGGGGTGGTTTGCGGTTGGCGGTAAAAGTATAGCGTTGCCGCCATCTGCCATCCAGTCTATGTCCCGCCCATGAGATTGCGCGCCGATATCTACGTTTCCGCTCTCGTCCGCAGGGTTTTCTCCGCCGGCGATTTTGCTGCCGTGGAGAAGAAGGGTGCGGAGGAAGCCGGCGCGATCTTCATTCGCCAGCGCTTCCGCGACGGGCTCGAAACCCTCTATGCGCCGGCCCCGCAGAGCTTCTTCGATGAGGAGAGCAGCGGCGACCGCCTGTTCGAAGTCAGGCTGGAACGCGCGGAGCCGGACAGGGTGCGGGAGATGCTGGAGCGCGAGCGCAAGTTCGACCCCGATCTCTGGATCGTCGAGCTGGAGGCAGACGAGATCTCGGAGCTCATCCCGATGGCCGGCTGATGGCTTGCCTTGAATTTACGGCAATTCCCGCCTAGTTTACCGCCATCCGCAATACCAACAGGATGTGTGCTCAATGGATATGAACCTGATCGCAACGCCAATTCGCCTTGCCATCGGGGATTTCTATGCCTGCATCCATTACACTTTCCAATCTTTCGTGGTCCACGCCTGACGGCTGGCCGCTTTTTTCCAATATCGATCTGAGCTTCAACGCTGAGCGCGCCGGCCTCGTCGGTCGCAACGGCGTCGGCAAGACAACGCTTCTGAAGCTGGTCGCCGGCGAACTGCAGCCACAGACCGGCTCCGTTGCCGTATCCGGCACCATAGGCATACTGCGCCAGAGTGTGCAGGTCGGGCCGGATGAAACGGTCGCCGATCTCTTCGGTGCAACGCAGGCACTTGCCATTCTCCGCCGCGCTGAAGGCGGCGAAGCGAGCGGCGATGAACTCGCTTCCGCTGACTGGGCGCTCGAAGCGCGCATGGAAGCCGCACTGGAACGTGCCGGTCTCATCGCCGTGCCGCAGACGCTGCTGGCAGCGCTCTCCGGCGGCCAGCGCACCCGCGCGGCACTCGCCGCCCTGATCTTCGAAGATCCGGATTTCCTCATCCTCGACGAGCCGACCAACAATCTGGACCGGGATGGGCGAGAAGCGGTGATTTCGCTTCTCGGCGGCTGGCGCCACGGCGCCCTGATCGTCAGCCATGACCGCGAACTGCTGGAGACGATGGATGCCATTGTCGAGCTGACGACTTTGGGCGCCACCCGCTACGGCGGAAACTGGAGCGATTACCGCGCCCGCAAGGCGCTTGATCTTGCTGCCGCCGAACACGATCTGGCGGACGCCAAAAAACGTGTGGCGGAGGTCGCCCGCAGCGCGCAGGAAACGGCTGAGCGCAAGGCTCGCAAGGACAGCGCCGGCAAGAAGAAAGCGGCCAAGGGTGATATGCCGCGCATCGTTGCCGGCGGCCTGAAGCGGCAGGCGGAGAATACCAGTGGCGAGAATGCCCGCCTCGCCGAACGGCGTCACACGCAGGCGCTTGCGGATGCCGAGGAGGCGCGCAGGCGCATCGAGATCCTGCAGCCGCTCTCTGTCAAGCTGCCCTCGACCGGCCTGCCGCCAGGCAGATCGGTGCTGAGGATCGATGCCGTCACTGCCGGCTACGAGGCGGAGAAGCCCATCATCCGCAAACAGTCCTTTGAGGTCACCGGCCCCGAACGTATTGCCGTCACCGGCCCGAACGGCTCGGGCAAGACGACGTTGCTTGCGTTGATTTCAGGTGATCTCCAGCCGTGGGAAGGAACGGTCCGCGTGCTGACCTCCGTCTCGATGCTCGACCAGCGCGTCAGCCTGCTCGACCCCAAGACCTCGATCCGCGACAATTTCCGGCGGCTGAACCCGCAATCGGACGAGAATGCCTGCCGCGCAGCACTCGCCCGCTTCATGTTCCGGGCGGACGCGGCGCTGCAGATCGTCTCTACTTTGTCGGGAGGCCAGCTTTTGCGCGCCGGCCTAGCCTGCGTTCTCGGCGGTGCGACGCCGCCGTCGCTGCTGATCCTCGACGAGCCGACCAACCACCTCGACATCGATTCCATCGCTGCCGTCGAAGCAGGCCTCAGAGCCTATGACGGCGCGCTGCTGATTGTCAGCCATGACGAGGTGTTTCTGGAGATGGTCGGCATCACGCGTCGGCTCGAGTTGCCGGCGCGCTGAAGCCCTCACCAAAGATGCTCTGACTCGTTGAATCGACGCGTCAGGTTTTCCGATACCGTGGGTCGTAAACGCTTCTTTAGCGCGCCCGGTTGACGCTCTTGAGGTCGCGCAGCGGCGCCTGCCGGATGAATCGATAGGCGGGAGCCTGCGTCTGGGCTGCGGGAGCCGGCTCAGCAGCGGCCGGACGGTCCCGATTGTAGGTGTAGCTGTCGGCCCGCCGCCAGGCCTCGACGCGGGAATGGCACTCTTCCGGGTCCAACGCATCGAGGACGAGGAAGGCGCGGCTGACATTGTGCTGCACTTCGGCAAGATGTGGATAGAGTTTTTCCAGCACGAAGACGGAATCGAGGAAGTCCATGCCGAGGCTCGTCAAGGTGGTGGCGAGCTGCTGGCCCGAGAGATCGAGCATGATGCGCTCGGCAAGCCATCGGCTGGCCGACAGTGCATCGGCAAGTGCGGTGGCGAAATGCGTGGCTTCCCGTGAGCGGGCAAAGCGCACCAGCAGCGCCTCCTGGATATCGGACAGTGAGCGAAGGCCGAGCCGGTCCTCATCATTGCGGCCGAGATGGCCGGCAAGGCCGCGGATGCGCTCGCGCAGCGCCTCTTCATTGGCAAGACGCTGTGTTTCCTCCTGGTCCGCTTCGGTTGCAGCAGGCATCGGCGAAAGCGGCATGGCCGGCTGTTCGGCAGGTGTGGCGGCGGATGAGCGGGGCTCGGCCTGGCGCAGCGCCACCAGCGCATCGATCACCTTGGGTGACAGGGAATCACGGCTGACGATCGCCTTCACATGCGCAGCACCATGGGTGCGGGCAATAGTGATCAGCGTGTCGTCGCTGATTGCCTTGGAGGAGGTGAGGAAAGGAGCGGCGACTTCGATCGGCTGGTTGCCGATGAAGAGTGCGACTGCTGCCGGCATATTCGCGCACTGGGAAAGGGCGGCTACGGCCTGACGCCTTGCCTCTTCGGAAGAGGCCTGGAAAAGCGGCATGAAGAGTTCGGCAAACTGGCGCAGTTCGGAGCGTGTCGGATGCGACAGGTTCTCGAAACTGCTGACAGTCGCCATTAACACCACGTCCTTCTTCCTGATGGCCAAAGGGCCCTCTAGGTCTCGAAACCGGTCACGCACAAGCACACCCTGAAAACGCAGAACAAGCGGGAGACCGTGGACCGACAAACGCTGGCGGGACGCATGTCAGACATACGGTTATGAACAAATCCTACACCGGCACGGTTAATGGATGCTGAAGATTCTATTAAAATGCAACAGAAAAATACACGTTTCGCGTGTCGTTGATTGGTGAGCCGGCAAAATAAAATTGAACGCCCCGGAAGCGGGCCGATTTTCAGTTTTTAAAGATGTAGATAAATAGCCGGCAAATAATCTAAAGGACCTTACGGCCTCTGAGTGCAGACAGCAGTTTGTCGTGATCGTCGTGGCCCGACTGGTAAAGGTCGAGCGCGGTCGAAGCAGCGAACTGCGCTTCGACACTTCTGATGTCGATATGCTTTTCCGCGCACCACGCATCCAGCGCACCGCGCAGCACATCCAAATCTTCTGAGGTGAAGGCGGAGTTATACAGAAAGGACATGGCTGCTCTCCGCATTACGGCAAGAGCACGTATAATCTCCCAGGCGGCCATCGCCTTAAAACTCTTGGCCGATAGGATCAGGATACACCCATCCACCCTTGTCGCAATTAATATTTTTGTGACGCATATTTGCAACACCTGCGGACCAACGGACGCTTCAGCGGAGAAGAACTGTTAACTATGTGAATTATCTCTAATTTTATCGAGCGGCTTTCAGCCCGTCTTTTCTTTTCCGCGACTGAAACCAAACAACCATTCTGCGCGTTATCTCAACGTCGAGCAGACTGCTGAGAGCAGTGGCTGAATATTAGTAATCTGTTAACGGTCGTGTGTCTCAATTCGGACAGGAACGACGCGATTTGGGGAATACGGATCGTGGAAGCTCCGCAACATCACGGTATTTCGATCAGGTGCCGTGAGAAAGGCGCGAATGCCCTCGGTCCGGTTCATCCGGCGCTTGAGGACGCGCTGGCCCGCAGCATGGCGGGCAGGGTGAAATCCATCGCAAGTTCATCCGTCTCGGGCAGTGCATGGAGACGAGAATGGCAATTGTAGTCGCATTGGCGGACCGGTTGCGCGAGGCGCCGCGCCGCACGGGCAGGGAGCCCGGCGAAGCAAAAATCCTCTGGTTCACCGGCGTCCGTTACGAACGGATTGTCGAAACCCCGAAGAAAAATCCGGCGCATTCTGCGCCGCGCGTCAAGAATAAGTAACCGACGAAAACAACCTTAAAGTGTGTTGTCGCGATCTTCCAGATCCGCTCACCACTCTTTAAGTCCTTGTTTGACGCATGTCGTTATCGCAAAACTGCTGCACACTTTTGCGCGACATGCTTTAGCGGGCGTCGATCTCGTCGCAGCCCGCTTCTGTCAGGAAGGCGCGCGCAGCTTCGTCAAAGCTTGCCTGCGGCGCCAGCGTGCGCAGCACTGCATAGCCCTCGGGATGCGCCATCTCCACCATGATCGTCTGCTGCAGTTCTTGCGGCAGGTTCTTGCGGAGGTCCGTCAATTGGATCGGGCTTGCCGCGACAACATCGAGCGCACCGCCGACGGAGGTGCGGTCGTTCATACTGAAGACCTCGTTTGAGGCGCTGTCATAGATCGCCATCGACCAGAAGGGCACGTTGCCCTTGGCGGTGAAGTGCACCGGCGCCTCGCTCACATCGAAGGAGCAGACGGCGGTGCGCATGAAGGGATCGCCATTGGCAAGCCCTGCCTCGTCATAGCGCCCGGTCAACAGATAGAAATTGTTCGGATCGCCCTCCGCCTCCACACGCGTCGCCGCATCGCGACCCGTGAAGTGCGGCAGCGCGAGAATGATGACGAGGTGCAGAAGTGCTGCACCGAAAAGCCCGGCGAGGAGAGCGAAGAACACCCTAAGCATTGCCGCACCCGATCTTGGTGAGCTTCGGCATGGAGAGGTCGATCACCCCGGAGCTGCCGGCTGTCGGCGTGTCGAACAGCGTCAGTACCAGCCGGAACGTGCCGGCCTGCGGGAGCGCCAGCCAGTTGCCGGGCCGGGCATGTGATGAGATGTCGATGGTGAAGCTGCTGTCCGGCTGGCGCAGCACCGTCCATGAATTCAGCGCCGCCGGCAGGGACTGCTGCAGCGAGGCGGGGTTGCCGGCATTGTCGGCGGTAAACAGCGTCCACAGCCGCGCCGGCGGCGTCTGGCCGATGATGCGGTAGTGGCAGGCGGCATTCAGCCGCTCGCCGTTATCGTCGACACTTGCTGTAAAGGTCAGACCTTCGGCGCTGCCATAGAGCAGCTTTCCGGCGCGCGCGCGGTGCGATTTCGCATAGGGGTCGGCGTCGACGGTCTGGAGTTCCGGAAAGGCCTCCCACGCCCCGAGCTTGATCGCCCCAAATCCCTGCGTCGCATCCAGCGCATAAAGCGAAATCACAATGCCGCCGCCGAAGGCGACGATCAGCGTGATCAGGATGAAAAGGGGAAACCGAAACACCTTGCGCCCTTGAAGATCAAATCAGTTGAAAGGGTTACCACTGATTCTGGCAGGGTGGAATGCCGTGAGGCGATGTGTCCCCCAAGTCTTGGCAAACCGGATGTTGGTTTGACTAAAATAGCGGAAGCATCACTCTGCGCTCGCCACCTTCTGCACTTCAAGCGGTGCAGCATCCTTCAGCTTTTCGCCGATGCCCTTGAGAATGGTTGTCGATTGCACCGAGAGCATACGCGGGCGAATGAGGGTCGGGACGCCGTCCTTCGGCTTGCTAGCCTGGGCCTTGGCGACATCCTCTTCGGATGGCAGCGGGTTTTCGATGCCCGGAATGGCCCTCAGCGTGACGCCCTGATGGGCATAGTCCATGGCGCGCTTGAACGTCATGGCGGGCAGCGAACCGCCGGTCATGTTGTTGGTCGACGTGTAGTCGTCGTTCCCGAACCAGACGGCGCAGGTATAGTTGCCGGTAAAGCCCACGAACCAGGCATCGCGATAGGCCTGCGTCGTCCCCGTCTTGCCGGCGGTAACGACGCCGTTGTCGAGGGCTGCCTTTCGCGCTGTACCCACATAGGGCACCCGCGACAGCATCTGGTTCATGTAGCTGTCCGCCTGTTCGGAAAGCACCCGTTGGGCGGGTGGTTCGTCGCGATCGAAATCGTAGAGAACGTCGCCATCGTAATCGAGGATCTGCGTGATGCCATGACGGCGGGACTGGTAGCCGCCGGTCGGGAACACCGCATAGGCCGTTGCCTGATCAAGCACCGTCACCTCGGACGTGCCGATCGGGATCGTCACGTCGTCGCGGATCGGCGTTTCGACGCCCATGGCCTTGGCCATGGCGCGGATCGGCTGAATGCCGAGCTTTTCCTTGGCAAGGCGCACCGGAATGGTATTGATCGACTGGGCGACCGCGGTTTCCAGCGTGATACGCCCGGCATAGCGGTTTGCGTAATTGTGCGGGCTCCAGTTGCCCCAGGAGATGGGCGCGTCGATGATCGTCGTCTTCGGCGTCATCCCGCTCTCCATGGCCACCGAATAGGTATAGACCTTGAAGGAGGAGCCCGGCTGGCGCAGCGCCTTGGTGGCGCGGTTGAACTGGCTCTCGCCATAGTCGCGTCCACCGACCATGGCGCGCACGGCACCGCCGTTTTCGATCATCACCATCGCGCCCTGTTTGGCGTGATAGGCCTCGCCATATTCGCGCAGCGACGTCTCGACGGAATCGTCCGCCGCCTGCTGGATGCCCATGTCGATCGTGGTGCGCACGATCAGCGAGCGCTGATGGAAGCGCGGTGACAGGCGCTGCACCTCGTCGAAGGCCCAATCGAGGAAGAAGTCCGGCGATTCCACCTCGTTGCGGTCGACGACGGTGGCGGGATTACGCCGCGCCGCAATCACCTGTCCCTCGGTCATCAGCCCGCTCTGGACGAGGTTGGTCAGCACCTCGTTGGCGCGGGCACGCGCCGCCGGCAGGTTCACATGCGGGGCATATTTTGCCGGTGCTTTGAAGAGGCCGGCGAGCATGGCGGATTCGGCCAGATTCACGTCGGTGATGTTCTTGCCGAAATAGAATTGCGCCGCAGCCGCGGCCCCGAATGTGCCGCCGCCCATATAGGCGCGGTCGAGATAGGTCGCGAGGATCTCTTTCTTGGAGAGATTGGCTTCGAGCCACAGCGCCAGGAAAGCCTCGGTGATCTTGCGGTCGATCGAGCGCTCGTTGGAGAGGAACAGGTTCTTGGCGAGCTGCTGCGTCAGCGTCGAACCACCCTGGACGACTTCGCCGGCCTGGGCATTGGTGACCATGGCGCGAAAGAGGCCGACGACGTCGATGCCGAAATGGTCGAAGAAGCGGCGGTCTTCGGTCGCGAGGACGGATTTGATCAGCGAATCCGGCAGCTCGTCGATCGGCACGGAATTCTGATGGATCACGCCGCGATGGCCGATGACATTGCCGTAGCGGTCGAGAAAGGTGACGGCGAAATCGCCGCGGTTGCGCCAGTCTTCCTTGGTAGCTTCGAAAGCCGGCTGGGCGAGTGCCAGCATCAGCACCATGCCGACGGCGCCGAGCGTCAATCCTTCGCCGGCGAGTTCGAACACCGCGCGTTTCCAGCCGCGAACGCGGAAGCGGCGGAAGAAGATGGTGGTGTCTTCCCAGATTTCGGCGGCGCGGAAGCCAGCATTCCAGATGGTCGAGTCGATCCACGAATCGATACGCAGCAACAGGTGTCGGTTTTTCGACTGCTGCTTCTGAGGCTTCCTGCCTTGCCCTTTTTCGGGTTCGTCTGGCCCATTATCTGGGTTGTCCGGATCCTGCACGTCCTATATTCCCGCCTGAGCACGCTCGGCGACCGTGAACCCGGACGCCGAGCGGGGCCTGAAAGGGGCCACAACTCTCCGGATAGCCGGAGCAAGTTGAATGATTGGTTGATTTTGCGCACAAGAACAAGAGAGTTGAATGGTCGTCACGCGAATTTGCGGGCGGCTGTTGCAAGAAACGAGTGATGAACGATCTGCCCTTCTGGAAGCGCAAGACGCTTGCCGAAATGAATGCCGAAGAGTGGGAAAGCCTCTGCGACGGCTGCGGCCTCTGTTGCCTCAACAAGCTCGAGGAATGGGATAGCGGCGACGTCTATTTCACTTCGGTCCGCTGCAAGCTGCTCGACAGCGAGAGCTGTCAATGTTCCAGCTATCCGAACCGCTGGGATTTCGTGCCTGACTGCGTACAGCTCACCAAGGAGAATGTCTCCGAGATCGCATGGCTGCCGCCGACCTGCGGCTATCGCCTCGTCAATGAGGGCCGCGATCTCTACTGGTGGCACCCGCTGGTATCAGGGGATCCGGAAACCGTCCACGCTGCCGGCATCTCGGCCCGCGGCCGCACCATCAGCGAAAACGACGTAGATGTCGATGATTTCGAGGATTATGTCGTCGACTGGCCGCTGACGGTCGGAGAGGACGCCGAAAAAAACCGGGAAGCCCAGGAAAAGGCCGGCTGACCGCTACGGCCAGGTGCCATGGGGGATCTGGAACAGATGCCGGATGCGCGTCGTCAGCGTGGTCGGATGGCTGGCTTCAGCCGATACGCCCGCGCTGAAGTGATGTTTCTCGGATTCGATCCGCCGCGACAGCAGCAGACCCAGTTCTTCGGCAAGCGCCGGCCGCTCCTGCATGATCGCGGCGAGGTGATCCTTGGCGATCTCGTAGACCACGACCGATGTGAGCGCACGGATATTGGCCGGCTCCAGCGCCCCCATCAGCACACCGCGTTCCCCGAACAGGTCGCCCGGCGCAATTCTGGCAAGCTCGATAACCTCGCTGCCCTCGTGCCGCTCGACGATGGCAACGCCGCGCCGCACGATCATCAGGGAAGTCAGTGATGTATCCTGCGTCGCAATCAGGGCGTCCTTGCGGAAGTTCAGCCGCTTCATGTCAGCGGCAAGCGACTCCTTCTCGTCTTCCGTCAGCGTCGAGAAAAGCGGGATGGCATTGAGCAGGCGCCAGGCCGAGTTCGGATGTTTTCCGGCCTCTTCCTGCGGATCGGCAACGGGAATTGCCGGCGAACCCGCGGGTGCGGCAAGCTGCAGGCCTGCCGCCTTGGTATGGCGATAGACGAGATCGTAGACTTCGTTCCGGGCGGCGGTCGCTTCGCCCAGTCCGGAGACGCGGAAGGAGAGTTCGAATTCGATGGCGTTGCCGTCCAGCCCCGTGATGCTGACGACGGGGGCTGGGGATTTCAGGATGGCGTTGCTGCTGAGCAGCACCGTGCGCATCGTCTCTTCGATAGTCGCCGGTGGGATCGAGGGAACAACCCGGATCTTCAGCGAGACGCCATGGGCTTCTTCGGGGCTCGTCAGGTTCGTCAGCCGCGCCTTGGCAAGCGCGCTGTTGGGAACGATGACGAGGTCGTTGGTGCCGTTCAGAAGATGGGTCGAACGCCAGTTCGTCTCCACCACGCGGCCCTGCACGCCGTCGTCGAGGACGATCCAGTCGCCGACGCTGTAATGTCGGCCGAGATTGAGCGCGATGCCAGAGAAGACGTCGTTCAGCGTGCTCTGTAGCGCAAGGCCGAGCACGATGGCGAAGACGCCCGATGTCGCAATCAGAGGGCCGATCTGGGCGCCGAAGACATAGGTTACGACTGAAAGTGCTGCGCCGACATAGATGATGGCGACAATGAGGTCCTGCAGCAGACGCGCCTCGCGCGGCTTGCGCTCGAAGATCAGGAAGAGCCGCACCGAACTTGCCAGCACCATCGCCCCGCCGATCCACCAGACCGCCTTGGCGACCCCGACGAAAATGCGCCGGAAAAGATCCGTCGCTTTGCCCATGTCTGACGTATAGGGCGCAATCTCGTTCTCAATGAGCAGCAGCGTCAGCAGTGCAAAGAAGACGAAATTGGCGATCAGCCGGAAGGTCGGGTTTCGTCCGAAGATGAACCGTGCCACGGCGCTGAGCAGAACGAGAGCGATAAACTGATACAGCGGATCGTCCAGCATAGTCCATGACATGCATTGCATCCTGGTTGGGGCGTTCGACCCTATATCACGGATGAAGAAGTCCTGTCCTCTGACACGAATGGATAGGGTATCGCCACCGGTGACGTCGGCCGGCCGCAACCGCTGCTGCGACCGGCCGACGTGGCGGCTATTTCGCGGCGTATGCCTCGAGTGCCTGGACGAGCTTCAGTCCTGCTTCGGCGCGTGCGGCATTCGGATAGTTCCGGTTCGCCAGCATCGTCAGCCCGATATGCGCCTTCGGCACCAGCACGACATAAGCGCCGAAGCCGTTCGTCGATCCGGTCTTGTTCATCAGCACTGATGTCTGCGGCGCAAGCGGCTTCGCCCGCTGTTTGACCGGCTGGCTTTCCAAACTCATCTTGGCCGAGTTGCCGTCGAGGAGCTTCTTGAGCGCCACGGGCCAGGCATATTGCTCCCAGACCATGTCCTGCGTGTAATAGGCCGTATCGAAATAGCCCGTATGCGTCTTCTCGATCGCCGCCTTGAATTCAGGTGCCAGAGCATCCGGCTTCAAATTCAGCTCCAGCAGATGCACCATGTCGCGGGCTGTGGTCTTGATGCCGTAGGCTTCGTCGTCAAGGACGCCGGGTCCGACGCGGACCGGCTTGTTGGCTTTGGAATAACCGAAGGCGTAACGATCCATGGCACCAGGCGGAACCGCGATGAAGGTGCTCTTGAGACCGAGGGCAGGGAACAGCTCGCCTTCGGCCGCCTGCCTGTAAGTGCCGCCAAGACGCTCACCGGAGATCCGCCCGAGAAGGCCGATGCTGACATTGGAATAGGAGCGCATGGTGCCCGCCTTGTAGGCCGGCTTCCAGCTTTTCAGATAGGTCATCAGCCCGGCATCGTCAGTCACGCTGTCCGGCACCTGCAGCGGCAGGCCGCCGGACGTATGGGTGGCGAGATTGACCAAGGTGATCCTGTCGAAGGCGCTGCCCTTGAGCTCCGGCAGATAGGTCGAAACCGGCTGCTCCATCGACAACAGACCGCGCTGTTCGGCAAGTGCGGCAAGCGTGACATTAAAAATTTTGCTGACGGAGCCGAGCTCGAAAATCGTGTCGCTGGTGACGGGCGCTTTGGTCTCGCGCGAGGCTTCACCATAGGTGTAATAGAATTCCGAGCCATTGATCGTCACGCCGACGGCCAGTCCGGGGATGTCGTATTCCCTGATCACCGGCTGAAAAACGCGATCGACTATCTCCTGGAACGCGTTGTCCGTCATGTCTGCTGCATGGAGCGGGCTCGCCGACAAGGCGAGGGCGATGAGGCAGTGTCTCATATTCACGAGCGGTTCCTCTCTGTGCATCCGGCAATATGGCCGATACACGGTCGATAGCGTGGCCCTTTGTCCCTCCACAAACGATAAGAACTCGCAGGAGACCCTAGTTTAATTTGGGCTCGAGGGCGGCAAGAAAGAGCCGCAGTTCCCGCTCCACGTAATCGGCCACAGCTCCCTCGGACGAGAAGCCCCACCAGAGCAGCGATCCTTGCCATTGCGAGAGCATCAGCCGGGCAATGGTCTGCGCTTGCCTCTGTCCCTCGAAACGCTCGGCAAGCGCTGCCGTCAGCGCAGCACCCCAGGCCCCGCCACGGGCGCGCAGCACCGGATCGCGGAAATCCTCGCGCAGCAGAAGCAGGCCTTCTGCATAGGAGGCGGGATTATCGCCATAGTCTTGGGAAAGACCGGTCAGCAGCGCGATCGCCCCATCCGCGGTCTTCGGCAGCGTATCGGCGAGCCGCGCCGTTTCCGCATCCAGCCGGTCCCAGGCGTAGAGCAGGGCGGCGCGCAGCATGCCGGCTTTGGTAGCGAAGCGCTGCACCAGCGTCGAGCCGGAAAGGCCGCTCGCCTTCGAGACCGCCGCAAAGGTCGCCGCATCCGGCCCCTCGGACTGGATCACATCGAAAACCATCGAAAGCAGCTGTTCATCTGAAAGCGTACGCGGACGCGGCATGAAATTTCCTCTTGCGTTCGCCATATTTATGAACGAACGTTCGTTTATATACAAGTAGGTCGACGAGGCCGGTTAGTTATTTCTAGCGGGGAGGACAGTGAAGTGACAGCGAACTTGAAGGGAAAGGTGGCGCTTGTTGCCGGCGGAACGCGCGGTGCGGGCCGCGGCATTGCGGTGGAACTGGGCGCGGCAGGCGCGACCGTCTATGTGACTGGCCGCACGACCCGCACGCAGCAATCCGAATATGGCCGGCCTGAGACCATCGAGGAGACCGCCGAACTGGTGAGCGCGGCGGGTGGGCGCGGCATCGCCGTGCAGGTGGATCATCTGTTTCAGGAGCAGGTCGAAGCGCTGGTTGCCCGCATCCGCGCGGAGGAGGGCAGGCTCGATATCCTCGTCAACGATATCTGGGGCGGCGAGCATCTGACGGAGTGGAACAAGCCGGTCTGGGAACATTCCCTCGACAAGGGCCTGCGCATGCTGCGGCTTGCCATCGACACCCATTTCATCACCGCCCATTACGCGCTGGCGCTGATGATCGAGCGGCCGGGTGGATTGCTGGTGGAGGTGACCGATGGCACGGCAGAGTACAACGCCACACATTACAGACTCTGCCCCTATTACGATCTGGTGAAAACGGGCACGAACCGCATGGCCTGGGCGCACGCCAAGGATCTCGCACCCCATGGCGCGACCGCCGTCTCACTTTCGCCCGGCTGGATGCGCTCGGAAATGATGCTGGAAATCTATGGCGTGACGGAAGCCAATTGGCGCGACGGCACAAAAGTCCAACCGCATTTCGTCATCTCGGAAACGCCGCGTTTCACCGGGCGGGCGGTCACCGCACTCGCCGCCGATCCCGACCGCAACAGATGGAATGGTCAGTCGCTCTCAAGCTTCCAGCTGGCCGACGCCTACGGCTTCACCGATCTCGACGGCACGCGGCCGGACTGCTGGCGTTACCTCGCCGAGGTGCAGGAACCCGGCAAGCCGGCGGATGACACCGGATATCGCTGATCGGACGCTGCCGCCGAGGGATCGATCCCCATGCGAATCTGCTAGTCTCCTGGCGAAGAGGGAGCTCGCATGGCTTTGCGGATCGTTTCATTGAATGCCTGGGGCGGCAGCATCCACGCGCCGCTGATCGACTATCTGGCAAATGTGGACGCTGACGTCTTCTGCCTGCAGGAAGTGGTCCGGTCCGCAGCCGATACGCCGGGATGGCTGGAATATCGCGACGGCGGCGTCGTGCTGCCGCAGCGCGCCCATCTCTATGACGAGATCGCCGCCGTTTTCCCCGGCCATGACGGCTTCTTCTGCCCCTTCGCGCGGGGCGATCTCTTTCACGGTGAGGCGGTCTTCCCGACCGAATTCGGCATCGCCACCTTCGTGCGTAAGTCGCATGCGATAATCGGCCAGGCGGTGGACTTCATCCATGGCGGTTTCTCGTCCAATGGCTGGGGTGAACATCCGCGTTCGCGTAATGCCCATTGCATCCGCCTGTTCGATCATGCCGGCGGCTTTTCCCTCACCATCGCCCAGCTTCACGGCCTGCGCGATCCCGCCGGCAAGGGCGATATTCCGGCCCGGCATGCCCAGGCGGATGCACTCGTCGAGCTGATCGAACGCGTCTGGCCGGGTGATGAGCGCCTCGTCGTTTGCGGCGATTTCAACGTGCTGCCTGACAGCATAACCTTCGAAAAGCTTGGCCGTCTCGGCCTCAACGATCTCGTCACCGGCAGGGGTTTTACCGATACCCGCACCTCACTCTATCCGAAGGATGGGCGCTTTGCCGATTATATGCTGGTGACGCCGGAGGTGGTGGTGGAGCGCTTCGAGGTAGTGGAGCAGCCCGAGGTTTCCGATCACCGGGCTCTTCTGATCGAACTGGCCTAACGCAGCTTGAAGTGCTTCTCCAGGTCGGCGATCTGCTCGCTATTGAGCTGTCGCACCTTCATGCCGCGCGTGATGATCGAAAGCTTCGCCGCCTCTTCCAGCTCTTCGATCGCGAAGACGGCGGAATCGAGCGTGGTGGCCGAAACGATCGGCCCGTGGTTTTCCAGAAGCACCGCGCTGTGCTCACCGGCGATTTCGGCAATCAGCGGCTTCACATCGGTCGAGCCCGGCCGCGTATAGGGCACGACAGGCACCTTGCCGACGCGCATCACCACATAGGGCGTCAATGGCGGAATAGCGTCCTTGGGATCGGTGTCGGCAAGGCAGGAAAGGGCAGTCGCATAGGTAGAATGCAGATGTACCACCGCGCCCGTCTGCGGCCGCTTCTCATAGAAGGAGAAGTGCAGCGGCAGTTCCTTGGTCGGTGCATCGCCCGAGAGGTGATTGCCGTCGCTGTCGAGCTTCGACAGCCGCTCAGGATCGAGGAAGCCCAGGCAGGAATTGGTCGGTGTTGCGAGATAGAAGTCCGTGGTCTTTACAGAGATATTGCCCGAGGAGCCGGCCGTAAGCCCGCGCTCGAAAAGCGATTTTCCCCAGCGGACGATGGCTTCGCGCAACGCTGCCTCATTCATGGCCTGCAATCCTGTCCAGAGCCTTGGCGAAAAAGTCGGGCGAGCCGAAATTGCCGCTCTTCAGCGCGAGTCCGATCGGCCGCGCCGGCCGGCCGCGTTCGGACACCAGAACCGGCACGCCGGGATCGATCTCCGCACCAATGGTCATATGCTTGAGACCGAGTGCCTCAACGACCGCACCAGAGGTCTCCCCGCCGCCGACAACGATCTGGCACGTGCCGGAATCGGCGAGCCGCTTGGCAAGGCCGCCGAAGAAATCCTCAAGGATCTTTGCCGATTCCTCGCGGCCGAAGCGCTGCTGCACGAAGCTCACGACATCCGGCGAGGTGGTGGAGTAAACAATCGGATTGTCGGCCGCATTGGCAGTGACCCAGCTGGCTGCGCGCTCCACCGACATGGTGCCACGCACGATGGCTGCCGGATCGATCGAGAGGCCTGGATGGTTCTGCAGATGGCAAGCGACCTGGTTCTGCGAGGCGAGCGAACAGGAGCCGCAGAGGACGACGCCGAGGCCAGTAACGATGGGCACTTCGGCGGGAACACCGGAAAGCTTGCCGCGCTTGGCGAAATTGCGCACCAGCCCCTGCGCCAGTCCCGATCCGCCGGTCACCAGCGCATGGTCGGCGACGGCTTCACCGATGGTTATCAGATCGGCATCCTCGATGGCATCGACGACGACGAGGCGGTTGCCATCGGTCAGCTCGTCGCGCAGGCGGCTTCGAATGGCGCCGGAACCTTCGCGCACCGTATCGAGCGTGATGCTGCCGACACCGCCGCGCGTCTGGTACCGCAGCCAACGGCGGATATCGGGATCGGTCATCGGCGTCAGCGGATGGTTCTCCATTCCGGATTCGCTGAGCAGCTTGTCCTTGACGAAGAGATGGCCCATGAAGACCCGCCTTCCGGTCGCCGGAAAGGCCGGGCAGAAGACGGTGACATCGGCGCCCGTCAACCGCTGCAGGGCCTCGGCCACTGGGCCGATATTGCCTTCACGCGTGGAATCGAAGGTCGAGCAATACTTGAAGAAGATCTGCTCGCAACCCTGATCCAGCAGCCAGCGCGCCGCATCCATGGATTGCAACACCGCATCCTCGACTGGGATCGAGCGCGTCTTCAGCGCCACCACACCGGCTTCGCAATTCACCTTGCCGCGGCCGGGGCCGACGAACTGCATGGTCGACATGCCGCCGCGGGCAAGGGTATTGGCCAGATCGCTGGCGCCGGTGAAATCGTCGGCAATGGCTCCAAGCAGCATGTCAGGCAGGCTCCGGCAGTCTGTTGTTCAAAGGATGTCTCGGCTGTGAAACCGGACGAAAGAGTGCGGCTGGCATCGAAACTCTGCGCCGATCACAAGGATTTTCATTTGAAACGGTCCTCCGACCGATGAAGTGAACGCAAACCGAAAACGCGCCGCCGCCTGAGTCGGCAGGCACGGTGCCTTTGTAGTTAAGACCAGCCGGGCAAAGCTGTCACGCAATTTCGGGCGGAGGACGGACCTTGCTTCGAAATCGGTTTCGCGGCAACAAGCATGGCATGAGCATCCCGACAGACTATCCTTTCGACTTCGATCCCACCTACGGCATGACGCTTGCCGATCTGCGAGCGATCCGCCCGCCGGAGTCGCCTGAGGGATTCGATGCCTTCTGGCAGAAGCGCTATGCCAGGGCGTTGACAGTCAAGCCTGAGCCGCGCCTGAGCCCAAGCAAGGATACCCATCCGGACTGGCAGGTGAGCGATATCGTCTACACCTCCACGGATGATACCAGCATCGGCGGCTGGTTGCTCACGCCCCGCAAGGGCGAGGTCAAGCGTGGTCTCGTCGTCGGCCACGGTTATGGGGGCAGGGACCAACCTGAATTCGATATTCCGGTCGAGGAGACCGCGATCCTCTTTCCCTGCTTCCGCGGCATGTCGCGCAGCGCCCATCCGCCGATTTCACCCGACGCCCCCGGGCATGTGCTGCATGACATCGATGATCCCGACCATTACGTGATCGGCGGCTGCGTCGAGGATCTCTGGGTAGCGGTATCGGCGCTGCTCTCCCTTTATCCTTCACTCGACGGTCATATCGGCTATAGCGGCATCAGCTTCGGCGGCGGTATCGGAGCGCTCGGCATTCCCTTCGATAGCAGGATCAAGCGCGGCCATCTGACGGTACCGACCTTCGGAAACCGCAAGCTCTGGCTGACATTGCCGACGGTCGGCAGCGCCCATTCGGTACAGGAATACGCAAGGACCCACTCGGGTATTTTCGAAAAGCTGCGCCTTTACGATGCCGCAACGGCTGCGACCCGCATCAGCGTTCCGATGCTGGCCGCCGTGGCGCTTTTCGATCCGGCCGTTGCGCCGCCCTGTCAGTTCGCGGTCGCAAACGCTCTGCCGAAATCAAAATTTAATGAAATCTTCATCCTGGATGCCGGGCATTTCGACTATGCTGATAGTGCAGTGCAGCAAGCTGCGCTGCGCGAACGAGTCGGGCGGCTTTTCAGGGGTCTATGAACCGAGAATATCTGCGCTGGTACAGCGATCGGCTCCATCGTGACATGGAGCTTCTGGTGTTCGGGCATGCCGGCGCCAAAGTCTTGATGTTCCCAACGCGGGAAGGGCGCTTTTGGGAATATGAACATCTCGGAATCGTCGCCAGCCTCGCTGACAAGCTTGAGGCCGGCCATCTGCAACTCTTCTGTATCGAGGGTCTGGCGGGCGAGACCTTCTACGATTTCGGCCGTCACCCGGCCGATCGTATCCGTCGCCATATCGCTTTCGAGGAATATGTGCTGAACGAGGTTCTGCCGCTGATGGAGAGCCGCAACGGCCACGAATGCACCATCGTTCACGGCTGCAGTCTCGGCGCCTTCCAGGCAGCCAGCCTCGTTTTCCGCCACCCGCATCTCTTCCGCAAGCTGGTGGCCTTTTCCGGCCGCTACGACCTGACGATGAGGGTCGAATCCTTTTCCGATCTCTTCGACGGCTATTACGACGAGACGGTCTATTTCCACATGCCGACGCATTTTCTGCCGGGCCTTGCCTCTGACTGGAGGCTGGAAAAACTGCGGCAGGTCGAGATCGTGCTGACGATCGGCAACGAGGATCCGTTTCTCGATAACAATCGCCATCTCAGCCGCCTGCTCGCTGACAAGGGTGTCGGCCATCGGCTGCATTTCTGGGATGGCAGGGCGCATCGCGCCGGAGCCTGGCGCCGGATGGCGCCGCTTTATATCTAAACGCTGCCGGATGGCGCCACTCTATATCTGATTACTGCATCAGCGGCTTCTTGAGGAAACTGTTGCGGTCAGCGGATTTGATCCGCAGCCAGGCCTCACGGCCGTTCCGCAGCACACGCATGGGAATTTCCGCCCCCGCCGGACCGCTCTTCCAGACCTTGCGGTAGAAATCGGCAAGCCCGTCCACTTCGCTGTCGCGGATTTCCGAGATGACATCGCCCTGCTGCAGACCCGCCTGTGCCGCAGGACTACCCTTGGCAACGCTCATGACCACGACTTCGCCGTTGCTTTCAGCCGAAAAGGCGCCGAGCCAGGGGCGCGGCGGCCTGTCGATCTGGCCGCGGTTAAGCAGGTCGTCGAGGATTGGCGGAAGAAGGTTGATCGGCACGGCCATGTTGATATCGGCGACTTCTTCGTCCTGCACCATCTGCAGGCGCAGCGAACCGATGCCAAGCAGCTTGCCCTCGTCGCTTACGAGCGCAGCACCGCCCCAGGAGGGGTGGGCTGGCGCGATGAATATCGCCTCGTCGAGCAGATATTCCCAGTAGCCCGCAAATTCCTGTTTGGCGACGATGTTGGCCCGCACGAATTCGCCGAGACCGTCGGCAAGGATCACGGCATCGCCGACCGTCGTTTTGACCTTGTCGCCGATGTCGATGGCCGGCAGGTCGAGAGGCGCCAGCGACTGGATGAGGCCGAAGCCGGTTTCCTGGTCATAGGCCAGAGCATGGCCGGGTACGACCTTGCCGTCATGGCGCGTCAGCCAGATTTCGTCTGCTTCGGTGATCAGGTAGCCGATGGTGAGCACCAGCCCGTTTTCCCTGATGACGACGCCGCTTCCTTCCCGGCGGGTGCCCAGCGTGTTCGCGGTGAAGGCATCTTCGGGGATGGAGGCGCGAACGGCCACAACTGACCGCAAGATCCTGTCGATATTCATGGTTTCATCCTCGTAAGGCGGGCACAAAGGCTCGGAATGTAGCGAGGGTCGGCAAGGGCCGGACGCATACCATTCCTTCTATAGGTATGAAACGACAGTCGTTTCTGCAAGAGCTGTGGCCTGTGGTCTTTTACCCCGCTGCTTCCCGGCTGTATTGCCGCGGCGAGCGCGCCATCACCCGCTTGAAGGCGGTGCTGAAGGCGCTTTCGGAATCATAGCCGAGCGAAAGCGCAATCTTACCGATCGGTTCGCTGCTGTTGGAGAGCCGCTCGCCTGCCAGCATCATACGCCAGCGTGTGAGATAGTCCATCGGCGCGGCTCCGACCTTTTCCTTGAAGCGTTCGGCAAATGAAGAGCGTGACATGCCGGTCATCGCAGCAAGTTGCTGCAGCGTCCAGCGCCGCGCCGGCTCGGCATGCATGGCGCCGATCGCCATACCGATCTGCCGGTCGGCAAGTGCGAAGAGCCAGCCGGTACCCTCGGTATCCGGTGCAGAG
The DNA here is from genome assembly GCF_014873945.1 of Rhizobium viscosum. NCBI lineage: Bacteria > Pseudomonadati > Pseudomonadota > Alphaproteobacteria > Hyphomicrobiales > Rhizobiaceae > Rhizobium > Rhizobium viscosum. The sequence goes on along the minus strand of NZ_JADBEC010000001.1, from coordinate 758,096 downwards.
AGATAGAGCCGAAGGATCTGCATCAGCATGATATGTGCCAGATGCTCGGTCATCAGGAAGCCGCCAGGATGCTGGCCGCGCAGTTCCCGCGCCATCTGGTCGATAGCAAAGCGCAGCACCGAAGCCTGATCCGAATGCTCGCTGACATGAACGACCGGCGGCAATATGCCGACGATCAGATTGGCGCCTGCGCCGGAAAAGCCGAAGCGGCTGCCGACGAGGAAGAAGGTGCCGCCGCCATTGCAGATCGCGACACCATCCTTCGCATGCGCATAGATGTCATTGGCGGGGATCGTCGGCAGGCTGCGGTCGCTCATCATCCGGAAGGGTCGGTTCTGCGTCAGCAGAAAACAATCGCCTTCCTCCAGCCGGATAGGCTCGACGCCATCAACCTCTAGCCAGCAGCCGCCCGAGAGAACGGCATTGAACTTGATGCCCTGCGGCGGCGGAAAATCGATCGCCCAGTCGGGTCCGGCATCGAGCCCGAGCGAGACGTAGCTCTTCGGCTTCAAAAGCGCCAGCACATCGGAGAGCGGATCCATGGAAACGGAACTCATGTGGAAATCCGGACGATCGCAAACATATCATGGACTTTAACGCATAGATCGTATGGCCGCCACCGCATTAGTCTCCGGGCGAAAGTAGAGAAGGAGACATCCATGGAAAACGCACAACACCCCATCGGTTCCGGTTTTGGCGCTCGCTCGACGGCCGATGACGTGCTCGCGGGCATCGACCTCACGGGCAGACTGGCAATCGTCACCGGCGGCCATTCCGGCCTCGGACTGGAGACGACGAAGGCGCTGTCGCGCGCCGGCGCGCATGTGCTGATCGGCGCGCGTCAGCCTGATGCCGCCGCAGCATCGCTTGCAAACATCGCCAATGTCGAAGTCGACAGGCTCGATCTCGCCGACCTCGAAAGCGTACGCCGCTTCGCCGAGCGCTTTGTCGCCTCTGGACGTAGGGCCGATATCATCATCAACAGCGCCGGCATCATGGCCTGCCCGGAAACGCGGGTAGGGCCGGGCTGGGAGGCGCAGTTCGCCACCAACCATCTCGGCCATTTCGCGCTCGTTAATCGCCTCTGGCTGGCGATAGCGAGGGGAGCCCGTGTAGTTGCCGTCTCCTCCGGTGCCCATGGCATCACGCCGATCCGATGGGACGATATCCAATTCGACAACGGCTATGACAGATGGCAGGCCTACGGGCAGGCAAAGACGGCAAATGCGCTCTTCGCCGTACATCTCGACCGCTTGGGCCGCGAGACCGGCGTGCGCGCCTTCTCGCTGCATCCCGGCAAGATCCTGACGCCGCTGCAGCGGCATCTGGAGAAGGACGACATGGTCGCCGCCGGCTGGATCGACGCTGAGGGCAATGCCATCGACCCGAGTTTCAAGACGCCCGAGCAGGGTGCCGCGACGCAGGTCTGGGCCGCAACCTCGCCGCAACTGGAAGGACTCGGCGGCCTCTATTGTGCCAATTGCGATATCGCATCCATCTCCGACGACGGGGCGGAGACCAGTGTGCGCGCCTACGCCGTCAATCCCGACGAGGCGGCCCGTCTCTGGGCGCTCTCGGCGGAACTGACCGGCGTCGACGCCTTCACGCGCTCTTAAGCGTGAATGCCGGGCGCCTCGTAGCCGGTGCGCTCGACATACTCGGTATAGCCACCGCCATACTGGTGGATGCCATCAGGCGTCAGTTCCAGCACGCGGTTGGACAATGCCGCAAGGAAGTGCCGGTCGTGCGAGACGAAGAGCATCGTGCCCTCGAAATCGGCGAGCGCCTTGATCAGCATTTCCTTGGTGTCGAGGTCGAGGTGGTTGGTTGGCTCGTCGAGCACGAGGAAGTTCGGCGGGTCGAACAGCATGTGGGCCATGACAAGGCGGGCCTTCTCGCCGCCGGACAGCACGCGGCAGCGCTTGTCGACATCGTCGCCCGAAAAGCCGAAGCAGCCGGCCAGCGCTCTGAGTGGCGCCTGGCCGGCAAGCGGGAAGGAATCTTCCAGCCATTCCAGTACCGTGCGCTCGCCGTCGAGTAGGTCCATGGCGTGCTGGGCGAAATAGCCGAGCTTGACGCTGGCGCCGAGCGCCACGCTGCCTGCATCCGGTTCAGCCATACCGGTCACCAGCTTCAGGAGCGTCGATTTGCCGGCGCCATTGATGCCCATGATGCACCAGCGCTCCTTGCGGCGGACCATGAAGTCCAGTCCTTCATAGATGGTGCGGCTGCCGTATTTCTTGTGCACGTTCTTGAGGTTGACGACATCTTCGCCCGAGCGCGGCGCCGGCTGGAATTCGAAGGCCACCGTCTGGCGGCGCTTCGGCGGTTCCACGCGCTCGATCTTTTCCAGCTTCTTGACGCGGCTCTGCACCTGCGAAGCATGGCTGGCGCGCGCCTTGAAGCGCTCGATGAACTTGATTTCCTTGGCAAGCATCGCCTGCTGGCGCTCGAATTGAGCCTGCTGCTGCTTTTCGTTCTGGGCCCGCTGCTGCTCGTAGAAGCCGTAATCGCCCGAATAGCTGTTGAGCGAGCCGGCATCGATCTCGATGATCTTGGTGACGATACGGTTCATGAACTCGCGGTCGTGCGAGGTCATCAGCAGTGCGCCCTCGTAGGTCTTCAGAAATTCTTCCAGCCAGATCAGGCTTTCGAGATCCAGATGGTTGCTCGGTTCGTCGAGCAGCATCACGTCCGGCCGCATCAGCAGGATGCGGCCGAGCGCCACGCGCATCTTCCAGCCGCCCGAAAGCGCGCCGACATCGCCGTCCATCATTTCCTGGCTGAAGCTCAGGCCGTCCAGAACCTCACGGGCGCGGCCTTCCAGCGCATAGCCGTCCAGTTCTTCGTAGCGTGCCTGCACCTCGCCATAGCGCTCGATGATCTCTTCCATCTCGTCCATGCGATCAGGATCGGACATGGCCGCTTCCAGCTCGCGCAGTTCGGCGGCGACGACGCTGACAGGGCCGGCGCCCTCCATCACCTCGGCAACCGCGCTGCGGCCGGACATTTCGCCGACATCCTGGTTGAAATAGCCGATGGTGACGTGCTTCTCGACAGAGACCTGGCCTTCATCCGGCAGCTCTTCGCCGTTGATCATGCGGAAAAGCGTCGTCTTGCCGGCACCGTTCGGGCCGACGAGACCGATCTTTTCACCGCGGTTGAGAGCGGCTGTGGCTTCGATGAAGAGGATGCGGTGGCTGTTCTGCTTGCTGATATTTTCGATACGGATCATGTCTTGCGCGGGAGCTAGGGAGAATTTTGGCGCCCTTATGCCACGGGTTTGCCGCCGTGTCGCAGGTTTTCCGCGTCATGAAGCTGTGATCTTTGCAGCCTGTGTCCATTCAGCACGACTGGAAATCGCGGGATGCTTCCTTATTATCCCCAAGGGGGAGGAGCCCATGGCCAACAAAACATCCAGCAAGCCGGCAAAACCGGCAGAGCCCAAGCTGCTATCCGGCGGCAATCCGCAGATCGCCAAAGGCGAGGGCGATGGCCCGGTGCAGGCCTATATCGCGGCCATGCCCGGCTGGAAAAGCGATGTCGGTCGCCGCCTCGACGCGTTGATTATGCAAACCGTTCCCGATGCCCATAAGGCCGTCAAATGGAACTCGCCGCTCTACGGCATGAAGGGCGACGGCTGGTTCCTCGGCATCCATTGCTTCAACAAATACATCAAGCTGGCCTTCTTTCGCGGCGGGGCCTTGCAGCCCATGCCGCCTGAAGAATCCAGGACCGCGGAAACGCGCTATTTCCACATCCATGAGAACGACCCGATCGACGAGGCGCAGCTCGCCGACTGGATCAGGCAGGCAAGCCTGCTGCCCGGCGAGAAAATGTAAGGAGAGAGACCATGAAGAAAGCGGCGACGACGAAAAAGGAACCGGAACCGAAGGAAATCTCTCCCTCCGAACGCATCGATGCCAAGATCAGGGAATTGGGCGACTGGCGGGGCGAAACGCTCGCCCGTGTCCGAGCGATCATCCGCGAAGCTGATCCGCAAGTGGAGGAGACGTGGAAATGGCGCGGCGTTCCGGTCTGGGAACACGCCGGTATCATCTGCACCGGCGAAACCTACAAGACCGTCGTCAAGCTCACCTTCGCCAAGGGCGCTTCCGTGGAAGATCCGTCCAACCTCTTCAACTCCAGCCTTGAGGGCAATACGCGCCGCGCGATCGATATTCATGAAGGGGAAAAAATCGACGAGGCAGCTCTGAGGGCGCTGGTGCAGGCCGCGGTGGCGCTGAACACGGCGGGCAAACCGGCATCGAAGAAAGCGAGCGCCTAGAGCAATTCCAGCAAAAGTGCGCAGCGGTTTTGCGTCCGGAATTGCGCGAAAACAAAGAGATGGAGCATTTCCGTGACTCGGAGAAAAACGGAGATGCTCCATTTCGGCGGGCGAAAGGGATCCGGGGGCCAACCGGTCATTGCCGATACCGCGGAGCGTCCTATGTGGAACCTTGCGAGCTCATTTTGATTGATAAGACGGAGGCTCTCTTGAAGGGTTACCTTCCCTATCTGGCCGGCGCATTGGCGGGAATGCTCGTCGCCATTCTCCTGTCCGGCCTTTTGACGCTGACAGGAACGCCACAGCTGATCCTTTTCGCCCTGCTGCCCGTAATCGGTGGTGCCGTCGCCGAGCGTGTTTCTCAGCGCCGTTCCGGCAATTCGTGATTGACCATGGGACGGCTCAAGGAAATCGTCATCGATTGCGATGTTCCCTCCCGCGTCGCCGGATTCTGGGCCGAAGCGCTCGATGGTTATGCGGTGCTGCCTTACGACGATGATGAAATCGCGCGTCTGGCAGCGCTCGGCCTGACACCCGAAACCGATCCGGTGGTGATGGTCGAAGGGCCTGGCACGCGCCTTTGCTTCCATCTTCGTAAGGGAGAGCGTCCGGCCCGCAACCGCGTTCATCTCGATATTGCCGCTGATGACCGCGAAAGGGAGGTCGCGCGCCTGTTATCCCTGGGCGCGACCTTCGTGCGTGAGACGGCAGACTACACCGTGCTGAACGATCCCGAAGGCAACAATTTCTGCGTCACCTCCGATTAACCTGCGTCAGACCGACTTCACCTCGCCGCCATCCATGCGCAGCGTCGTGCCGGTCATCCAGTGTGCCGCCGGCGAGACGAGGAAGGCCATGAGTTCGGCGATCTCTTCCGGCTCGCCGTAGCGGGCAATGCCGGCCTCCTTCGGAAATCTGGCCGTCGCCTCTTCCACCGTCATGTTATGCAGCGGCGCCCAGTGTTCCAGATAGCTGCGGCGGCGGCCGGTCATGACGGGGCCGGGCAGTACGCTGTTGACCTGTATGCCATCCTCGATGCCGCGGTCGGAAAAGGCCTTGGCGAGCGCAGATATCGCCGCATTGATCGTGCCGACGGCAGCATAGGCGGCCTTTGGAAAGACCGCCGAGTTACCGGACATCAGCACGACCGAGCCCTTCGTTTCCTTCAGCGCCGGCCAGGCGGCGATGGTTAGCCGTCGTGCCCCATGCAGCTTCAACGCCATGCCGTCATCCCACTGCCGGTCGGTCATCTCGAAGACGTCGATCTGCGGTACGGCGCCGGCAATGTTGAGCAGCGCATCGATCCGCCCGAAGGCGGCCAGCGTCTTGTCGACGACGGCCTGTGCCGCGGCCGGCTCGGCAAGGTCGGCATCGATGACGAGCGTCTTGGCACCCGCCGCTTCGACGGCCTTGGCAGTCTCTGCAAGATTGGCCTTGTTGCGGGCAACGAGCACAAGTTTCGAAAAATCCTCTGCGAGGCGGATGGCCGTTGCCTGGCCGATGCCCTGGCTGGCACCGGTAATGATGGCGACTTTATCGGACATGATGTCTCTCCTCTTTCGCGGACCTATCAGCCAAGGAAATCACGGATTGCAGCGGCAATTTCATCCGCATGCGTCTCGAGCGCGAAGTGGCCAGTGTCGAAGAATTTGATCACGGCATCAGGAATATCGCGGGCGAAGGCTTCTGCGCCCGGCGGAAGGAAGAAGGGGTCGTTCTTGCCCCAGACCGCGAGAAAGCGCGGCTTGTGGGTGCGGAAGTAATTCTGGAAGGTCGGGTAGAGTGCCACGTTGCTCTTGTAGTCGCCCATGAGATCGAGTTGCACATCTTCAGCACCCGGACGCGAGAGATAGAAATTGTCGAGCGAATAGCCGTCGGGCGAAACCGTGGTCGGATCGGCAACGCCATGCGTATATTGCCAGATCGTCGTCTCCGGACCCAGAAACGCCTTCAGCACAGCCCGGTTTTCTGCGCTCGCATCCTGCCAATAGGCCTGCACCGGGTTCCACGCATCGCTGAGGCCATCGACATAGGCGTTGCCATTCTGCGAAATGATGCCGGTGATCCGCTCCGGATGCTTGACCGCCAGGCGGAAACCGGTCGGCGCGCCATAGTCGAAGACATAGACGGCATAGCGATCGAAGCCGACGATCTCGGTGAAACGGTCGATCGTGTCTGCAATGCTGTCGAAGCTGTTGATCGCGGGATCGTCCGACTGGCCGAAGCCCGGAAGGTCGGGCGCGATGATATGGTGGCGATCGGCCAGCAGCGGGATCAGATCGCGGAACATGTGGCCGGAGGTCGGGAAGCCATGCAGCAGCAGGAGCTTCGGCGCGCCTTTGCGACCGGCCTCACGATAGGCGATCTTGATGCCGTCGACGGTGATGTTGCGGTAGCTGATCTTGGTCATGGTGATGTTTCCTTCAGTTGAGATGAATGGCGATATTTCCGGAGATATGTCGGTCGTTCAGGCTGCGGTCACAGCTGCCGCCGCCTCGCGGACGACCTGCAGCACCGCCTCAGGTGCCGTCACCATCGGCGTATGATCGACAGCGAAGGGCCGTTGCCTCGCCTGCATGCGCTCGGCCATGAAGCGCTGATTGGCGGCTGCAATCATCCGGTCGTCTTCGGCAACCAGGTACCAGGTAGGGCGATCCTTCCAGAGCGGCCGCCCGACCGTTACAGTGATGCAGGCAGGCGAGATCGGCCGCTGTACGGCGGAAAGCACCGCCAGTTCTTCATTCGTGGCATTCTGCGCATAGGCTGCGGCAAAGGCCTCGCGCGGATAATAGATCAGTCCATTCTCGTCGGGCGCTAGCTGCGGCGCCCGCGGATCGGGCTCAGTGCGATAGAAGACATCGGCGACCGTCTCTCCCTCGTCCGGGGCCAGCGCAGCAACATAGACCAGTGCCTTCACATTCTCGTTCCGCACACCGGCGATAACCGCTCCGGCATAGGCATGGCCAGCAAGAACGACCGGCCCGTCCACACGGGAAAGCGCCTGCTCAAGAGCTTTGACGTCATCGGCATAGGAGGTCAGCGGCAGCGGCGCGGCAGTCACCGCAAAACCCTCGGCGGCAAGCGGTGCAATGACCTTGGCCCAGCCGGAGCCGTCGGCCCAGGCGCCATGGACGAGCACGATATGCGTAGTCTGCCGATCTATCGACTGCGGTGACATCTGCTTTCTCCTTCTTTCAATGAGTAACTGTTTAAAATGATATAGAACGGTTACGCTTGAAGAAGGTAACTTGTCAACCGCATTTTGACAGGTTACATGTGAATCGCGTTTTTAAGTGAGCTGCCCTGCGGATTTGGCCGGCACAGGAATAGGACTTGCAATGGATAACCACTCTCCCGCCCTTTTTCTGGGCGATGCACTGGCACTGGATTTCCTGAATTCGGTGGCGACGCCCGTCGACACGCCCGTTGATTGGATAGAAGACGGGGAGGGATTGCTGCGCTGGCTCGAACAGGCAAAGCTGGTTCCGCGCGAAACGCTTGAAAGCATGCGCGCCCAGGCTTTGCCGGGCGAACTGGACAAGGTTGCCGATCAGGCGAGGAACCTGCGCGAATGGTTCCGGACTTTTGTCCGCGAGCACAAGGGAAAGCCGTTGAAGCCCGAGGCATTGGCCGAGCTGGAACCGCTGAACCGCCTGCTCGAGCGTGACGAAGGTTTCAGCCGCATCGTGGCGCGCCGGACGGATGAAGGCGAGGTTTTCGAATTCCAGCCGATGCGCAAGTGGCGCTCCCCGGAAGCATTGCTGCTACCAGTCGGCGAGGCGCTTGGCCGCTTCGTCTGTACCGAGGATTTTTCGAATGTGAAGGCTTGCGAGGGGCCGGTCTGCACCCTCCTATTTGCCGACCACACCCGCGGTCACCGCCGGCGCTGGTGCAGCATGGCGATGTGCGGCAACCGCGCCAAGCAGGCCGCGCATCGCCACCGCGTCAGGCAGGCGTAGCCGCCATCTCTTCGATGAGCCGGTCGAAGCCGATGCCGGTGCCGCTCTCTCTGGTATCGCCATCCTTGGCATCTCCAAAGACAGCCTGCTCCGTGAAGGTCATCAGCGTCGTGTCGCCACTCCGGGTAAACTCGACGGTCACCAACGAGGAGGAGATGCTCCGGCCTGCCGTCAGCATCGTATAGGCATAGACAATGCGTTCGCGCGGGCGGATTTCGAGATAGTAAGCGCGCATCGCCTGCTCGGTCCCATCAGGCATGCGCCATGTCATGCGCTCGCTCCCGCCGATCTCGAAGGCGAATTGATCCTCCATCACCCGCCAGTCGGGATGGCAGGCGGTCCATCGCCGCTTCAGCGCATGGTCCGACCAGAAGCGGAAGGCATGCGCCACGCTGCCGGGCAGGTCGCGCTCGATGACGAAGGTGCGGTGATTGACGCTGACACCCATCAGTGATCCTTTTCCTCAGGAGTTTCCGCCATCAGCAGAGCAAGGCGGTCGAAGGCGGCATGCATTTCGGCCTGACGCTGTTCGATCCACTGGTTGATGGCGCCGAACGCCTGCTGTTGCATGCGGTAGGTGCGTACGCGCCCCACCTTTTCCGAAATGACGATACCGCTTTCTTCCAGAATGCGCAGATGCTTCAGCACGGCCGGCAGGCCGACATCTGCGGGCTCGGCCAGTTCCGTGACGGAGGCCGGCCCCCTGGCAAGCTGCTCCACGAAGCCGCGCCGATAGGGATCGGCGAGCGCCTGAAACATCCGGTCGAATTCGGCTGGCGCCGTTTCTGCCATTCCATTGCCTCAAGATATCGCGGCTTCAAGATAACGCGCGGGCATCGCCTCCCGATAGGGAAACATCGAAAAATAGGGCTGCGCTTCGATAAGCACGCGTTTGACGGAAGGACGTTGTAACAGACGCTCCAGATAGGAGGAAAGCGCCTGCTGTTCCCCGGTGAACGGATGCACGATGGAAGCAAAGAACAGCCCCGGCAGAGCCGCACAATCGGCCATGGTGAAATCATCGCCCGTCGCCCAGAGCCTCTGCTGCATATGCGCCTCGATCATCCTGTAGGCCTGATCGAGCATTGCCCTTGCTTCGGCGACGCCGTGCGGATCATGGGTGTCTGCCGGCCGGATCCGGTCGGTGACGATCTTTTGCACCTGCACGTTGACATAGAGGTCGTAGAACCGGTCCCAGAGCCGCACCTGCAGCAGCGCCTCCGGATCATCAGGCAGAAGCCGCACCGGCCCCGGATAATGGGCCTGCAGGTATTCGACGATGATGCTCGTCTCCGGGACCGTATGTCCGGTCGCCTCATCATGCAGGATCGGAATCTTTCCGACCGGCCATTTGTCGAACAGGGCCGCGGCCGAATCCGCATCGGCAAAATTGACGATCTTGCTCTCGAACGCCGTTTCGTTCTCATAAAGCGCGATCAGCACCTTGTGGCAGAAGGAGGCAAGCGGATGCATGTAAAGGGTCAGCGTCATAAGGCACCTATAGTTTCCAGTTTTGGAAACTATATCTTTGACGAGGCTGCGGTGCAAGATGCTTTCCAATCATGGAAAGTTTTGGGGCTAAGCGTAAGTGACCCATCCCCTGAAGCTGAAGGCGGCGTAGAACAGACTGACATCTGAAAAGCCTGCCGCGCGCAGCATGGCCTCCTCTTCGTCGGGGGCGAGGATATGCAACCTTTCCCGTATCGCCTTGCGTGCATTCTCCTGCCGGGAAGGGGCTGTTCCGTCAGGCGCGCCATAGGCGATATGGCGATCGATCCACATCGATCGCTCCGGCTCGCCCTGCGGGAAACTCATGTGTGCAACAACAAACGGGGCGCCGGCTTTCAGTCGCCGGCGGATTTGCCGAAGTGTTTCAAGCCGTTGCTCGACGGGGATGTGGTGAAAGGTCAGCAGGCAAACGGCGGCATCGAAGGGACCTTCGGGCGCGATGTCGATCCTGCCTTCGTGAAAACCGATGCGACCGCCATGCTCTCCGGCGACCTGCCGCGCCAGTTGCAGCATGTCGGCGGAGGGATCGACGCCATCAAAAGTCCAGCCCGCGCGCGCTTCGGCAAAGGCCTTGAGTTCCAGTCCGCCGCCGGCGCCGAGCACGAGCACGCGGCCATTGTCGGGCGTCCGCTCCGCCATCAGCATCGTCGCCATCCGGTGCAGGCTTGAAAAGCCGGGAACCTGCCGCGGTGGGCCTTCGATATAGGATTTGACGGCATCGCCGGTAAAGGCAGATGCCGTCTTGGGAGGTGTGGGCAGGCTCGGGTAATCATGATCTCGCATCATGCAACTTTAATTATTACATGATGCCCGAGCTGTCAATTTTCGACCTATTTCGCAAACTTCCGTGCCCCGGCCACGCAGAGAATGACAGCGACGGTCACCGCAAGCATGGACCAGCTTACCGTCTCGCGCAGCAGTGTCGCGGCAAGCGCCAGGCCAAAGAAGGGCTGCAGAAGTTGCAACTGGCCAACGGCGGCAATACCGCCCTGTGCCAGGCCGCGATACCAGAAGATGAAGCCGATCAGCATGCTGAAGAGTGAGACATAGGCGAGCCCAAGCATGGCCGGCGCCTGGATCTCGGCAAAGTTCGGGGGCCGGTGGGCAATAGCTAGAACGATCATTACCGGCAACGACACCACCAAGGCCCAGGAAATCACCTGCCAGCCGCCGAGCCGGCGCGAAAGCCGAGCACCCTCGGCATAACCGAGCCCGCAGACGATGACTGCGGCCAGCATCAGCGCATCGCCAACAGGCGAGGCGGTCAGCCCCTGCGCCAGCGCAAAGCCCGCTACCAATGCGCTGCCGAGCAGCGAGAAGAGCCAGAAGGCCGGCTTCGGCCGTTCGCCACCCCTGATGACCCCGAAGATTGCGGTCGCCAGCGGCAGCAGGCCGATGAAGACAATGGAATGCGCCGAGGTCACATGCTGCAGCGCCAGCGCCGTCAACAGCGGAAAGCCGACGACAACGCCAAGCGCGATGACGATGAGCGAGATGAGATCGTGCCGCGAAGGCCATTTCTCACGGAAGATAATCAGCAGGCAAAGCGCCAGGATGCCGGCAATCGCCGCTCGCGCCACCGTCAGGAAAACCGGATCGAGCTGCATGACGGCCACGCGGGTGGCCGGCAGCGATCCGCTGAAGATGAGCACGCCGATAAAACCATTGATCCATCCGGTCGCTGTGCGATCCATGTAGGCGCTCCTTTGTTTGCCCCATGCTTATCGGCGGTTTGCGCTGGCGCTGCCAGCCACAGTTCGATACAGTTTGCGCAAACTGTTATGGTGAAGGAGCCAGTACGGATGGACGAGCAGATACAGGCAGGCAGCCGGGTCGGCATGGTCATGGCGACGATCCGCCAGCGCATTGCCGGCCGCAGCCTCACGCCCGGCGCCAAGCTGCCCTCGATCCGCAGCCTTTCGGGAAGCTTGAAAGTCTCGGCCTCGACCGTGGTCGATGCCTATGAGCGGCTGGTCGCCGAAGGCGCGATCCTCTCCCGCCCCGGTTCCGGCTTCTATGTCGCCAGCCAGACGGCACCGCTCTCACTCGCCGATATCGGCCCGAAGCTCGATCGCGCCGTCGATCCCTTCTGGGTATCGCGGCAATCGCTGGAGGCGCAGGAAAGCGACCTCAAACCCGGCTGCGGCTGGCTGCCGCCCGCATGGCTTCCCGAAGACGCGATCCGCCGGACATTGCGATCCCTGTCGCGCGCCGATGCCGCAAGCCTTTCCGATTACGGCTCGCCCCTCGGCCTCAAGCCGCTGCGCCAGCTGATTGCACGCCGCGCGGCCGAGCGCGGCATTGAGGCATCGCCGGATCAGGTCATGCTCACCGAATCCGGCACACAGGCGATCGATTTTCTTTGCCGTTTCCTCATCGAGCCGGGCGATACCGTGCTGGTCGACGATCCCTGTTACTTCAACTTCCATGCATTGCTCAGAGCCCACCGCGCCAAGGTCGTCAGCGTCCCCTATACGCCTTCAGGCCCCGATATCGAGCTCTTCGCCGCAGCGCTTACCGAGCATCGGCCGCACCTCTACATCACCAATTCGGCTATCCACAATCCAACCGGGGCCATGCTCTCGCCGGTCACGGCCCACCGGCTGCTCAAGCTTGCCGAGCAACACGGCCTCACCATCATCGAGGACGATATCTTCGCCGATTTCGAACTGACGCCGGCTCCGCGCCTTGCCGCCTTCGACGGCCTCGATCGCGTCATCCATATCGGCAGCTTTTCGAAAACGCTCTCAGCCGCCGCACGCTGCGGCTTCATTGCTGCGCGGCCGGAATGGATCGAAGGCCTGATCGACCTCAAGATCGCCACCTCCTTCGGCGGAGCCCGGTTGAATGCCGAACTGGTACTGAGCGTGCTCAGCGACGGCAGTTACCGCAAACATGCCGAGGGCCTGCGCAGCCGTCTTGCCAAGGCGATGTTCGAAGTGACGGCTCGCCTGAAGCCTCTGGGCATTCGCCCCTGGCTGGAGCCGCAGGCCGGCATGTTCCTCTGGTGCCATTTGCCGGATGGTCTGGATGCCGCGGCGGTCGCGCGCGCAGCACTCGCGCAGAATGTTGTCCTCGCCCCGGGCAACGCCTTCAGCCTGTCGCAATCTGCCACCGGCTTCATGCGCTTCAACGTCTCCCAGACGCTGGACAACAGGGTGTTTGATGTGCTGCGGGATGCACTTAAGCAGGCGTCCACTACTCGGCCTGCCACTCCATAAAGGCCTTGCCGATCACCTTGCCATCTTCTTCCCGCCGCAGTCGGCAGAAAGACCGCCGCCGGTCGGGCGAAAGCCCCATCAACTCCACCCGCACGGCTTCGCCGGCCCGGATATTGCCGGAAAAGAAGATCTCTCGCCGAGACACCTGCGAAAGCTCAGGAAACCATCGCCCGAAGGCACGATCGATGAGTGCCTGGAATTCCGCGAAGTAGAACAGCCCGGCTCCATTGAATTCCTGCGACGCATCCGGCTCGAAGCGAAAGCCGCGCAACGCCTTGACCGGATTGGCCGGCAGGCCGAAATGCGTTTTCAGCGTGCCGGCGCGCAGCAGGGCCGCCGTCCTTGCCAACGCACTATCCTCAACCACAGCCGCCACACTGGGCAGGGGAACACGGGCGATCGAGTAATTGTCGCCCTCCCGCATGCGGCAGACGAATGTGGAAATCAGCTCCACCTCGCCGATCAGGCCGCCGCGCACGAAAAGCCGGTGACGGGTCGAAACCTGTGTGCGCGAGACGGGCGAGAGCGAGGAGCGGATTGTCAGCACATCATTGGCCCGAACGGCACCGAAATTCGCATGTTGCAGCGATGTCGCGCAGATCGCGGCATAGGCCTCGCCGCCATCGGGCGTGCGGAAATCGGCATTCTCCATGCCGAGATGGCGCGCGAGCATCAGCCAGTGGCGGTGCCCGAGCTCTTTCATCGCCCAGGTTTCCGACAGGCCTGATGGCGTCAAGTGCGGCATGCCGACGAGCATATGCGGTGCGAGCGCCTGCTCCATCAGCTCGCGCGCTGACGGCTCGGATTCCGAAAATGTGGGCGGATGAAAATCGAGGATCGCGACATTCATGTTCAAGCGCTGGCCGCCTGTTTCAGGACCGGACGGGCGGCTTCCAGATGGCCGGCGAGGTGGTTTACCACATGCTCGGCATCCTTGCCGACGGCAAGGAAGCGGCCGGAACCCCAGGTCCAGAGCCAGGGCAGGCCGAGCACATAGACCCCGTCGATACCCGTCACGCCGCGCCGCTGCACCGGGTAGCCGGTGCCGTCGAAAATCGGCAGGCCGACATAGGACCAGTCGGGCGAAAAGCCGGTTGCCCAGATCACCGAAGTGACACCCTCCGCCCTGAGATCGAGTTCTACCGGTTCGCTTTCCGGCTCCCAGAGCGGTGTGTAGACGCTGGCCGGCGGCGCTTCGATACCCTTCTCGGCAATATGCCGGTCGATCAGCGCATTGATGCCGTTATAGACCCGGTCGGCATTGTCGAGATTGGCTTTGAGGTTCTCCTCGAACAGCATCCGTCCGCTGGATACGTTTTCCATGCGGCCATAGAGCGACATGCCCTCCAGCGCGAATTTGCGCAGGTCGATATCGCGCCCGCCGTCACGGCCGGTGAGATAATGATTGGTGTCGTGCTTCTTCTTGGTCATGCCGTCATGCTCGACGGTGATGTCGTACTGGCCGACATCGGCGAGCCAGTCGACCACATCGCGGCCACGATAAAAGCGGGCGCAGCGTGGCGCATTGCCGGTGACCATATGCACCTTGCGGCCGGCAAGATGCAGGTCTTCGGCGATCTGGCAGCCGGACTGGCCGGAACCGACGACGACAACGGCGCCATCAGGCAATTGCCCGGGATTTCGGTAGTCAGCCGTGTGGATCTGCAGGACATTGTCAGGCAGACGCTCGGCGGCGCGCGGAATGGCCGGCGCGCTGTAGAGGCTGGTGGCGATGATGACGCTGTCTGCGGTCAGCGCCCCTGCCGAAGTCGAGAGCCTGAAGAGGTCCCCGGCTTTTTCGAGAGAGGTGACAGTCGTGCCTTCGAGAACAGGTGCATTCACCTTTTTTACGAAGCGGTCGACATAGGCGATGATCTCGTCCTTGACCATGAAGCCATGCGGCTCATCGCCGTCATAGGGGTGGTCCGGCAGCTGGCACTGCCAGTTCGGCGTCACCAGGCAGAACGCATCCCAGCGCTCGTTCTTCCATTTATGCGCTACGGTCTTCTTCTCGAAGACGACATGGTCGATGCCGTGCTTCTTGAGATAGTGGCTGGCCGAAAGCCCGGCCTGGCCGCCGCCGATGACGACGGCGCTGTAATGCGGCTTGAGGGAAAAGGTCATGGGTCGGGTTCCTTTCAGAGAATGAAACTTTCGCAGCGCACGCGGGCATCGGCATCGGCAAGAAAGAGGGAGCTCGCCTCCTCGATGCGGGCAAGCTGGCCGCGGGCGAGCGAACAGGGATAGCCGTATTTCGCTTCAACCCGGTCGCTGGCGATGGTCAGCGCCTTGCGGCTGCGGTCGAGAAAATCGCGGATCGGATAGGTCTGGCCTTCCTCGAAGAAGTCCCGGATGACGAGGGAGGGAGAATAACAGGTCTCCTCGCGGCCATCGGGCCAGGCGATGACGAAGCGCATTTCAGGCATGGGCAGGCTCCTTCAATGTCTCGTAGGCTTGGAGATGGGCGGCAGCCGTGCGCTGCCAGCTGTGATGGGCGGCAAGATCAAGCCCGTGCGGGATAAGCCCGGCGCGCACCGGCGGCATAAGCGAGATCGCCATGGCTTCGGCAATCGAGGCGGAATTCTGCGGATCGCACCAGACGACATCCTCGGCGCCGAGATATTCGGTGAAAGGTGCGATGGAGGAGACGACGACGGGCACGCCACTCGCCATCGCTTCCAATACCACGAGGCCGAAGCCTTCCTTGACCGAGGCGAAGACCAGCGTATCTGCAAGCCGGTAAAGTGCCGGCATATCCTCGTCGGCAACGGTGCCGAGGATATGGACGGCGGCCGCATGCTCGCCGAGCGAGGCGAGCACCGCACGGAACTCGCGCTGATAGCCGTGATGATCGAGCAGCGAAGCACCACCGGCAATGACGAATTGCGCATCCGGGCGGATGGCGCGCACTTGGCCGAAGGCTTCCAGCATGGCGATCGTATTCTTGCGCGCCTCGATGCCGCCGACGGCAAGGAAGATCGGGCCGTCCGGCAGGGCGAGTTTGCCGCGCAGCGCGCTGGCGTCGATGGCGGGGGAGAAGCGCCCGGTATCGACGCCGTTGCCGACGACGGTGGAGCGGATGCCGCGCGTTTCCTCAAGCGTCTTGCGCCACATCGAACTGACGGTGAAGAACAGGTCGGCCCGCTCGATGGACCGATCCTGCAGCGCCATCAGCTTGGGATCTGCGAACTGGTCGATATGATGGACGGTGCGGACGAACGCGGGGATCAGCCCGCGCTCCTTCAAGGTTGCCAGCGCATTGCCGGAAATGCCGTCATGGGCGTGGTAGATATCGAATCCGCGGGCGGCGGGGTTTTCGAAGTGATTGATGTAATCGGCAATCCGTTGCTCGACCATGGCGGTCATCCCTCCCTTCTCCCCAGCGGGGGTCCGAAGGACGGGTTGAGACCCGTGGCTCAACCCCGGTTGGTGGCCCGAAGGGTCGGATGAGGGGGCCGCACCCGCAAATTCTGCATCTCGCTTGCCGCTCGTTGCGTCGCTCCGCTCCACCCCCTCATCTGTCCTGCGGACATCTCCCCGTTGGGGAGAAGGGGGAGCAACCTGCTTAACCGGTACCAACACCGCACCGCAGGCCGGCTCACGGAAAAATCCCGTCCCCTTGGCATCCGGCGCATGCAGCACGACGTCGTGGCCAAGAGCAGTCAAAGCCTCGGAAAGCTGCATGGCATGCACCACGCCGCCGCGCGGGTTGGTGGAATGGGAGAGCATGGCGATGCGCAACGGCCGGCTCATGCGGCATCCTCCTGCCGACTGAGCTGCAGCAGTGGCGTCTCGGCATAGTCGCGGATCACAATACGATCGGCGCCGTCCGTTATCGCCACTGCGTTGCCGGCTTTGACAGTGCCGATCACCGCCGCGCTGATCTTGCGGGAGGCAAAGTGCCGGATCACCGCATCGGCCTTTTCCGGTGCGGTGGAGATCAGGTAGCCGAAGCTTGGAAAGGTCGCGAGCCAGCGCTCGATCGCCACGCCATCCGGCAGCGGAATTGCGCGGACATCGATATCGATACCGACGCCGGAACATTCCGCCAGCATGATCGCCGTGCCGATAATGCCACCCTGGCTGATATCCTTGGCAGCGAGTGCGAGTCCGGCTTCTGCGATGTCGGGCAGGATCTCCAGATCGCCGCGCAGCCGCGCGGGCGGGGCATCGGTTGCCGCCTCCCAGTTGTTGAAAGGTTCGCGATAACGGCCGCGATGATCGATCGCCGCGATCAGCACATCCCCCGCTTGGGCATCGAAGCTGGTCAGCAGCTTCTTCGCCTTGCCGAGGATGGCGACCGAAAGCTGGCCGCGATCGGTGCGGATATTCGTATGGCCACCAACGATCGGCACGCCGAAGGCTCTGGCCGCCGCCCGCATCCCTTCGAGCACGGGTGCTGCCCCTGCCTCTCCATTCGCCCAGACGGCATCGACGACGGCGACCGGCCGGCCGCCCATCGCGGCGACATCGGAAATATTGACCATCACCCCGCACCAGCCGGCAAACCATGGGTCGGCTGCGACGAACTCGTTGATGAAGCCCTCGATGGCAAAGAGCAGGTATCCGTCGCCATCGGGCAAGGCGGCGCAATCGTCACCCACCGCCACCGGCTGGCCGGCCAGGCCGAGGCTTGCGGCAACTGAGCCGATATCCGCCTTGGCAGCAATGCCGGAGGAGGAGGAAAGCTTGGCGGCAAGCGCCTTGAAGTCGATCCGCTCGCCCATCACGCCGCCTTCCTGGCGAGCGCCACCAGCCCGGTTTCCGGCGTCGGGCAGGGCGGGTACCAGGCAAGGTCCGCCTTCATCCTGAGATGCGGCTTGCCGTAGACCTCGAATTCCTCGATCACGTCCCAGTGCAGCCGGCGGAAGAGCAGACCGTTCTGCACCTGCACATTGGCAAGGAACGTGTGGCAGCCCATCGCATTGGCGGAGGAGACGGCAAGCCGGATCAGCGTTGCGCCAAGCGCGCCGATCTTGCGGAAATCCTCGTGCACGGCGAGCCGCGACCCCCACCAGAGTCCCGGCTCCTCCTGATGGATGCGCACCGTGCCGACCAGCCGGTCGGCGGCAACCCCCATCATCGACAGCGCCACGATCGGGATCGCATGCTCGTCGATCACATCGCGGTCGTCGTTCTCGAAGATCTTCTGCTCCTCGCAGAAGACGGCGCGGCGCAGCGCATGTGCTTCCTGCCGCTCCCATTCCGAAGTGGAAAACTTCACCTGGAATTCGCTGGCGCGATAGGGCGAGAAGGGCTCCAGCATCATTTGGTCAGCATCCTTTCATAGGAGGAAAGGGCAGAGCAGGCGCCGCATTTGCCGCAGCCGGCCTTGATGTCGACGGCCTTCAAGCCGCTATCGACCAGCATTTTCGAGAGCGGGCCGAGGATCGAATGCATGAAATCAGGCTTCGGCGCCGGATGGCTTTCGAGCGGCGTTCCCGAAATCGGCACGAAGGGCACGACGAAGGGATAGACGCCGATCGCGACCAGCTTCTCGCAAATATCGAGGATCGCCTCGCGCGTGTCGCCAAGGCCGGCGAGGATATAGGTCGAGACCTGGCCGCGCCCGAAGACTTCGACTGCCGCCTTGAAGGAGGTCATGTATTTCGAAATCGGTACCTGCGCCTTGCCGGGCATGATGCGTTCGCGCAGCTCAGGCGTCACGACTTCCAGATGCATGCCGAGCGCATCGACGCCGGCTTCCTTCATGATCGAGAACCAGATGTCGTCTTCCGGCGGCTCGCACTGCGCCTGGATCGGCAGGTCGACGGCCGCCTTGATGGCACGGGCGCTGTCGGCAAGGATCGAAGCACCGCGATCCGGTCCCTTCGGCGTGCCCGTCGTCATCACCATATGCTTGACGCCATCGAGTTCGACAGCGGCCTTGGCGACTTCCGCCAGCTGCTCCGGCGTCTTGTGGGCAACGGTGCGGCCGGCCGCCAGCGACTGGCCGATGGCGCAGAACTGACAGGTCTTGGTGCGGCTTTGATAGCGGATGCAGGTCTGCAGCACCGTGGTCGCCAGCACATCCCGGCCATGCAGCACGGCAATCTGCGAGTAAGGAATGCCGTCGGCGGTGCTGCGCTCGTAGAAGCGCGGGCGCAGCGGGAAGGACACTTCGCCGAGCACGCGCCCGTCGCGGCTGATCCGGCTCTTGCCGGCCTCGTCGGGCTTCTCCACCAGATAGGGGCTCTCGAAGGCCGGCGCCGTGTGAACCGGCACCATCACGGTCATGCCATCGATGGTCAGCGCCTTGTGGTCGGATGGGCCGGCGCCGCCGCGGCGGCTCTCATGGCCGGCCTTGGGATCAACGAGCCTGGCTCCGAAGGACTGCAACTCGTTGATCAGCGTCTCGGTCGGCAGAAACGTCGTATTGTCCATCGCTCTTGGTCCCTGTGTTTGCTTCGAAGGAATGTGCGGAGCCGACCATCGGCTGGGTGGCGCGGCCGTCCATGACGAGATGCAGCAGCTCGGGGCGGGCATAGTGGCCGACCGAATCCATCATCCGCTTGCGCTTGGTGATCAGGCTCATGTCGAGATCGGCGATCAGGATGCCTTCGCCCTCAGTGATCGGCGGCGCCAGGTGCTTGCCCTCGGGCGAGATGATCGCAGTCATGCAGCCGCCGCGCAGCGCCTTCTGCAATCCTTGGTCGGGTGTGATGGAATTGATCTGCTCCTCGGTCAGCCATCCCGTGGCGTTGACGACGAAGCAGCCGCTTTCGAGCGCATGATGGCGGATCGTCACTTCCATCTGCTCGGCGAAGATTGGCCCGACCATCGAACCCGGAAACTGGGCGATGTGGATTTCCTCGTGCTGGGCCATCAGCGCATAGCGGGCGAGGGGATTGTAATGCTCCCAGCAGGCAAGGGCGCCGAGCCGCCCGATGCTGCTGTCGACCACCGTCAGCCCCGAGGCATCGCCCTGGCCCCAGATCATCCGCTCATGATAGGTCGGCGTGATCTTGCGGCGCTTGAGGATAAGCCTGCCGTCGGCATCGAAGAGGAGCTGGGTATTGTAGAGCGAGCCATGATCGCGCTCGTTGACGCCGAGCGCCACGACGACGCCATGTTCGCGGGCCGCCGCCGCAACGGCATCGGTTGCCGCACTCGGAACGGTGACAGCCTCTTCATAGAGGCGCAGATGCTCGCGGCCCGATAGAACCGGCGGCAGCACGAAGGAGAAATAGGGGTACCAGGGAACGAAGGTCTCCGGAAAGACGATGATCTCGGCACCCTTGGCAGCCGCCTCGGCAATTGTCTCCAGCACGCGCGCCAGCGTCTTTTCGCGCGAGGTCAGATCCGGCGCGATCTGCGCGGCTGCCGCCCGGACGGTCATTTTCTTTTCCATGGCGAAATCCTTCCTTGGTTTCCGCTTCTCCCCAGTGGGGGTCCGAAGGACGGGTTGAGACCAGTGGCTCAACCCCGGTCGATGTCCGTCGGGACAGATGAGGGGTGAGCGACGAAGGAGCGAACGTCTGAGCCACCGGCGAAGACGACATGTGCCGCGCGGCCCCTCATCCGGCCCTTCGGGCCACCTTCTCCCCGTCGGGGAGAAGGGTTCAGTCCCCAGGTCAGAGCGTCCAGGTATCGAGGATGAAGGCGCCGTCGCGGCGGTGGATGAGAATCATGTCCAGCACGTCGAGCGGACTGATCGGGCGGATGCCGGGGATCAGCGACTGCTCGCCATGGCCATAGAGCGCCTGCAGCGCGAAGCGGCAGGCATAGACCTTGCCGCCTTCTTCCATGAAACCCTTGATCTGATTGTTGAAGTTCAAATGGCCGGGGAAGGCTTCCGCGCCGAGCTTGGGAAAGCCGCGCTGCACCCCGAGCGTCACGCCGGGACCATAGAGCAGAACGGAGGTTTCGAAGCCCTTGCGCTTCAGGCGCTTGGCCTGCAGCAGGTTCACGAGGCCGATCGATCCTTCGAAGGCGACGGTGTGGAAGGTGATGAGGGCTTTCTCACCCTCCTTGGCCTGGACGTCTTCAAAGACCTTCTCTTCGTAATCGACGAGGAAGTCTCCATCTGCGTGGGCCGGTGCGGTAACTGCGGGCATGAATGGCTCCTGTGTTTGAAGTCAGGCCCCTCTCACGGGGTACAGCCATTGAATTGCAAGCACCATGCCAATTTGACTTTGCACAAATAGCAGTCAATTCGCGCCAAAAAGCATTCAATTATGCATTCAATTTTGAGGAGGATTGAATCTGACGCCAATTAGGCGGGCATTTATGTGCAAAAAATGAATGCAAGTAAGATCGAAATGAATGCAGTCAAGATACAATCAATATATCGATGCAGTGCGTAATCCCGATTATATCATGCTCGCATGCTGCATTCGGTCGTCCGGCGCGAGGAGGAGCGACGCCGTTTTTGCGTGACAGGCGAAATATGCAACAATATACGGTCAATGTCGACGAGAATCCCCGTCAGCGTCGATCACGAATTGCGGAAGATGAAATGAAAGACTGGCATCCCGATCTCACCCGCTCCTCGAGCCCCCGTTACATGGCAATTGCCGATCTGATCGAAATGGATCTGAGAAGCGGCGTGCTGGCGGTTGGAGACCGGCTGCCGCCGCAGCGCGAGCTCGCAAAGCGCCTCAGCATCGATTTCACCACGGTGGCGCGCGGTTATGTCGAGGCGCAGAAGCGCGGCCTGGTGGATTCGCATGTCGGCCGCGGCACCTTCGTCACCGGCGGGCAGGACCGCGAGCGCCGTGGCTTCGCCTCCGATGCAGCGCCCGATCCGCGCCGCGCCTCCGTCGTCGATTTCTCGATGAACCTGCCGCCGGAGCCGGATGATCAGGAGCTGATCGCCCGCATGCGCGAGGGCATGTCGGCGGTCGCGACCAATCTCATTCCGCTGCTGCGCTACCAGGGTTTTGGCGGTTCGGGCATGGACAAGGAGGCGGCTGCCGCCTGGCTCAGCCGTCGCGGTCTTGTGCCCTCGCAGGAGCGCATCTTCGTCACGCCCGGTGCCCACCCTGCGCTGTTGGCGATCTTCGGCCTGCTGGCAAAGCCCGGCGAGACCGTGCTGTCGGAAAACATCACCTATCCCGGCATGCGCTCGATCGCTGCCCAGCTGCGGCTCAATCTTTCCGGTCTGCCGATGGATGAAGAGGGCATCTTGCCCGATGCCTTTGCAGAAGCCTGCGAGCGCTTGAAGCCGAAGGCGCTTTATCTCAATCCAACCTTGCAGAACCCCCTGACGCTGACGATTCCGGAAAAGCGCCGCGAGGAAATTGCCGCTGTCGCTCGCAAATATCACGTGCCCGTTGTCGAGGACGACGCCTATGGCTTCATCCCGCTGCACGGCCCGCCGCCGCTGGCCGCAATCGCGCCTGATCTGACCTGGCATATCGGCGGCCTCGCCAAATGCATCGGCGCCGGCCTGCGGCTGGCCTATGTGGTCGCCCCGGACACCAAGGCGATCTGGCCCTTCGTCAGCGCCATGCGCGCCAACAATGTCATGGCCTCGCCGATATCAGTGGCGCTTGCGACCCGCTGGATCGAGGATGGCACGGCAGATACGATCCTGCGCTTCATTCGTGCGGAGGCGGGTGCCCGCCAACAGATGGTGGCGCATATCCTTCCCGAGGGCAGCTACAAGGCCGATCCGATCAGCTTCAACATCTGGCTGCCGCTCACCAACGGCTGGACCCGCTCCACCTTCGGCAGCCACATGCGCTCCTCGGGCATCGGCGTGGTGGCAAGCGACGCATTCACCGTGGAAGGTGCCGCCCCCGAAGCCGTGCGCGTCTGCCTCGGCGGGCCGATCGGCCGCGACAGGCTGAAAGTCGCGCTGGACTTCATGGCTCATGCGCTTGAAGGGCCGCCGGAAATGTCGGCTTCGTTCTTCTGAGTTGCGGCCTTTCTGAGTGCTGCCTCTTGCCGACTCATTCGAGCCGGCTGGCGGTGTCCCACAACATGCGCTCCCTCTTTTGCCGCGAGAGAGCCGAGCCGCTCGCGTCTCACCCTTTCATCTAGAAAACCCAGCCCAAAAAGCCTCTGCGTCATTCTGACGAATAGACTGGCAATCCGCTTTCAATGTAATTATATTGTATGCATACATTATGGGGCATTGAATGGATTTGTCGATGCCTCGCAACGCTGAAAGCGAGATCGCCATGGATACCGAATATCCTCCTCTCCCTCCGATGCAGACCGGCATCAGGGGCCGCTGCCCGCGCTGCGGACAGGGACATATGTTCAAGGGCTTCCTCACGCTGAAGAAGGAATGCGAAGTCTGCGGGCTCGACTATTCCTTCGCCGATCCGGCCGACGGCCCGGCCTTCTTCGTGATCTGCTTTGCCTGCGTGCCGAGCGTGCTGCTTGGTGTGTGGCTGGAAGTTGCCTTCTCCGCACCGCTCTGGGTGCAGTTGCTGGTCACCGGCCCCTTCATGTTCGCCACCTGTATTCCGCCATTGAGACCGCTGAAGGGATGGCTGGTCGCAAGCCAATATTTCTATAAGGCCGAAGAGGGCAAGCTCGCCTGATCTCGGAGAGCCGAGGATCGCGTACCTGTCAGGCGCACTGACGCCACCCTGTAAAAGGCCGTTCGGAACGTCGAGCGGCCTTTTTGCCGTCCGGGCGTCGTCGGATTTTCCCGAAGCCAAAATGCCGCAGGAACCCGATATTCAAGTCTGTTGCGTTTAATGTACTGATCAGTACAATATATAACGAAAGGTACATATCAATCAAGGAGACCCAATATGCCTGCACCGCTTCCTCCCTTCACCCATGAAACCGCAACCCAGAAGGTTCGCCTTGCCGAAGACGGCTGGAACAGCCGTGATCCGCAGCGCGTCTCACTCGTCTACACGCCCGACAGCCAGTGGCGGAACCGCGCCGAATTCGTGACCGGCCGTGCCGAGATCGTCGCGTTCCTGACACGCAAGTGGGCAAAGGAGCTGGACTATCGGCTGATCAAGGAACTCTGGGCTTTCACCGGTAGCCGCATCGCTGTGCGCTTTGCCTATGAATGGCATGATGACAGCGGCAACTGGTTCCGTTCCTATGGCAATGAGAACTGGGAATTCGATGCGGAGGGCTTGATGCAGCGCCGTTTCGCCTGCATCAACGATTTGCCGATCAAGGAATCGGATCGCAAGTTCCACTGGCCGCTCGGCCGGCGGCCCGATGAGCATCCGGGCCTTTCCGACCTCGGTCTTTGAGGCCTTAAGGTGACGTGTGAAGACCGTTTATGAACGTGCCGATGTTGTGCCGCTGCTCGCAGAGATCTTCCGCGAGTTCGGCTACGAGGGCACGACATTGAGCCGCATTACCGAGCGCACCGGCATCGGCAAGGGCAGCCTCTATCACTTCTTCCCAGGGGGCAAGGAGGAGATGGCGGCTGCCGTCCTTGCCGATGTCGACGGCTGGTTCGAACGCGCTATCTACGAGCCGTTACGACGTGACGATGCCAGCGCGGCGATCGATGCGATGTGGGCGAATGTGATGGATTACTTCCGCTCCGGCAGCCGCGTCTGCCTCGTCGGCGCCTTTGCGCTGGACGAGACGCGCCAGCGCTTTTCGCCTGTCATCCGGGATTATTTCGTCCGCTGGATCGAGGCGTTGCGCCAGGCGCTGGTTCGCGCCGGCTACGGCGGGGATGTCGCCCTTGCCGCGGCCGAGGAGGCCGTTTCCGGCATTCAGGGCGCGCTGGTGCTCTCGCGGGCGCTGGATGACAAGGATATGTTCCGCAGAACCCTGGACCGGCTAGCCGGCAGGCTGGCTGCGACGAAATATGGAGAATAGGCGGTGGCCGCTGCCTTGGCAGCAGCAAAAATGCCGGAAAAGCAGGGCGCAGCGGGTGAGGGGTTCAGGGCGGCCTCACCCGTCAGGATTGTGTTTAAGCGTCGTTCTGGGAGGGCAGGCGCGCCGGGCGCGGATTCTCGCGTTGCGTGCGTATCTGGCGCCACTCGTTTTCCATCTGGTCGACGACGTGCTGGGGGATCTTGGTCGGAGTTTCTGCGGTGGTCTGCATCATATGCCTCTCTTCCTCAGCAAGGATGTGCTTATGGATCGATGCATCGCACATCAAAAAACGGGTGTAAATCTACCTCGGTCACACTTGAAACGATTAAAAAAATTTCAATCGATTAAGCGGACGTTAATCACAGCAGGCCTCGGAGAAGCGTATAATGACAGTCTCACTCGATCGGCAATTCTTCTTCGGCACCGTACAGCACGCGCTGTTCAACGGCAGTCTAGCCCCTGCCCAGATCGAAGGCATGAATGCGATCCTCGACTACTGGGACGCGAATTTGGCTACCGCTGATCGGCGCTGGCTGGCCTATATATTGGCCACCGCCTTTCATGAGACTGCTTACACGATGCAGCCTGTGCGCGAGACGCTGGCGACGAGTGATTCGCGCGCCGTCGAAATCCTCGAGACCGCTTTCGCGTCGGGCCGGCTCTCCTGGGTGAAGTCGCCTTACTGGCGGCCGGATGAGGACGGTAAATGCTGGCTCGGCCGCGGGCTGGTGCAGCTCACCCACAAGAGAAACTACGAGGCGATGAGCGAAGTGACCGGCATCGATCTTGTCGCTCATCCCGACCGCGCCATGGAAATGACGCCGGCTGTGACGATCCTGATCGAAGGCATGCTATGCGGCAGCTTTACCAGCCATCGGCTTTGCGATCACCTCAATGAAGAGAAGGAAGACTGGGTCAACGCGCGCCGCATCGTCAACGGCACCGACAGGGCGGAAAAGCTTGCCGAGTATGGACGGGCCTTCCTCACGGCGATCCGCCCAGAGCACTGCAGTTCGTCGGGTTGCTGATTTCCATCTCCCGGCCAGCACACTATCGCGACGATGCAGCTGACATTGCTCTGCCATCAGTTTTCAGCGATAAAATGAATGCCGAGGTATTGTCGTGAAAGCTCTGAAGCAAAGTCGTGGGCCACTGTTTGTTCCGCTTCAGCTGCCTTGCGGTTTGACCCTTGGTAGTCGAATTGCAAAATCAGCGATGTCGGATTCACTAGGCGACGGAACCGGGCATCCAACCGCTGCGCAGATGAGGCTCTATCAACGTTGGGCCGAAGGTGGATTGGCCGTATCCATAATCGGAGAGGTCCAGCTTACCTCAGGCTACGCCGAGAACCCCGGCAACCTGGTGCTCAACGAAGCATCGGACCTCGAACGGTTCAAAAAACTTGCTCTGCACGGCAGCGAAAACGGCACCGGGCTTTGGCTGCAACTCGGCCATGCCGGAGCCCTTGCCTATGCACCGACAAGCATCCCGAAGGGTCCCAGTGCTTTCGACTTGCAAGGTCTGCGTTGTGCGGAAATCACATCAGAGGAACTGCGCCAACTGCCCTCGCAATTTGCAACGACAGCCCGGTTGGCGCAGCAGGCCGGGTTTGGCGGCGTGCAGATTCATGCGGCACATGGATTTCTGCTTAGCCAGTTTCTTTCGCCACTGTTCAACAGGCGCCGTGATGATTACGGAGGGGAGATCGCCAATCGTATGCGGATTCTGCTGGAAGCTGTCGAAGCAACCCGCCTCGCTGTCGGACCGACTTTCCCGATCGCCGTAAAGCTGAATTCCACAGACGAACTCGTAGGAGGGTTCGACGAGGATGACGCGCTCCAAGTGGTGGCAGCGCTGGACCGAACTTCGATCGACCTGATCGACATCAGCGGCGGGACTTACTTTCCCGGCGCAAAATCAGCCTCCGATAGGGCGGGCCGCGGCCCCTACTTCCTCGAATTCGCGAAACGCGCACGCGCCGTCACAGCCAAGCCTCTTATGTTGACGGGCGGTTTCAAGACACGCGGACAGGCTGAAGACGCCGTGGCATGCGGTGCGGTTGACATCGTGGGTCTTGCGCGCGCACTCGCCCTTGAGCCTTCTCTTCCCAATCTTTGGAAAGAAGACCAGAAATCGGAGCCGTCCTTTCCCAGGTTTCCGAATGCGCCGGAGGGTGGGGTGACCGCATGGTACACGATGCGGCTCGCCGAGATCGGTGTTGACAACGACCCGACGGGCTCCGGCGACCTGGAACAGGCCGTCCGCGATTATGCGGAACGGGACAAGCATCGAACAAAAGTCTGGTTGGCTCATTTTGCCAAGGAGGCAGTCGGAAGCGTCTGAAGCCGACGACGTCAGCCTTATTTCCAACCTCCGCCTGAGCGGTCGATCAGCCGGCATGTCAATGATAACAAGACCAATGGCCTCTCGCGCAGAATTCAAGGCGCGGACATACCTGCTAAAATCTGGCGGATATAGCGTATCGGTTCCCGACTAGTCGCGTTCCATCGTTGCGAGAATAGCCGTCGCCATCCGTTTCGCCTGGCGGCCGGGCTCCGCTGAGCGAACCACTTGAGCCACGGCCGTCGCTCCCTCATGGAGAATATTGATTTCGTCCGCCACGCGCCTTGGATCATGGAACCGTGCAGCATGAGCAAGTTCTTCGAAGTAGGCGAGCGCCAGACGCTTGTGCATGCTGGCGGCACGAAACACGGGATCGACGATATCCTTGTGTTCTCCCGCAGCAGCCATAAAGCTGCAGCCTCTGAAGTCCTTGTCCTTGAACCAGAGTTGTAGAAAATCGAACGTCAGCAAAATCCGCTCTACCGGATCACTTGCACGCTTTTCCACAAACTCGCGCATTTGACGGCGATCCTCCTCGTCGCGCCGCTCCAGCGCGGCGACGATCAGGTCCTCCTTAGTTTCGAAGTGCCGATACAACGTCGTTTTCGCGATGCCGCTTTCCGCGATAATCAAATCAACGCCTGTTGCCTGGTACCCTTTCTCGTTGAACAGACGGAGGGCCGTTTCGAGAAGATGGTCCCTGATCTCTGATCGCCGCATTTTCACTCCTAAAGAAAACTGATCTGTAGCGACAGTTAGGTGTTCCAGCAACCATTAGCAATGCGCACCGAAAAATTCCTTTAAACGCATCTTCCTGGAGGTTGAACTCACATTTCCTCTGCAGTGACGATCGCGCTTTCGTGATTTGGAAACGATACAGGTCTGTATTATTCCATTAACAGCGATACAGGTCGGTATCGTTTCTCTTGAGGGCGGGAAGCCTTTGAAGATCAATTCAATGGGAGAAGGAAATGACCCAAGCTATCAATCATATCGGCAAGCAGCCGAAGTCCAGGAGCGCCTTCGGCATTTTGCATCTGGCGGATACCTATGGCCACGTGGCGACAACCGCCGGCCTCTACGTTTCGATCACTGTAATTTATGCCTGGTTTGGCGGCATGAAATTTACAGCCTACGAGGCGCAAGGGCTGGTCGATCTGGTCAGTAACAGCCCTCTTGTAAGCTGGATGTATGCGATCTTCAGTGTTCGAGGCTTTTCGAGCTTTCTCGGCGTCCTGGAACTGAGTATCGGCGCACTGATCGCAGCAAGGTTTATTAGCCCGGTCTACTCGTTGCTGGGAGGCGTCCTGTCTTCCGGACTATTCGTCACCACCATCAGCTTCATGGTTACGACCCCTGGCGTGATTGTTCCCGAGCTCGGGTTCCCTGCCATTTCGGTCGCTCCTGGTCAATTCTTACTCAAGGATGTTGGGCTTCTGGCCCTATCGCTTTGGATTGCAATGGACTCCTTTCTCGCGATCCGGTCCGCCAGAGCTTAAATCCGAAAGCTCGGCAGTTAGCCTTTGGTGTGAACGCCCTGATCCGGCTCGGATCGGGGCGTTCGCCATTCACTGGAAGCGAAACTCGTGCCATTCTGCGAAGCGCGATCTTCTTTTCTGAACGGAGGATTGGTGCGGTGGACGGATTGCCCGGCGGTGCGGAGCCAGCAGGTTTCGAGACATGGGCGGGTTTCAGCGTTATCGGTGCGCTGAGCTTCGTACTCGGCTTCGCGACGAACTACGGTTCGATCTGCACCTTCATCGCTACGACCGAGTTGGTTTCCGAGCGCCGACCCGCACGATTTCTTGCTTTGGCCGAATGCGCGGTATGGGCTGCCGTCGGATATATTGTCCTCGATACGCTGCCGACCATGCATGCTGGATGGTCTCCTTTGCTTCCTATGGTCAGCGCAGCCATCCTCTTTGGCGTCGGCGTATATGTGAACGGTGCCTGCGTCTTTGGATCGGTTGGGCACTTTGGCAACGGGGACTTGGAGTTCGGCTTCACGTTCCTCGGTATTCTGATCATCCTCTCCCTCGACTTAGTGCTCGAACTCCGCCCGGAACCGATGCCAATCAGCGCCGCGCCGCCGCTTGCGCTGGGAGCTCTGCTAGTGGTTCTGCCCGCATTTCTATTTCTAAGACTGGGCGTCTCTTTCAAATCCGAGACGAACTTTCGGCGGCTAACGCTAGCAATGGGTACGATCGGCATAACTTCGGCCACCTTGTCAGAGTTTGCGCCCCGCTTCTCGATCACCACCTCGATTGGATCGATGCTTTCGATCCCAGTGACGAGTTCGCTCATTTTTGTCTGCATGTTCGGAGGCAGTCTCGTTTCGGCGAGAATTCGCCGACATCGTTTTTCGTTAACCTGGCCGACATGGGGAAGTGTGTCGCGAAGGATAACGGGCGGGATGCTGATGGGCTTTGGGGCGCTCCTTATCCCTGGTGGAAACGACACCCTGCTGCTCGTCGGCCTCCCGATGGGAGCGTGGCAGGCCTTTCTCGCTTACCTTCTTATGGTAGCGGCGCTTGCCGCGCTGATCGTTAGATTTGGTTCAGCAGCGCGATCTTGGTCGTAACATTCGGCTGGCCCGCGTGGCTCAAGCTCTGTTCGTCACTGACGCGGCATTGTGGCTCGGTTGAAGGCCTGGGCGGCGCGTGTTATCGCCCGGTTGCCAGCCCAGAGCCCAGGCTCAGAGAATTGCCACAGGAGTGTTCCGCGTGATCCGCCATATCGTCTTCTTCACCGTGCCGGAGGAAAACCGCGAAGCGGTGCGCAAGGGGCTCTCGATATTGACGGGCATTCCACATGCGCTGAAGTTGGAGATCGGCGAAAACGTCAAGACGGACCAGTGGGGCAACGCGGTCGATTTCGTCGTCTATGGCGAATTTGAAAGCGAGGAAGCGCTCGCGGCCTACAAGGCCCATCCCAACTATGACCTTTCCACTCGCACGGTGAAGCCGCTCCGCGATACCAGGGTTGCGGCAGATTTCGACAGCGCCAAGGCCGTCATCCGGCCCCTGCGGGACTGACGATGACGACTGCCTGCTTCAGGTGGCGATCTATCCCTTTGAAAATGAACAAGTATTTCCCGATGCTGGCCCATTTGGCCAAGATGTATCGGCTAAGTCATTGATTCTGTTTAAGTGACGTATCAATGGCAAAAAGTCTTTTAAAGAATCGGTCTCGGCAAAGGCTGCTTCTGATTTTGAAATTCCTTATGCGAAATTTTGAGGTTAAGTGGATCACTTATTCAGAATCAATGACTTAGCCCAAAAAATGCTGCACTAAAGGCTCATTCTGAAAATTCTTATTCAGTTTCAAGTAGATAGGGATGGATTGGAAGCGATACCGGTTGCAGATGAATCAATCTGTAAAGGGCCGGAAGCAGCTCTTGAGAAAAAAGCCGTAAATGATTCAGAAGCTTAACGGCTTGGCAGTTCCTGATGCTGTATGACAGGAGCCTCCTCTGCCGCAGGCACGGTACTGGTTCTCAGTTTTGTCGCCGCGGGTCAGGCCGGCTGTACGCCCGGCCTTGCGCTGCGCACCAATGCCATCAACATCAGCACGAAGACCAATGCGATGGCCGCAAGCACCGCGCAGGTGATGATCGTCGGACCGGCGCCGGCGCGATCAAGAATAGCGGTGAAGATGACGGGTGCGACGGCATTGGCAAGGTTCTGCGGCATCGACAGGCGCGCCGCCTGCAGCCCATATTCCTTGGCCGAGAAGAGGGCGAGCGGCAGCAGCGCGCGGGCGACTGCCAGCACGCCGGAGCCGAAACCGTAGAGCAGCACGAAGGTGACGAGCAACGGCGTCGATGGCGGCACGATGAAAAGCATCAGGAAACTGAACAGCATCAGGCTGACGCCCATGACCGATGTCAGGATCGGATTGCCGCGCTTGCCGAGCAGCATGTCGAGCGCGCGCGCCGAAATGCCGATGACGCCGCGGGCCGAGCCGAGTTGCAGCGCGAGGGCTGACGATGCGCCGGACTGGCGGAAGATTTCGAGCAGGGAGGGCGATACACCGAAGGTTATGAACGTGCCGAGCGTCGTCGAGATGGCAATCAGCAGGAAAGCCTTGCGCCGGTCGGCAGGCGTCAGCTCCACGGGCGGCGTTTCGGCGGCAGCGCCCTGTGTGTGGCTTGCAACCGGCTTCGGCAGGGCGAAGAGATGCAGCGGCAGGCAGACGAAGAATTGCAGACAGGCGCTGACGACGAAGGTGACGCGCCAGCCGAAACTCTCGTTGAGCAGCGTCAGGATCGGCCAGAAGATGGTGGCCGATAGGCCCGTGAACAGCATCAGGATGGCAATGACGCGTTTGCCGTTCGCACCCTCGCGTTCGACAACGGCGGTATAGCACGGCGCCGAGAGGCCGAGCGCGCCGCCAAGCCCGATGACGACCCAGGCAAGGCCATAGACGGCGATACTGGTGGCCGCGGCAAGCAGCAGCAGGCCGATCGCAAAGGTGAGCGACGAGGCGGCCAGCACTTTGGCGGCACCATAGCGGCCGAGCCAGCGCCCGGTGGCCGGACCGGCAAGGGCACTGATGACCATCATCACCGTCAGACCGGCAAAGATCACCTCATTCGGCAGCCCGAGCGATGGCGCGATGACGCGGCCCATGACGCCGAGCATATCGAAAGTCGTGCCCCAGCCGATAAGCTGGGTGACGGCGAGCACGCCAACCGTCTGCGCCGTACGAAGCGAAAGTGATTTTTGCATGGATTCGGAAATGGAATGGATGAAGGCGACCGAGCGATAGCAGTTTCAACCAGATGGTGAAAGGCTTGATCGAACAAATCCAGTACAGATTTGCCTTGTGTCGGGATTTACGCAGTGGCAGAAGGTGTTAGCGGCATCATTCAGAAATCAGATATATTTCGCGTAATAGTCGAGAATTGTTCTAAAAAACCTGCGTTATCGTGCATTCATTTGCCATTCAGGTCGCGTGAGTACATATTTGAGGCACGTTGGCATTACATTGAAAGCACAGCACATGGCCTCTCCTCTGAGCGTCGCAGCATTGGCCGCCGGCCTGGCGGTTTCGGCGCCCTCACCGGACGATACGCACACGCTTGTCCTGCGTGTGGCGGGCGATTGCAGCGCCGCAGCCCAGCAGGTCGTGGAAGAGACGGGCGGCCAGCTTCTTTCCGTGCAGCCGGTGGGCAATGCCTGCATCATCACCGTTCTCGTTCAGGGCAATGGCCAGCGTCCGCGCAAGGTGACGGTAAAGGTTCCGATGTAGGCGGAATCGGCTTATTCATGACATCAGTGATTTGCAGCGGATGAAGGCGAAACGATGCGCATTCTGGTAGTCGAAGATGACGTCAATCTGAACCGGCAGCTAAGCGACACGCTGAAAGAGGCGGGTTATGTCGTCGATCAGGCGTTCGATGGCGAGGAAGGCCATTTCCTCGGCGATACCGAACCCTATGACGCCATCATTCTTGATATCGGCCTGCCCGAACTGGACGGCGTGACCGTTCTGGAAAAATGGCGCGGCGCCGGCCGCACCGTGCCGGTGCTCATCCTGACCGCCCGTGACCGCTGGAGCGACAAGGTGGCCGGCATCGATGCGGGCGCCGACGACTATGTGACCAAGCCTTTCCATGTCGAGGAAGTGCTCGCCCGCATCCGCGCGCTGATCCGCCGCGCGGCCGGCCATGCCTCCTCGGAAATCGTCTGCGGCCCGGTGCGGCTCGATACCAAGACCTCCAAGGCGATCGTCAATGGCGTGGCACTGAAGCTCACCTCGCATGAGTACCGGCTGCTTGCCTATCTCATGCATCACATGGGCGAGGTAGTGTCGCGCACGGAACTGGTCGAACATATGTACGATCAGGATTTCGACCGCGATTCCAATACGATCGAGGTCTTCGTCGGCCGCCTGCGCAAGAAGATGGGCGTCGATCTGATCGAAACGGTGCGCGGTCTCGGCTACCGTATTCAAGCGCCGACCAATGCGAATTAAGTCGCTCACCGCACGCGTCCTGCTTCTGACCACGGTCTGGTCGACGGTGGCGCTGGTGGTGATCGGCCTGTTGATTTCGACACTCTACAGACGCAGCGCCGAGCGCGGCTTTCAGGACCTGCTGCGTGCGCAGCTCTATAATGTCATCAATTCCGTGACGATCGGCGATCAGGGCGCCCTGTCGGGCAGCCCGCAACTCGGCGACCTGCGCTTCGCCCAGCCGAAGACCGGCTGGTACTGGGTGGTCGAACCGCTCGGCACCTATACGACCGCGCCGCTCGTCTCGCCGTCGCTGGGGTCAGCGACCATTCCCGTGCTGTCGGTCGTGGAAGCGCCCTTCGACAAGAACTACGAGCGTTATTATCAGGTGACGGATGCCTCCGGGAACCGCGTGCAGGTGGCTGAAACCGAAGTGGTGCTCGACACTGACGGCCGCGCCGCCCGTTTCCGCGTGACCGGCAATGTCGATGTCGTTGAAGAGGACGTCCGCAACTTCTCCCACCGACTCTACCTGGCGCTCGCCGGCTTCGGCGTCGGCAGTCTCATCGTCAATGCGCTCGCCATTCTCTACGGCCTCAAGCCGCTGGATAAGGCGCGCGCCGCATTGGAGCGCATCCGCGCCGGCGAAAGCGAGCAGTTGAAGGGCGATTTCCCCCGCGAAATTCTGCCGCTTGCCAATGAGGTCAATGCACTGATCGACAGCAACCGCCGCATCGTCGAGCGGGCCCGCATGCAGGTCGGCAATCTCGCCCATTCCCTGAAAACGCCGATCGCCGTGCTGCTCAACGAGGCGCGTGTGCTGGAGCGGTCGCATGGCGATCTCGTGCGCAATCAGGCCGAGGCCATGCAGGGGCAGGTGCAATCCTATCTCAACCGCGCCCGTATTGCCGCCCAGCGCGAATCCGTGCTTGCGCGTACCGATGCCGAACCGGCGCTGGAGCGGCTGGTGCGCGTCATGCGCCGCCTGAATGTCGAGACCGAATTCGAGTTGATCGTCCAGCCGCCGCATCTGGCCGTCGCCATGGAGCAGCAGGATCTCGAGGAGACGGTCGGTAACCTCCTGGAAAACGCCGCGCGTTTTGCCAAGAGCAAGGTGCGCCTCTCGGCGGTCGAAGCCGGCGATGACGTGAAGGGAACGGAAGCCAGCGCCAGAAAACATTGGGTGGAGCTTGCCGTGGAGGATGACGGGCCGGGCCTGGAGCCTGACCAGATCCGCGAAGCGCTGAAGCGCGGCCGGCGGCTGGATGAGAGCAAGCCCGGAACCGGCCTTGGCCTCTCGATCGTCACCGAAATTTCCAACGAGTACCAGGGCCGCCTGGAACTCACGCGCGGGGAGTGGGGCGGACTGAAAGCCAAGCTTATCCTGCCAGGTGTGACAAAGGATGTTGCATGAGCAACTGCTTGATGTCACAAAGATACTGGCAAATGTATAGCATGCTTTGCCTTAATGCTGACACGGGGACGCTGCACTTCGATCGGCTCTTTTTGACACCCCTGATCGTGGTTCGATTGCAATGACTCTACGTTCGCAAGGCATGATCGTTTCTTCCCTTCTCGTCGCCGTTGCGCTCTCTGGCTGCACGACGACGAAGGGAGCCACAACACGTGGTCTTTTTGGCGGCAAGCCACCGGCTTCGGCTGCTTTCATCTCTGCCTTGCAGGGTGGCATCGTCGCGCGCACCGGCGTAGAACTCGATGACAGCGACAAGCAGCGGGCGCTGGAAGCCGAATACCGCGCGCTGGAAGGGGCCGCCGTCGGCCAGCCGGTCACCTGGACTGGCAGTGATGCTAAGGGCAGCGTCGTGGCAGCCGCCCCCTATCAGGTCGGTTCGCAGAACTGCCGCCAGTACACCCACACCGTCACGGTCGATGGCAAGGATACGCTGGCGCGCGGTGCGGCCTGTCGCAATGAAAACGGCACCTGGTCGCCGCTCGGCTGAGCTCGCTTTCCCGTTATCCTTGCGGCCAAAAGCCTCAAATCTTCGTCATTCCGGCATTGGCAGTTGGAATGAGCGCGCGCTTCAAGTAATTGGGCCAATATGCTGTTCTGGATTCTCGTGGCTGTCCTGACGGCGGCCGTTGCCGCCATTCTGCTTTACCCTCTTTTGCGTGGAGCGAAGGCGGCCGAGGATACGCGCGCCGGCGAGGCTGCCGTCTATCGCGACCAGTTGCGCGAACTCGACAGGGATCTCTCGGGCGGCCTGATTAGCGCTGACGAGGCCGATTACGCCCGCGCCGAGATCGGCCGCCGGCTGATCGCCGTTTCCAGCACCGTTACGGCCGAAGCCCGCAAGCCCGCAAGGCATCACCGCCTGACCGAAGCCTTCATCGTGCTGCTCCTGCCGGTCATCGGCCTCTGTCTTTACATGAATACCGGCAGCCCTGGCCTGCCGTCCCAGCCGCTGGAGGCACGGCTTGCCAACCCCGGCAATGACATGGCCGTTCTCGTCGCCAAGGCGGAGCGGCATCTGGCGCAGAACCCTGACGACGGCAAGGGCTGGGATGTGCTGGCGCCGATCTATTTCAGCACCATGCGCATTTCCGATGCCGAGACCGCCTATCGCAACGCCATCCGCCTGCTTGGCCCAAGCCCCGCGCGCCTCGATGGTCTTGCTGAGACGCTGATGGCGACCGCCGAAGGTGTGGTGACGGAAGATGCGCGCAAGGTGCTGGAGCAGTCGTTGGCGCTCGAGCCGAACAACCCGCGTGCACGCTTCTACATTGCGCTGAGCCTTGAGCAGGCGGGCCAACCGGATCAGGCGCGCACCGCCTTCGAGGCGTTGGCGAAACAATCGCCGGCCGATGCGCCCTGGCTGGCGCTGGTCAACGAGCATATCGCCAAAAACGGCGGCACGGCGGTTGCGCCTGCTGCCGAGCCTGCCGCACAGCCGCCCGCTCTGGGCGGCCCGACCGAGCAGGATGTGGCGACGGCCGAGACGATGAGCAGCGGCGACCGCCAGCAAATGATCCGGGGCATGGTGGAAAGCCTGGATGCCAAACTGTCGGCCGACCCTGATAATTTCGAGGGCTGGATGCGTCTCGTCCGCTCTTACGCCGTATTGAACGACAAGGATCGTGCGGCGGATGCCTTGAAGCGCGGGCTTGCCGCCTTCCCGGCATCGGGTGAGCAGGGCAGGCAGCTTTTGGCTTTGGCAAAAGAACTCGGCATCGCCACGGAAGGATCGGTTGAATGACGCGCAAGCAGAAACGCCTGGCGGTGATTGCCGGCGGCATGAGCTTCATCCTTGTCGCGGTGCTGCTCGTGATGTTCGCCTTCAGCCAGTCGGTTGCCTATTTCTATATGCCGGGCGATCTCGTCAGCAACCCGGTCGCACCGGGCACCCGCATCCGCCTCGGCGGCCTCGTCGGCGAGGGCAGCGTCCTGCGCGGTGAGGGTTCGGTGGTGCGCTTTGCGGTGACCGATCCGAGCGGTCAGATCGTCAATGTCCGCTACCAGGGCATATTGCCTGACCTGTTTCGCGAAGGGCAGGGGGTGGTGACCGAAGGAAGTTTCGAGACGGGCAGCAACGTCTTCACCGCCGATACCGTGCTTGCCAAGCATGACGAGACCTATATGCCGAAGGACGTGGCCGACAGGCTGAAGGCTCAGGGCCTCTGGGAAGAGGGCAAGGGAGCAGCACCGCAAGGTCAGCAAGCCAGAGCCCAGGAAACCAAGGCTGAGGAAACGAAGGCGACGCCATGATCATCGAGATCGGCCACTATGCGCTGGTTCTGGCGCTCGCAACCGCGATCGTCCTGTCGCTCGTACCGGTGATCGGTGCAAGGCGCGGCGATCAGGCGATGATGGATGTGGCGCCCTTGGGCTCCATCCTGCTCTTTGCCCTCGTCGCCTTCTCCTTCGGCGTGCTCACCTATGCCCATGTCGTTTCCGACTTCTCGGTGCAGAACGTCTGGGAGAATTCGCATTCACTGGTGCCGCTGATCTACAAATATTCCGGCGTCTGGGGCAATCACGAGGGATCGATGATGCTCTGGCTGCTGATCCTTGCGCTGTTCAGCGCCTTGGTCGCGATCTTCGGCCGCAATCTGCCCGATACGCTGAAGGCCAATGTGCTCTCCGTCCAGGCCTGGATCTCGGTCGCCTTCATCCTCTTCATCCTGTTGACCTCCAATCCCTTCGTCCGCCTCGATCCGGCCCCTGCCGAGGGCCGCGACCTGAACCCGGTGCTGCAGGATATCGGCCTCGCCATCCATCCGCCGCTGCTCTACCTCGGTTATGTCGGCTTCTCGGTCTGCTTCTCCTTTGCCGTTGCCGCCCTTCTCGACGGCCGCATCGATGCCGCCTGGGCGCGCTGGGTGCGGCCCTGGACGCTCGCAGCCTGGACCTTCCTGACACTTGGCATCGCCATGGGTTCCTACTGGGCCTATTACGAGCTCGGCTGGGGCGGCTGGTGGTTCTGGGATCCGGTGGAGAACGCCTCCTTCATGCCCTGGCTGGCCGGCACGGCACTCTTGCACTCGGCGCTCGTCATGGAAAAGCGCGAGGCGCTGAAGATCTGGACGGTGCTGCTTGCCATCCTCACCTTCTCGCTGTCGCTGATGGGCACCTTCCTGGTGCGCTCCGGTGTCCTGACCTCGGTCCATGCTTTCGCCAGCGACCCGAGCCGCGGCGTCTTCATTCTCTGCATTCTCCTGATCTTCATCGGCGGAGCGCTGTCGCTCTTTGCCTTCCGTGCGCCGCTGCTCTCGGCCGGCGGGCTGTTTGCGCCGATCTCGCGTGAGGGCGCGCTCGTCGTCAACAACCTGATCCTGACGGTTGCCTGCGGCACGGTTCTGACAGGCACGCTCTATCCGCTGGTCCTGGAAACCTTGACCGGCGACAAGATCTCCGTCGGCCCGCCCTTCTTCAACCTGACCTTCGGCCTGCTGATGGCGCCGCTCCTGATCGTCGTGCCCTTCGGGCCGCTGCTCGCCTGGAAGCGCGGCGATCTGCTCGGCGCAATGCAGCGGCTCTATGTCGTGGCCGCTCTCGCTTTCGTCGCGGCCCTGATCTTCTTCTATCTCCAGCATGGCGGCCCGGTCATGGCCGTGCTCGGCCTTGCCGCCGGCCTGTTCCTGATCCTGGGCGCGGCGGCCGATCTCTGGTATCGCGCCGGCATCGGCAAGGTGAAGGTCGATATCGCCTGGCGCCGGCTGACCGGCCTGCCGCGCTCGGCCTTCGGCACCGCACTTGCCCATGCCGGGCTTGGCGTGACCGTGCTCGGCATCGTTGCCGTCACCACGTTCCAGAGCGAGCATGTGGTCGAGATGAAGCAGGGCCAGTCGACGGATGCCGGCGGTTACAGCATCCTCTTCGACGGCATGCAGCCGGCAACCGGCCCGAACTATACCGAGGACCGCGGCCACTTCTCGATCCGCCGCGGCGGCGCAGAGGTTGCCGATGTCTGGTCGGCCAAGCGGCTCTATACCGCCCGGCAGATGCCGACGACCGAAGCCGGCATCCTGACCTTCGGCCTCAGCCAGCTCTATGTGTCGCTTGGCGATGCCACCCATGACGGCGGCATCGTCGTGCGCATCTGGTGGAAACCCTTCATCCTCTGCATCTGGGGCGGGACGCTGATCATGGCTTTCGGCGGCTTCGTCTCGCTGACCGACCGCCGCCTGCGTGTCGGTGCCCCGAGCAGGAAGGCGAAGGCAAAGCCAGCCAAGCCGGCAGCACCCGCCATGGAGCCGGCGGAATGATGGGCGCGCACTTTTCTCCCCCTTCGCCCCAGCGGGGAGAAGATGCCCGAAGGGCAGATGAGGGGGCCGAGTGGCGCAGCCGCGAGGAGCTTGAGCGCAAGCGAAAGGTGGCCGCTGCTGCGGAGCGTGGCCCCCTCATCCGCCCTGCCGGGCACCTTCTCCCCGAGGGGAGAAGGGGAGTGCGGCTTCTGCCTCGGCTCCTTATAATCCTGTTCGTTATCTTCGCGCCGCTCCCCGCCTTCGCCGTCAATCCGGACGAAATGCTCTCCGACCCGGCGCTGGAAGCCCGGGCGCGTACACTGTCGGCGGAACTGCGCTGCATGGTCTGTCAGAACCAGTCGATCGACGATTCCAATGCCGACCTCGCCAAGGACCTGCGCCTGCTGGTGCGCGAGCGCATCACCGACGGCGACAGCGACGATGAGGTGCTGAACTACATCGTCTCGCGCTACGGCGAGTTCGTGCTGCTGAAGCCGCGCTTCAGTGTCAGAACGCTGCTGCTCTGGGGTGCGCCCGTGCTGCTGATCCTCGCAGGCGGCATCGCGCTCATCGTCTTCGCCCGCAAGCGGGCCGGCAAACCCACCGGCAGCAAACTCACGGAAGATGAGAAGGCAAGGCTCGCCGAGCTGCTGGAAAAATAAGGAGCCATTCCGCCGCGACAAACGACGGCGGAATGGTTGATCCTCAAGCCTTCCGATACGGAAAGAGCGCCCGCACGGTGGGATCGCGCAGCCACAACCCACCCCACATGAACAGCCCGAGATAGATGCTGAACAGGATGTGACTGAAGAGCGGACTTCCGGCCCGGATCTGCGTCGCCATGGCACCCCCGAGCAGCCCCATCATCAGCACCGCACCGAAAACGCTCGTTTGCGGGATGAGGTAGAGCACGAGGCAGGTCAGCTCGATCAGGCCGATCATCAGCACATATCCATTAGGCCATCCGAGTTGGGTCATCGTTTCCTCGGCGATCGGCAGTCCCAGAAGCTTGGGGGCGATTGATGCGCCGAGCATGAAGAGCGCGAAAAGCCCGGTCAGTACGCGACCGGTCCAGATCATGGCCTTATCGTTCATCGCTGATCCCTAGGAATAGTATTGACCATCCAGGGCGTGCCGAAGCGATCGGTAAACATGCCGAAGCCCGGCGACCAAAAGGTCGCGTTGAAGGGCATGGTCACTTTACCGCCTTCCGAGAGCGCCTCGAAGACGCGCTTCGTTTCCGCCGCATCCTCGCTGTGATAGGTGGCGCTGAAGCCGCCCATGTCCTCCTGATATCCGGGAGGGGCGTCGCAGCCCATCAGGGACTGGTCGCCGACATCGAGCCAGGCATGCATGATCTTGTCCTTGTAGGACGGATCGATGGGCATGTCGCCGGGCGCTTCTGCGAATGTGAACATGCCGTTCAGCTTACCGCCGAGCACTTTGGCGTAGAATTCGAAGGCCTGCCGGCATTCGCCTTTGAAGACGAGATTCGTTACGAGTTTCATGGTCCTCACTCCCTTTGATTTCCCTGAGTTGCAATCCAGCTTTCCAGCCTGCCGAAGGTGCTCTCCCAGCCATGTCTGTGTCCGGCAAGGCTCTCTTCGGATTTCAGGTCCGCATGGATGAAATCCATCCGCGTGCGGCCGTCGGCCAGTTCCTCGAAGACGACGGTCACGAGTGTCACGACCGGTTCGCCATCCTCATGCGATCCCTCCCACTGGAAGGTGAAGGAGAGACGCGACGGCTCCTCGATTTCCCTGTAGACGCCGCTCTGCCACAGCAGGCTGCCATCCCCCGTATTCTTCAGGCATGCCCTGTATGCGCCGCCGACGCGCAGATCCTGCACAACGCTCACCGCCGGCCATTCGACAGGGCCGAGCCACGCGACGACCATTTCCGGCCGGGTCCAGGCGGCCCATAAGAGGCCACGCGGTGCATTGAATGTCCGCTGCATATGCAATGTGGGGCGCGATAGCTGATCGGCCATGATATTCCCCTATCGTGATTGAAAAATGTGGGGGTCGACGGTCAATTGCGGGGGCCGCTGTCGTCCGCTCTCTGGATCTTTTGAAGATAGCCATCCAGCCGGTCGAAGCTCGATTCCCAGAAGCGCCGGTATTGCTCCAGCCAGTCGGCAATACTCTTCATCGCCATCGGTTCGAGCCTGGCCGGCCGCCATTGCGCCTCCTTGCCGCGGCTGATGAGCCCCGCCTTTTCCAGCACCTTCAGATGTTTCGAAACCGCCGGAAGGCTCATGTCGAAGGGAGCGGCGAGTTCATTGACCGTAGCCTCGCCTTCGGCCAGCCGCGCGATGATCGCCCGGCGCGTGGGGTCTGCGAGGGCTGCGAAAGCTGCGCTCAGAGTGTCGGTCTGCATGATGGGCCTCGTATGTAACTATATGGTTAAATACAGGGCGCGATCTCGATTGTCAACCGATCGGTTAAATACGGTCTGGTGAATTAATCTCGCCCTTCGGCATGCAACCAAAAGAATATTGGTACATTACGAATTTTTCATGGGCTGGACAGTTCGTAGTAAGGTGCGGCGTCCTATATCTCGGTCCATCACTGGTCCGGCACCGCCGGAACGAGGGTCTGAAAAAAAGTGAAGGAGCTCTTATGCTGAAAAATTTCCGCGGACGTCCGTCCCTTAAAACGGTGCTTCAGGCATCCACCGTTGCAGGTCTGGCAGCCGCCGTGCTCGCAACCGGTATCCCTGTCGAGATATCCCGTTCCTATGCCGAGGCTGTCAATGTCCAGTCCCCCTCGGTTCCGAGCTTTGCAAATGTCGTTGACGCCGTTTCTCCGGCTGTCGTTTCCGTCCGTGTCGAAAGCCGCATCAAGCCGGCCTCCGATGATGGCGACGGCTTCTCCTTCGATTTCAACGGCCGCGGCTTTGACGATCTGCCCGACGCCCTGAAGCCATTCTTCCGTCAGTTCGGCGAACAGGGCCACCAGGGCCAGAACCAGCAGCGCCGCTTCGGCCAGCCGGGCGGCCCGGGCCGTCTGCGTCCGGTCGCTCAAGGGTCGGGCTTCTTCATTAGCGAAGACGGCTATATCGTCACCAACAACCACGTCGTTTCCGATGGCTCCGCCTTCGTCGCTGTCATGAACGACGGCACCGAGCTCGATGCCAAGCTGATCGGCAAGGACCCGCGCACCGACCTCGCCGTGCTGAAGGTCGATGGCAAAGGCCGCAAGTTCACCTACGTGAACTGGGCCGATGACAACAAGGTCCGCGTCGGTGACTGGGTCGTTGCCGTTGGCAACCCCTTCGGTCTCGGCGGCACGGTCACGGCCGGCATCGTTTCGGCCCGCGGCCGCGATATCGGCTCCGGCCCCTATGACGATTACCTGCAGGTCGATGCGGCCGTGAACCGCGGTAACTCGGGTGGCCCGACCTTCAACCTCAATGGCCAGGTCGTCGGCATCAACACCGCGATCTTCTCGCCGTCGGGCGGCAGCGTCGGCATCGCCTTCGCAATCCCGGCCTCCACCGCCAAGGACGTCGTCGCGGACCTGATGAAGGACGGTACGGTTTCGCGCGGTTACCTCGGCGTGCAGATCCAGCCGGTCACCAAGGATATCGCCGACTCTCTCGGTCTTTCCGAAGCAAGCGGCGCTCTTGTCGTCTCCGCTCAGGAAGGCACGCCCGGCCAGAAGGCCGGCATGAAGACGGGTGACGTCGTCACCGCCGTCAACGGCGAGCCGGTCAAGGATGCCCGCGATCTCAGCCGCCGCATCGGTGCGATGACGCCGGGCAGCAAGGTCGAACTTTCGGTATGGCGTTCCGGCAAGGCCCAGTCCGTAACCGTCGAGCTCGGCACGCTGCCGGCCGATCAGCAGGCTTCCGCTGGTGACGACAACGACCAGCAGGAGCAGGCCCAGCCGCCGGCTTCCGAGAAGGCGCTTGCCGATCTCGGCCTGACGGTCGGTCCGTCGGATGACGGCAAGGGCCTCGCCATCACCGGCATAGATCCGAATTCGGATGCTGCCGACAAGGGCATCAAGGAAGGCGAGACGATCACTTCGGTCAACAACCAGGAAGTCTCCAGCGCCGACGATGTCGTCCGCGTCATCAACCAGGCCAAGAAGGACGGCCGCACCCGCGCGCTGTTCCAGATCCAGTCGAAGGACGGCAGCCGCTTCGTCGCCCTTCCTATCAATGGCCAGGGCTGATCTTCTAGCCTTGGAAGACCGGAGCCGCGCAGGCGCAAATGCCGCGCGGCTCCAACCCTCAAGTCTGCCGAATTCTTCATAGCTGCCAAATTCTTCAAGTCTGCCGAATTCTTCAATTATGCCAAATTCTTCAATTACGAAGGACGCCCGCAATGACCTCCCCCCAACAGGAAGACGCTTTGAGCCTTGCCGAAAAGCAACCGGCGGGTAATGTCGGCCGCATGAAGATTCTCATCATCGAAGACGATCTCGAAGCGGCGGTTTATCTCACGAAAGCCTTTCGTGAGGCGGGGATCGTCGCCGACCATGCAAGCGACGGCGAAAGCGGTCTCTTCATGGGATCGGAAAATACCTACGACGTCATTGTCATCGACCGCATGCTGCCACGCCGCGATGGTCTCTCCGTCATCAGCGAGTTGCGCCGCAAGGGTATCCACACGCCCGTTCTTATTCTTTCTGCTCTCGGCCAGGTCGACGACCGCGTCACCGGCCTGCGCGCCGGCGGCGACGATTATCTGCCGAAGCCCTATGCTTTCAGCGAGTTGCTTGCCCGCGTCGAAGTGCTCGGCCGCCGCAAGGGCACGCCGGATCAGGATGTCGTCTATCGTGTCGGCGATCTCGAACTCGACCGCCTTTCCCATGAGGTCCGCCGCGGCGGCAAGGAAATCCCGCTGCAGCCGCGCGAATTCCGCCTGCTGGAATATCTCATGAAGAATGCCGGCCAGGTGGTGACCCGCACCATGCTGCTGGAGAATGTCTGGGATTACCACTTCGATCCGCAGACCAATGTCATCGACGTGCATGTCTCGCGCCTGCGCTCCAAGATCGAGAAAGACTTCAGCCAGCCGCTGTTGAAGACGATCCGAGGTGCGGGGTACATGATCAAGGATGAGGGATGAGCCGTTTCCGGGTTCTCTTCAAGTCCACTGCAGTCCGCCTTTCGGCACTTTATATCCTGCTCTTTGCCATCTGCGCCGCGACGCTCGTCTTCTATGTGACGGCGATGTCCGAGCGGCTGCTGACCGGCCAGATCCGCGATGCGGTCGCCCAGGAGGTGACTCAGGTCCAGCGCGCCTATGATGCCGGCGGCATGAACCTGCTTCTGCGCACGATGGAGCGCCGCGCCCGTCAGCCGGGCGCCAATCTCTATCTCATTGCAGGCCCCTCGGGCGATATCCTCGCCGGCAACGTCGCCTCCGTGCAGCCGGGCGTCTTCGAGGAGCAGGGCTGGACCTCGGTGCCCTTCATGTATCAGCGCTATACCGATAGCGGTGTGGTGCGGCATACGGCGATTGCCAACATCTTCGTTCTCGATAACGGCCTGCGGGTGCTGATCGGCCGCGACCTAGGCGAGCCGGAACGCTTCCGCGTGCTGGTGCGCCAGGCGCTGATGATCGCGCTCGCCATCATGGGTCTCGGCGCCATCATCATCTGGTTCGGCATCGGCCGCAACGCGCTGAAACGCATCGACCGCATGTCGGATGCCGGCAAGAAGATCATGGCCGGCGATCTCTCGCAGCGCCTGCCGGTCGCCGGCTCGGGCGACGAATTCGACCGACTTTCCGTTTCGCTGAACAACATGCTGGAACGCATCGAGAAGCTGAACGAGGGCTTGCGGCAGGTCTCCGACAATATAGCCCATGACCTGAAGACGCCGCTGACGCGCCTGCGCAACAAGGCCGCCGACGCGCTCGACATCGAGGACGGCGGGGTGCGCCGCAGCGCGCTGGAGGGCATCATCTCCGAATCCGACCAGCTCATCCGCACCTTCAATGCGCTTTTGATGATTTCCCGCGTGGAAGCCGGTTCCGTC
Source organism: Rhizobium viscosum (assembly GCF_014873945.1). Classification (NCBI taxonomy): domain Bacteria; kingdom Pseudomonadati; phylum Pseudomonadota; class Alphaproteobacteria; order Hyphomicrobiales; family Rhizobiaceae; genus Rhizobium; species Rhizobium viscosum. The sequence continues at coordinate 713,364 of NZ_JADBEC010000001.1, read as the reverse complement.
GCCGCCGAAATGTCGCCGATCGAACTGTCAGCCATCGTCACCGACAGCGCCGAGCTCTATGAGCCCGTCGCCGACGAGGCAGGTATGGCGCTGACCTCCGAGATCGAATCCGGCATCGAGATCCAGGGCAATCGCGAACTGATCGGCCAGGCGATTTTCAATCTGCTCGATAACGCAATCAAATATTCCGCCGATACCGAAGGAGCAGGCTCCGTCTCGGTGAAGCTCGGCCGCTGCCCCGACGGCGTCTGCCTATCGGTCGCCGACCACGGCCCGGGCGTCCCGCCCGACCGGCGCGAGGACGTAGTGAAGCGCTTCGTGCGCCTGGATGAAAGCCGCTCCAAGCCGGGCACCGGCCTTGGCCTCTCGCTGGTCGAAGCAATCATGGAGCTTCATGGCGGCACGCTGGAACTGTCCGACACCGAGCCCGGCCATACCGAACGCCCCGGCCTCACCGTCAGTATGGTTTTCCCCGCTAAGGCAGCCTGATTTTCCTGATCATTTTCATATTGGCGCTTTCGTTTCGACACCCTAGTTTAAAGTCGCATTGCGGCATGGCAGGGAGAGCAAATGCTGACGAAATCGAACCACGGCTTGAAGGATGTCGCTGAAGGACTCCTGCGGCCGCTGAGCCAGACGGAACTGAAATCGGCGCTTGCCGACCTGCAGGATATCGGCAAGAGCGAGCCTGTCGTCGCCGAGATGCTGAAGGCCGAGGGGGCGCTCCGCGACTTTATCGCCGCTGTCCTGACGCTTTCTCCCTATCTGCGCGAAATCGCCAATCTCGATCCGGCAATCCTTGCCTCTGCCATCACCGACCCGCTGGAGCCGCAGATCGAGGCGTTGATTGCAGAAGCGCGCGCCTGCTGGAAACCGGACAGCGAAGGAAGTACGCCCGGCGAGAGCCAGGTGATGAGCAGGCTGCGCATCGTCAAGCGCAGGGTGGCCTTCCTCGTCGCCCTTGCCGATCTCGCCCGTATCTTCGACGGCCGCGCAACAACCGGCTGGCTCAGCGAACTTGCCGAGGCCTCGGTTACGGCCGCCATCGATCACCTGCTGCTGTCGACGCATAAAAGCGGCAAGCTCAAGCTGAAGAATGTCGCCGCTCCCAGCGAAGGCTCCGGCGTAATCGTTCTCGGCATGGGCAAGCTCGGTGCCTCGGAACTCAACTATTCCTCCGATATCGACCTCGTCGTCTTCTTCGACGAAGAGGCCGGCATCGTGCCCGATCCCGATGACGCGATCGAGATTTTCCCGCGCATGATGCGGCGGCTGGTGCGCATCCTGCAGGAGCGCACGGCGGATGGTTACGTCTTCCGCACCGATCTCAGGCTGCGGCCGGACCCCGGCTCCACGCCGCTCGCAATCCCCGTCGATGCCGCCATGATCTATTACGAGGGCAGGGGGCAGAACTGGGAGCGGGCCGCCTTCATCAAGGCTCGCCCGGTGGCCGGCGATCTGGCGGCGGGCGAGCAGTTCCTGCGCGGCCTCGTTCCCTTCGTCTTCCGTAAATATCTCGATTATGCGGCAATATCGGATATCCACTCCATCAAGCGGCAGATCCACGCCCATAAGGGCCATGGCGCCATCGCCGTGAAAGGCCACAACGTCAAGCTCGGCCGCGGCGGCATCCGCGAGATCGAATTCTTCGTGCAGACCCAGCAGCTGATCGCCGGCGGGCGCATGCCGGCTCTGCGTTCCCGCGTCACCGAGGAGACGCTAACTGAACTCACAAGGGCAAAATGGATCGACGCGGAAACCCGCGACGAGCTGACGGAGGCCTACTGGTTCCTGCGCGATGTCGAGCACCGCATCCAGATGGTGCGCGACGAGCAGACCCACCTCCTGCCGGAAACCGATGCCGAGCTGAAGCGCATCGCCTTCCTGATGGGTTTCAACGATACGCCGAGCTTTTCCGAGCGGCTGGTGGAGGTGCTGAAGGCGGTCGAGCGGCGTTATGCCGACCTCTTCGAGCAGGAAACCAAGCTCTCCGTCGGGACAGGCAATCTCGTCTTCACCGGCCAGGGCGACGATCCCGATACGCTGGAAACGCTGAGGAAACTCGGCTTCGAACGGCCATCGGATATTTCCCGCATCATCCGCACCTGGCATTACGGGCGGTACCGCGCCACGCAATCGGTCGAGGCGCGCGAGCGGCTGACGGAGCTGACGCCCGAGCTTCTGCGCGTCTTCGGCGAAAGCAAGCGGGCGGACGAGGCGCTGCTGCGCTTCGACAGCTTCATTTCCGGCCTGCCGTCGGGCATCCAGCTCTTCTCGCTGCTCGGCAGCAACCCGGCGCTGCTCTCCCTCATCGTGAACATCATGTCCTCGGCGCCGAAGCTCGCGGAAGTCATCGCCGCCCGCCCGCATGTCTTCGATGGCATGCTCGATCCCGGCCTGATGGCCGAGCTGCCGACGCGTGACTATCTCGGCGAGCGGCTGAAGGCCTCGCTTGTCCAGGCACGGCACTATGAGGAAGTGCTGGACCGGCTACGCATCTTCGCGTCAGAACAGCGCTTCCTGATCGGTATCCGCCTGCTGACTGGCGCAATCAACGGCGACATGGCCGCGCGCGCCTTCACCCATCTCGCCGATCTCATCATCGAAGCCGCCCTCGACGCGGTCATGAACGAGATCCGCGTCGCACACGGAAATTATCCTGGCGGGCGGATTGCGATTGCCGGCATGGGCAAGCTCGGCAGCTTCGAACTGACGGCAGGCTCCGATATCGACCTCATCCTGCTCTACGACTACGACGATGCCGCCATCGAATCCGACGGCGCAAAACCGCTCGATGCGACGCGATACTTCACCCGCATCACCCAGCGCCTGATTGCCGCCCTCTCGGCCCCCACGGCTGAAGGTGTTCTCTATGAAGTCGACATGCGGCTCCGTCCCTCCGGCAACAAGGGGCCGGTCGCCACCCGCATCAATTCCTTCGGCAAATACCAGCGCGAGGAGGCCTGGACCTGGGAGCATATGGCGCTGTCGCGCGCCCGGCTGATTTGCGGCGACCAAAGCCTTGTCGGTGAGGCGGAAAGCATCATTGCCGACGTACTCTCGGTAAAGCGCGATGTCGCCAAGGTGACCCATGACGTCGCCGAGATGCGCGAGTTGATCGAAAAGGAGAAGGCACCGGAGAATGGCTGGGATCTGAAACTGATTGCGGGCGGCGTGATCGATATCGAATTCATCGCCCAATATCTGGCCCTGATCGCGCCGGCAAAGGGCGTCGAGATCAAGATCAACGGCCTGACAACGGGTGCGGCCCTGAAGGTGCTGGGCGAGAAGCTGATGGGCGCGGCAGACCTTGATACCTGCCTTGAAGCTTTTACCCTCTATACCGAGCTTTCGCAGCTCATCCGCCTTTGCATCGATGGGATGTTCGATCCGAAGGAGGCGCCCGCGGGCCTGACCGAACTCGTCTGCCGGGCCGGAGATTGCCCTGACATCAAGACTTTGGAGGGTGAGGTGAAGCGGCTGTCCAAGGCTGTCCGCAAGGTCTTCCAGACAGTGGTAAAGGCCTGAGCCTTTCCGCGTCAGCCGTGATCGGGAATGCGCAGCGAGATGACCGTTCCGACCGACTCGCGCGAGCGGATCTTCATGCTGCCGCCGTGCAGGCTTGTCAGCGATCGGGAGATGGCGAGGCCGAGGCCGGAGCCGCCCTTGCTCTTGGCATATTGGCTCTGCACCTGCTCGAAGGGCTGGCCGATCTTGATGAGTGCTGCGCGCGGAATGCCGATGCCGGTATCGGCGATGGTGACCATGACGCCATTGGCGACGCGGCGGGTGCGAACCGCAATGCGCCCGCCTTCATTGGTGAATTTCACGGCGTTGGAGAGCAGGTTCAGCAGTACCTGTTTCATGGCGCGACGATCGGCCATCAGCGTCATGCCGGACGAGATGCGCTGCTCGATAACGATGTTCTTTTCAGCGGCCGGAATGGCGGTGAAGCGCAGGCTTTCCTCGATCAGCGGTGCAAGGTCGGTGAGCTCGCGCGACAGCAGCATATGGCCTGCCTCGATCTTCGACATGTCGAGAATATCGTTGATGACATTAAGGAGATGCTTGCCGCTGTCATGGATATCGCGGGCATATTCATTGTACTTGGCTGAACCGAGCGGCCCGAACATCTGGTTCTGCAGGATCTCCGAGAAGCCGAGGATGGCGTTGAGCGGCGTGCGCAGCTCATGCGACATGTTGGCGAGGAATTCCGACTTCGCCTTGTTGGCCGCTTCCGCGCGTTCCTTCTCCACCAGATAGTTGGAGTTGGCCGTCGAAAGCTCGGCCTTCTGTGTTTCCAGCGTCTGGCGCGAGGCCGAGAGATCGTTGATCGTTGCCATCAGCCGGCGCTCGGAATCGCGCAGGCGATCCTGGTGTCGCTTCAAGGGCGTGATGTCGGTGCCGACAGATACGCGGCCGCCGTCGCGGGTGCGCCGTTCGTTGATCTGCAGCCAGCGTTCGTCGGCAAGCTGCACTTCCGTCGTGCGCGAGTAGCCGGAGCCGTCTGCATCGGCGATACGCCGCTCGATGACGGGGCGTGCCGCAGCGGCATGGACGACCGTGCGCTCGGTGCCGGGCACCAGCACGCTGTCGGGAAGCCCGTAGGCCTGCTGGAAATGCGCGTTGCACATGACGAGCCGGTCGTTCTTGTCCCACAGTACGAAGGCCTCCGAGGTGCACTCGATTGCATCGGCCAGACGCTGGTCTGCTTCGGCGTAGCGCTGAGCAAGCCGATGCTGTTCGGTCACGTCCATGGCGATGCCGATCATGTGCACTCGGCCGGAATGGCCGCGGATCACCTGGGCGCGGGCGCGCATCCAGACGTAGTGACCGCTCGCATGGCGCATGCGGAAGATCTGGTCGACCTGGCCGGAATCGCCCTTGGCGACGGCGCGGGCGATCTCGTGCAACCCGTTATCCTCCGGGTGCATGAGCCGTGCCGCATCGGCAAAGCCCATCGTCTTGTCGGACCCGGCAAGCCCGAGCATGTCATACATCGAGCGCGACCAGAAGAATTCGCGATTGTGGAAATCGAAATCCCAGAGGCCGCAGCGGCCGCGCGACAGCGCCGTCTCGACCCTGAGATTGGATTCCAGGAAGATGTCGTCGGCATCGCGCGCCCGCTTCACCTGCATGTAATAGGCGTAGAGGATGACGAGCAGGATGGAGGAGATGCCGGCAAACAGCGTGACGTTGAGGGTCAGTTCCTCGCGCCAGAGACGGTTGATCTCTTTCAGCGACGTGGCGGAAACGATATAGCCGCCGGCTGTGCCCATCAGGGAGATCTCGGCGTAATGCAGCTCGCCGCCGATGCTCGTTTCAATGACATCAGTACGGTCGCCGAAGCGGCGGATCGCGGAGATCTCAGGGAAGAGGGCCGAGACATCGGCGCCGACATAGGCGGCACCGGCCGTCGTTGCCGCAAACACCTTGCCGCTCGCCTCCACCAGCAGCACGAAGGCGCCGTTTTCCAGCCGGTCTTGCGGCAGGAATTTCACAAGGCGCGCCTGCGCCTCTGCCGCGCTGCCGCCATCGAAGAGATCGGTCGCATCGGCAAAGACAGCGGCCGCGGTTGCAGCCGAAAGCGCCGTCGCATGCCGCGCAGAGGCCTCCATACGGCTATATTCGCTGACCATGCCGAAGAAATGCGAGGCGGCCACGACGGCAAGGAAGGCGACGATCAGAACGGGGATCGTGCGCTTCAGGAGAAGCTCTGCCTTCGGCAGGTGGCGCAGCAATGGCTCAGGAGTTTTTGCAGCATTTCCGGACAGGCTGTCGCGCCAGGCTTTGAGCCCGCCAAAATCGACACGCAGCCGTCCTTCGGCCGCGGTTGCCCGCCGCACGTCCATCATCTCTGAACCTGATCCCTCGTGTGATTCGCGCGCCGCTCGCTCGAACTACACCTAGAGAATCATGCGTGATTCGCCTTGTCCAGAGCCGATGGTAAAAATTTATTAACCATTTGTGATTGCTGGTTTTTCAGAGGGATTCGCTGATGGCGGCCTAGCTGTCCGTAGGGTGGAAGACAGCTAGGCGGCAAATCATCTGCGGGAAATCAGCCCTTGAGAGTGCGCTCGACGATGTCGCGTACATCGGTCGAAAGGCTGTCGGCCTTTTCGATTTCCATCAACGCCGAACGCGCGTGATCGGCGCGGGCCGATTCCAGCGAGCGCCAGGAACGCATGGAGGTCAGCAGGCGCGCAGCAAGCTGCGGGTTGCGCTGGTCGATGTCGAGGATCTGGCTGGCGAGGAAACGGTAGCCTTCACCATCAGCACGGCCGAAGCCGGTCGGGTTGCCGAAGGCGAACGTCCCGACCAGCGAGCGCATGCGGTTCGGGTTGGTGCGCTTGAAGAGCGGGTTTTCCATCAGCGCCTTGACGCGATCGAGCGCGCCCGGCCCGGGAATGCCGGCCTGGATCGCAAACCACTTGTCGACGACGAGCGCATTGTCCTGGAAACGGCTGCGGAACGTTTCGAGCGCGGCCTTCGCCTCTGCACTGTCGGGGAAGCGATGAGCGAGGATCGTCAGCGCATGGCTGAGATCGGTCATGTTGTTGGCGCCGTCGAAGGCGGCCTTGGCACGAGCCGGGCTGCTCTCGGCATAGGAGAGATAGGTAAGGGCGGTGTTGCGCAGCGCACGGCGGCCGGCGCTTTTGGCATCCGGGCTGAATTCGCCCGGTGTGGTCATCGCGTCGTAGAGGGCCGCGAAGGTCGCTTTGCCGGCTTCGGCAATCTGTTTCATGATCGCCTGACGGCCCGCATGAACGGCATCGGGATCGATATTGCTGCCGAGCTCGCGGGCGATGTCGGATTCGCTCGGCAAGGCGAGCGCCTGGGCGCGGAAGGCGGGCTCGAGGCTTTCATCGGCGGCCGCTGCAATCAGCGTATCGACGAAGGTCTGTTCGCAGACGATCGGCGCTCCCTCGCGGGCATCGCGGGCGGCCTTCAAGAGGTTCGGCAGTGCCAGATCGGTCAGCGCCTGCCAGCGGGCGAAATGATCCGTCTCGTAGCGGGCGAGCAGTGCCAGATCGGCCGGGCTCTGGTCGAAATGCAGGTTGATCGGTGCGGAGAAGCTGCGGTTGATCGAAACAACAGGACGCGAGGCAACGCCATGGAAGACGGCCGTCTGTGTCCGCGCCGTCAAATGCAGCACCTCGCCGGCATATTCGGCGCCATCGACGGAGGCAGGCTCGAACTTCGAACCGTCTTCGGCAAAGAGCGCCAGGCTCAGAGGAATATGCATCGGCTCCTTGGTCGGTTGACCGGGAGTGGCAGGCGTCATCTGTTCCAGCGACAGGCTGAAGCTCTTGGCGCCTGCGTCATAGCTGCCGGAGGCGGTGACCAGCGGCGTGCCGGCCTGGTGGTACCAGAGCGAAAACTGCGCGAGGTCGCGGCCGCTCGCATCTTCGAAGCATTTGACGAAATCCTCGATCGTGACGGCCTGGCCGTCATGGCGGTCGAAATAGAGGCCCATGCCCTTCTTGAAGGTCTCGCGGCCGAGCAGGGTCGCGATCATGCGTGTGACTTCGCTGCCCTTCTCGTACACCGTCGTGGTATAGAAGTTGTTGATCTCGCGATACTTGGTCGGGCGCACCGGATGGGCGAGCGGTCCGCCGTCTTCCGGGAACTGCTCGGACTTCAGGTGGCGCACCTCGGCGATGCGCTTGACCGGGCGCGAGCGCTGGTCCGACGAGAATTCGTGGTCGCGATAAACAGTCAGGCCTTCCTTGAGGCAGAGCTGGAACCAGTCGCGGCAGGTGATGCGGTTGCCGGTCCAGTTGTGGAAGTATTCATGCGCGATGATCGCTTCGATATTGGCGTAATCGGCATCGGTCGCCGTTTCAGGGTCGGCGAGCACGTATTTGTCGTTGAAGATGTTGAGGCCCTTGTTCTCCATGGCCCCCATGTTGAAGTCGGAGACGGCAACGATCATGAAGATGTCGAGATCGTATTCGCGACCGAACACTTCCTCGTCCCACTTCATCGACCGCTTCAGCGCGTCCATGGCATAGGCCGCGCGCGGCTCCTTGCCATGTTCGACATAGATCTTCAGCACGACCTCGCGGCCGGACATCGTGGTGAACGTGTCTTCGACGACGCCGAGATCGCCGGCGACCAGCGCGAAGAGATAGCTCGGCTTCGGATGCGGATCGAACCAGGCGGCGAAATGCTTGCCCGGGCCGTAACCTGCGCCGCCGAGGAAGTTGCCGTTCGACAGGAGCAGCGGATTGGCATCCTTGTCTGCGATGATGTTGACCGTATAGGGCGCCAGCACATCCGGCCGGTCGGGGAAATAGGTGATGCGGCGGAAGCCTTCGGCCTCGCACTGCGTGCAATAGATGCCGCTGGTGCGGTAAAGACCCATCAGCTGGGTATTGGCTTCCGGATTGATGATCGTGGTGACGGTCACTTCGAAAGGCACCGTTTCCGGCAGGTCGCGGATAACAAGGCTTTCGGGCGTTACCGTGTAGCGTTCCGGCGCCAGTTCGTTCTGGTCGAAGAGAAGGCTGGAAAGATTGAGCTCGTCGCCATCGAGGATGAGGGGCGCGGAAGGATCGACGCCTTCGCGGCGATGGAAAATCAGCCGCGCTTCCACCTTTGTTTCAGTCGGATCCAGTTCAAAAGTCAGGTCGACGCGTTCCAGCACGAAATCTGTTGGGCGGTAATCTGCCAGATTGATGACCTGACCGGTATCTGTTCGCATGTTGCCTGAAGACCCTTATTAGACAATGGCCGAATACAGAGGCGGGCGCGCTCTGCTGAAATTGGCGGCCATGATTACATTAAAGTCTGAACTAAAGTTAAAGCAATTTGGCTGTGAACGCGAAGTTCACAGCCAAATTATTATGGTCAAATTGTCGTGCATATGCAGCCGAAAGGGGAAGATTGCTATTTGAGATTGAGGGCGATCTTGATCTCGGCGTCGCTTTCCGTCTGCTGGATGACAACGCCATACCAGCCGAGCCCGTCATAATCCTCGTAGCCGAGCGTGCGCGCAAAGGCGACGATCGAGCCGTTATTATCGTAATAACTGCCCTTGGGCTGGCCCGTCTGGTTGGCGAGCGCGAAATGGGTGAAGAGCATGGCCGGATTGGTGCTGGCGATCACCCGGCTTGCGCCGTCGAGCAGCATGACGGTGGTCTTTTCCGCAAGCTGCGGCGGCAGGTTCGCTTCCTTCTCGACGATTGCCTGGCCCTGGTTCTGCCAGTCGAAATAGACGCCGAGCGTGCCCAGGAGTTTGCCGTCGAGCTTGCCGCCTTCACGGATGCCGGTCGCGTAGACAAGCGCATGCCGCTGGTCGTGCAGAACGCTCGGCTTGACTTCATCGACGATATAGTCGTCGCCGGACGCGCAGCTCGCCGCTGCCCGGAACCATGGATCGCCGGTAACGGATGAACCGGATATCTTACGCTGGAAGGTCGGGTTGGCGGACGCGATCACCCGGCCGGAGAGATCGGTCATGACAAGGTCGAGATAGACGGTATAAAAGCGGTTGATGGTGCCGAGCCGTTCGGCTGCGAAGGCGACCCGGTCCTTTTCCGGCTCCTGCAATGCCTGCCAGAGCGCCGGATCCGTCGCCCACCAGCGCACGTCGGCGGTGCGTTCGAAGAGGTTGCGCACGATGAGCTGAACCAATGTCTGCGCGAGATCGGTCAACCGCACGCCTTCCATCTCGGTGACGAGCGAATCCGCCATCGCACGGCTCAGCCCGATGCGTCCCAGCACATTGCTCTCGAACTTGCTGGTGATCTCGGTGGCGATCTGCGCCAGCCGCTGCACTTCATTGGCGACGACCGCAAAGCCCTTGCCGGTTTCGCCGGCGCGGGCCGCCTCGATCAACGCATTGATGGCAAGCAGCTTGATCTGCTTGACGATGCTGGTGTTGTCGGCGCTGAAGCGCTCCAGATCGGTGCTGATGCCATCGGTGACGACACGCATCGAGCGGGGCGTTGCGTTCTGCGACTGGGAAACGATCTCTGCGCTGAGCGGCTTCATCAAAAAGATCCTGAAAATAAGCTGACGCGACTGGCTGCGTACGAATGCGATTCTTTTGTATGATTAATTAACTGCGAACGATGCGGGGGCATGGTTTGCAACAGGTTAACGCAAAGGGTCCGGATGCGAACATTTTCGGGTGAATAAGCGTAAAACGAGAAGTTTTTTCATCAAAAAACGAAGTTGCACAGAAAAGCGGCAGGTTAAAAGCAGGCAAATACTTGCTGCCTGCAGCATCCGCCCGAGAATCAGAATCGATTTTCGGAAAGCCTGATGCGTAGATTCCAGGAGTTGGAGCGTGCGAATGCACGCACGGCGTTTGGTGCGCGCAGATTTTTTCCCACCGGTGCATTTCTTCGGTTACGATGAGAAAATCGTCCGCTGCGTTCGAGTCGAACGCGTCTCCCCCGCTCGGCATGCCCGCACAAGAGCCTGGATCATGGAATCGGTTCTCAGAAACCCGATGAGAGGCATTGCGCTGAAAGTCTCGTCGGTCGTGGTCTTCCTGGCCATGCAGACATTCATCAAGCTGGCAGGATCGGATATCCCGCCGGGGCAGGTGACTTTCTGCCGCTCCTTCTTTGCGCTGTTTCCGATCATGGCCTATCTCGGCTATCGGCATCAGCTGCGCTCGGCCTTCTACACCGCCAATCCGATCGGTCATCTGAAGCGCGGCACGCTCGGCATCATCTCGATGGGGCTCGGCTTCTACGGGCTTTTGCATCTGCCGCTGCCGGAGGCGATCGCGCTCGGTTATGCCACGCCCCTCGTTGCCGTCATTTTCGCTGCGGTTTTCCTGGGAGAGACGGTGCGCGTCTATCGCTGGAGCGCTGTCTGCTTCGGCATCATCGGTGTCGCCATCATCTCCTGGCCGAAGCTCACGCTGTTCCGGGACGGCGGCATGGCGGCCGAACAGGCGGTCGGCGCACTCTGCGTGCTGCTGTCGGCCGTGCTTGGCGGCATGGCGATGATCCAGGTTCGCCGCCTTGTCGAGGAAGAGAAGACGGCGACGATCGTGCTCTACTTCTCGATCACTGCTTCGGTCTTCTCTCTGGTGACTGTCCCCTTCGGCTGGCTTCTGCTCGACTGGTCCTCGGCTCTTTTCCTCATCGCTGCCGGTTTCTGCGGCGGTGTGGCACAGATCCTCCTGACCGAGAGTTACCGGCACGCGGATGTTTCCACCATCGCTCCCTTCGAATACAGCTCGATCCTGCTTGGCGGCATCGTCGCTTACTATGTCTTCGGCGACGTTCCGAGCAGTACGATGCTTTTCGGCACGATCATTGTCATTGCCGCCGGCATCTTCATCATCTACCGCGAGCATCAGCTTGGTCTCGAGCGCCGCGAAGCGCGAAAAGCCGGTGCGCCGCAATCCTGAGCGGCTGAAACTATATCACAAGGCGAATTTCATAGCGCGCTGATTGAAAAATCACGACACACACCCCTCAAAAGAGAATGGGATGGCGAAATCTTGGGATATCGCTTTTGGCAAAAATATGGTTATGAAAGTGAATTACTTTCATTTATTCAAAGCTGTGCATAATCGATAGGCCATGGATGCCGGGGGAGTTTCGGTATCGCTGCTCCGAACGCTGGCTTGCGAGCGAGGGTTGAGGAAAAGCATCATGGCGTTCACGGCAGAAGAACTGGCGCAGAACCCTTCTTTCGTAGTGAGCATTCGCTTCCTGGCCGGGCAAATGCGCGGCATGTTTGATGCGGGGCCGCGGCTGGCGCGCCTGCTGGCCTCGCATCAACGCTGGCTGCTGACGCAGACGGCCTATGCGCTGCATCTCGAATATGATCCGCGGGACGCGACCTCGGGTTTCACCGCCGTCCGGCTGACCGGCAAGATCACGGCGCACAAGATCGCCAGCCGCAACACGGTGCTTGCGTTCATCGAAGAGCTCTTCACCTACCGCTTCATCACCCACACACCCGGTGACGAACGCCGTCGTCCGCGCCATTTTGAGCCGGCCGAAGTCAGCCACCAGGCAATGTTCGGCTGGTTGCACTCCAACCTCGGCGCGCTCGATCTTATCGATGGTGGAAGCCGGGCGGCCTTCCTGCAGGAAAATCCCCTGCTTTTCCGCCAGATCCAGCCACGTGTCGCCTATAATTGCCTCGAAGATATCAACTGGCGCGAACCGCCTGAACAAGTGGCGCTGTTCCTCTGGACGGAAGCTGGCGGTATGGTCATCGATCATTTCATGTCCCGGCTCGATCTCGAAGGAACCGATCCGGCGCGGCTGTCGATCGGCAAGGTGGAAACCCGCCCGCTTGCCGGTGACTTCATGATGTCGCGCACGCATCTCCAGCGGCTGCTCGCAAAGGGCGCGCAGCGCGGCTGTCTCGGCTGGTACGACGAGCCGAAGAAATCGCAACTGTGGCTGTCGCGCGATTTCCTGAAGGAATATGTCGGCTGGCAGGCGATCAAGTTCGCCTATGTGGACGAAGCCTTCGAATCCGCAAGGGAAGGGTTCGAGAGCGCAGGCGGCTAACGCAATTCCAGCAAAAGTGTGCCGCGGTTTTTGCGTCCGGAATTGCGCGAAAATACCTTCAGAATGCGATGGCGGCAGCCGGGGTCTCGATCTCGGCTGAGGCGTCGCAAAGCTCGCGGCGATATTCGTGCGCGGCGCAGACGGCAGCACGGATATGCTCGAAAGAGTCGAGGTGACGCAGCAGTGAAATCAGAATTGTTGACATCGATCGTTACTTCTTGAAATGCGAAAAGGCAGGCGAACCGCCTGCCGGATCATCATTCCGGAATCTTCAATATTCCTGGAAATCCGAGAAGATCATTGTCGGACGCGACGTACGGCTGTTAATGCCGGTACCGCGGGCGATCATCTGTTCGTTTGTGGCAAAGCCGAAACGGCTGTAGCCCTGTGTGGTGCGAACCTGATCGCTTGCTTGGCGCAGGGTTTCAAACCCGCAATGTATAGGACGAAAACGCTTGCTCATGGCCTTGGTTCCTGTTCATTCCTCCCAAGACACGCCTTCTATATTGCAGTGCAGCATTGATTCTTCAATGCACCCTTGCAGGATGCAGCCATGCGTATATTGCATGGACAAATTCATAATATTTTCAAACTTGGCTAATTTGTAAGCAGAGAGAGCTCTTTAAGTCTAGCCTGGAAGGCCAATAGATCGCTCCAGGCAAGCCGCTTATTGACCGGCGCGGTTAACAGGTCTTGCGGATGCAGGCTGGCAATGGCCGGAATGACCTGATCTGCGACAGCGATCTCCTTCCACCGGCCGCGAAGCCCGTGGATCGTGTCATTTTCACCGAAGAAGAACCGCGCCGTGTAGTTGCCGAGCAGCAGAATGGCACGCGGTTCGGCAAGCGCGATCTGCCGCTCGATGAAGGGACGGCAAATCTCCGTCTCGGCCGCGGACGGCATGCGGTTGCCGGGCGGACGCCAGGGTATGATCTGCGTCAGGAGAATGGCTGACCGCTCGAGGCCGATCGAGGCCAGCATCCGGTCCAGCAACTGGCCCTGCCTGCCGGCAAAGGCCGCTCCCTCGCGCTCGTCATCGGCGCCTGGCGCCGGGCCGATCACCATGATGCCGCTTGCCGGATCGCCGCTTGCGAAAATGGTCGAGCGGGCGCTGTTTTTCAGATTGCAGCCATTGAAGGCTTCGAGCGCCGTCTTGAGTTCTGTAAGCGAGCGGGCGCTCTCGGCCGCGAACCGCGCCTGCTGCACTGCTTCACCGTCGGGAATTGCAGGCTGTGACCGCGAGGCAGGAGCCGAGGCTGCTGCGTTCTGCTGCGGCGCGGGCGGGGCGGGGCGGGAGGGCGCCTGCCTGTCCTGTGGTGCCTGTCTTTCCGGCTGCGGTTGCGCTGCCGGAGCCGCCGAACGGCGCGCAGCTTTCATCGCCTCGAACTCGGCGAAACGGTCGACCGGCTCGTCCTCCAGCAGCCAGTCCACACCTGCCTCCGCATGGAAATGCAGAAGTGCTGCAAGTTCGGCCGGACTCAGGTCGTTGGCGGAGATCATGGACAGACCCTAGCGGAGCGAAAACGGCAATGAAAGGGCGGGCAGAGTCACACGCGCCCTTTCGCCCGTTATTGCACAGTCCATTGGTCGATATCGTCGCGTTCGCCGATCAGCGCCAGACCGTGGGCGATCGAGAGCAGTTCGCCGCCGGTCTCGATCTTGTCCCGGTCGAAGCGCTCGTTGAAGATGCGCCGCACCGCCGGCACGAAGGATGTGCCGCCCGTCAGGAACACCTTGTCGATGCCGGATGCATCCGTATTGGTCTTTTCCAGCACCTCGTCGAGCGCGCCTTCGATGCGGGCGAGGTCGTCGACGATCCAGCTTTCGAAATCGCTGCGCTTGATCGTGCGGTGGCCGCCGCGCCCAAGCGGGGCAAAATCGAAGGGGGCTTCCTCCGCGGAGGAAAGCGCCATCTTCGTTGCCGAGACCGCCTGATAGAGCGGATAGCCTTCGTCATGGTCGATGAGATCGACAAAAGTTTCCAACTTCTCCGGTTCCAGCGCCGTGCGCACCAGCTTCTTCAGATCCTCGAATTCCCTGGAGGTCTTGAAGATTGACAGCTGGTTCCAGCGGCTGAAGCTCGCATAGTAGTTCGAGGGAACCTCAAGGATTTTGTCAAAGCTCTTGAAATGGCTGCCCTTGCCGATCAGCGGCGCGACGATATTGTCGATCATGCGCGCGTCGAAATGATCGCCGGCGACGCCGACACCGGAATGGCCGATCGGCGTTGCCGTCAGTTTGCCGGCCTTGGTCTCGAAGCGGATCAGCGAATAGTCCGTCGTACCGCCGCCAAAGTCGGCGACGAGCACGGTCGCATCGGCCTTCAGGTTCTGCGCGAAGTAGAAAGCGGCCGCGACCGGTTCGTAGACATAGTGAATTTCCGGAAAGCCGAAGCGCGTCAGCGCCTCGTTGTAGCGCTGCACCGCCAGCACCGGGTCCGGACTGGCGCCGGCAAAATGCACCGGGCGGCCGGCGATGATGCGGCCGGTATCATCGGGCCAGTTCTCGCCTGCGTAATGGCGAAGACGCCGGATGAAGATTTCCATCAGGTCTTCGAAGCTCTGCCGCTTGCCGAAGATGATCGTGCCCTGGAAGAGGGCGCTTGCAGCGAAGGTCTTGATCGACTGCAGGAAACGACAATCGCCGGGATTGTCGATGAACTGCTGGATCGCCGCGTGCCCGGCCTCCACCTTCAGCGCCGAAGCACCTAGCTGCGGATCCTTCATGAAGGAGAGCGCGGTGCGCATGCTGTCGGCCGTGCCGGCGCTGCTGGTAAGCGATATGGAATGCGTGTCTGCGCCGCCGTCTGCCAGCGCCAGAACAGTATTGGTCGTGCCGAAGTCAAGCCCGAGCGCCCGTGCCATGGCCGTGCTCCCTATCAAATATGTCGAAAATCATTGAACCGGGGCAGGTGCCCCGAAATGCGAAAGGGCGCCTTATTGTGCGCCCCAGGATGTTGTGAGAGGCGCGTGATCGCACAGGAGAGGCCGGAAGGCAACCCGTTCCTGTCAGTTTTGGAGTTGCGCGCGCGTCTCCTCGGCCATCTTGCTGATCCACTTGCGAAACATCTCCATGGCAGGCGTGACGGAGCGGGATTTGAGCCGCATCAGCCAGTAACTGCCCTTGGAAATCCAGATCGGGAAGGGCTGCTCCAACTCCCCCGCTGCAAGCTGGCGGGAGAACATCAAGGGCGGCGCCAGCGCCACGCCCGCACCCTGCAGCGCCGCCTCGATCATCAGCACGGAGGAATCGAAGACCATGCCCCGGATCGGCGGCGGTGTGACGCCCGCCGTCTCGAACCAACCAGGCCATTCGTCGGCGCGGTAGGAGCGCAGCAATGTCTGATGCGCGACATCTTCAGGGGCGGAAAGCTGGCGGGCGATGGAGGGAGTGCAGAGCACCGAAAGCGGCGCTTCGAACAGGGGTTCGGCCTCTATGTCGTGCCAGGCGCCGTTGCCGAACTTGATCGTATAGTCGAGCCCTTCGGCGGCAATATCGACGCGATTGTTGTTGGTCGAAAGCCTGAGATCGATGAAGGGATATTGCTCGCGGAAATCGGCAAGTCGCGGCAGGAGCCAGCCGACGGCGAGCGTGCCGACGGTGCCGAGCTTCAGCACCTCGCGCACATGGCCGCCCTCGAAACGTTCCAGCATGTCGGCCATGCGGTCGAAGGAATCCTGCAGGGCGGGCAGCAGTGCCAGTCCTTCCTCCGTGATCATCAGGCCACGGGGCAGGCGGCGAAACAGGCTGACGCCGAGCCGCTGCTCCAGGAGCTTGACCTGATGGCTGACGGCGGCTTGCGTGACACAGAGTTCGATCGCCGCCCGGGTGAAGGAGAGATGCCGCGCCGCCGCCTCGAAGGCGCGCAGCGAGTTCAGCGGCAAATATGGTCGAACCATGGCAATGGCCTAATCTGATTTATGCCTGACCGGAAATATCATCGTTTGATCGGGCCTTCCAGACCGGCCTAGAAAGCTGAGGTCGAACCATATGGAGAACGAAAGTGGCTTTCGAAAGACTTCTTCTTCTGGCATTTTCCATAAGTATTACAGCATTTTCCATGAATGTATCGCCGGCCGATGCCGCTGATCCGATCCGCTGCACCGTCATCATCGATGAGAAGACCGGCGAGACGATTTACCGTCAGGGCAATTGCGATCAGGGCTTCTACCCGCAATCGACCTTCAAACTGCCTTTGGCCATGATGGGCTATGATGCCGGCATTTTGGTCGACGAGCACAATCCGCTCTGGACATATGATCCGAAGCTCAAGCGACCGCAGCGCGAGCAGAAGGATACCGATCCGACCATCTGGGAGCGGGATTCCATCGTCTGGTTCTCACAGGCGCTGACCCGCAAGCTCGGCAAGCGCGCCTTTGCCGATTACGTCCAACGCTTCGGCTACGGCAACCAGGACGTTTCGGGTGGACCTGGCAATACGGATGGGCTGACCGAATCCTGGCTGATGTCGTCGCTCAAGATCTCCGCCGAGGATCAGGTGCGGTTCCTCCGCCGTTTCCGCACCGGCAGCCTGCCGATCTCGGAGCGTGCGCGGCAGATGACGGAGGCGATCGTCCCGCATTTCCAGGCTGCCGATGGTTGGGATATCCAGGGCAAGACGGGCGCCGGCTGGCTGCGCAACACGGCCGGCAAGACCAACTATGAACGCCCGCTCGGCTGGTTTGTCGGCTGGGCGACGAGGGGTGACCGGCGGCTGATCTTTGCAAGGCTCTATATCGCCAATCACCGCTACAGTGACAATCCCATCAGTTTCGAGACACGGGATTCACTGGTTACGGATTTGCCAAAGCTGGTCGAAGGCCGCTGATGCGAAAAGGGCACCGGAAGGCGCCCTTTTGTCTGTTTACTCCGCGGCCATCGCCTGCGTTTCCGCTGCCACATGCTCTTCCTTCTTCTCGCGGCTGAGCATGCGGTGGAGGAAATTCCCGAAGCGGTCCATCTCGACGAAGATGACAGGCGTGATGAACAGCGTCAGAAGCTGCGACACGATGAGGCCGCCGACGACGGCGATACCGAGCGGCTGGCGCAGTTCCGAGCTCGCACCCGTGCCGAGTGCGATCGGCAGGGCGCCGAGCAGGGCGCAGAAGGTCGTCATCATGATCGGGCGGAAGCGTCGCACGCAGGCTTCGTGGATCGCCGCCGTCGCCTTCTCTCCCGTCGTGCGCATGGTCTCCACCGCCACGTCGATCATCATGATCGCGTTCTTCTTGACGATGCCGATCAGCATCAGGAGGCCGATGAGCGCGATGATCGACAGGTCGAAGCCCATGATCTTCAGCGCCAGCAACGCTCCGAAGGCTGCGGCCGGCAGGCCGGAGAGGATCGTCAGCGGGTGGATGAAGCTTTCATAGAGCACGCCGAGCACGACATAGATGGTCAGCACGGCCGCCAGGATCAGATAGGGCGTATTGCCCTGCGACTGCTGGAAGATCTCTGCCGTACCGCCATAGGACGTGAAGACGTCGGCCGGCATGTCGAGGTCTTTCTTGATCTGGTCTATCCTCGCCGTCGCGTCGCTGAGCGATACGCCTTCCGGCAGGTTGAAGGAAACGGTGGTCGAGACGAGTTGGCCCGTCTGGTTGATGGTAACAGGTCCGACCGTGCGCTCGACATGCGCAAAGTTCGACAGCGGCACCAGGCTGCCATTGGAAGAAGCGACCCGGATTTCCGAGAGCTTCTGGTCGTCCCAGGGCTTGCTCGTGTCATATTCGACGATGACGTCGTAGCTGTCGCCCGTCGACTGGATCTCCGCGGCCGCAAAGCCGCTGAAGGATTCCTGCAGCGTCGTGCGCAGCGTGTCGTTGTCGATCCCGTAGGCTGCTGCCCGCTCGGTATCGATGACGATGCTCGCCTGCAGCGCATTGTTCTGCGCATCCGAGGTCACGTCCGTGAACAGGCGGTCGGCGCGCATCGCCTGCTGGATCTTGCCGGCCCATAGGTTGGTCTGGTCGGCGTTCAGCGCCTGGATGACCAGCTGATATTGGCTGGCGGTCTGGCGGCCGCCGAAGCGCAGGCTCTGGTTCGGCGTCACGAAGGCCTGCAGGCCGGGGATCTTGTTGATCGCCGTGCGCAGCTCGCGCAGCGTCTGGTCAAGCGGTTCACGCTGATCCTTGTCCTTGAGTTCGACGAACATCGAGCCGTTGTTCTGTGGCTTGTTGGGGTTGCCGCCGATGGTCGACATCACGTGGTTGACGGCCGGGTTCGCCTTGACGACGGCGGCCGCCTGCTGCTGCAGGGCCTCCATCGCCGAATAGGAAATATCCTGTCGCGCCTGCGTGCTGATCGTCAGCCGCCCGATATCTTCCTGCGGGAAGAAGCTCGTCGGCAGCGTCATGAAGAAATAGACGGTCAGCGCGACGGAAGCGAGGAAGATCCCGAGGATGAACGGCCGGTGGCGAAGGCACCATCCGACTGCATTGTCATAACCGCGCAGCGTCCGCTCGAAACCGGCATCGAAGATGCGGATGAGCAGTGGCGGACGGCTGTGGTTGCTGGAAAGACGCGAGCCGAGCATCGGCGTCACCGTCAGCGACACGATCGCCGAGGCGATGATGGCGATCGCCACCACCATGCCGAATTCGTTGAACACGCGGCCGACGACACCGCCCATCAAGAGGATCGGGATGAAGACCGCAATCAGCGACACCGACATGGAGATGATGGTGTAGCTGACTTCACCCGCACCCTTGATCGCCGCCTCCCGCACCGGCATGCCTTCCTCGACATGCCGCAGGATGTTTTCCAGCATGACGATCGCGTCGTCCACCACAAGGCCCACCGCGAGCGTCAAACCCAGCAGCGAGATATTGTCGATGCTGTAGCCCAGCACATACATCATGCCGAAGGTCGAGATCAGCGACAGCGGAACGGCAAGGCCCGGAATGATCGTAGCCGTTGCATGGCCGGTGAAGAGATAGATGACAAGAACGACGAGGCCGATCGTCAAGAGCAGCGTGAACTTCACGTCGGCGATGGCATCGCGGATCGGCTTTGCGGCATCGTTCATGATGACCGTGTTGACCGAGGGCGGGATTTCCGCGTGAAGCTGCGGCAGCTTGGCGTTGATCGCATCGACGACGTCGACCGTATTGGCGTCCGGCTGGCGCTGGATGGCGAGGATGATGCCGCGCTGGCCGTCATACCAGCTGCCCGTATATTGGTTCTCGACGCTGTCCTGGACATCGGCGATATCGCCGAGATGGACCGGCGCACCGTTCGGATTGGCGATGACCAGCGAACGGAATTGCTCGGCATTGGTGCGTTGCGTATTCGCCGTGATCGTCATGGCCTGCGAATTGTTCTGCAGCGTGCCCACTGGCTGTTGGCTGTTGGCGGCGGCAAGCGCCTTGTTGACGGTGTCGATGCCGATGCCGCGGGTGAGCAGCTTGTTGGGATCGACCTCGACGCGCACGGCATAGGTCTGCGCACCGAAGACGCTGACCTGGGCAACGCCTGGAAGCGTTGACAGCGACGGCGAAATGATGTCCTCGGCGATCTCGTCGAGCTTGCTGCGCGGCATGGTGTTGCTTTGCACCGAAAGCAGCATGATCGGCGCATCGGCCGGGTTGGTCTTCCGGTAGCTCGGCGGTGTCGTCATGTTGTCGGGTAGCTGCCGCGTCGCATGCGAAATGGCCGCCTGCACGTCGGCGGCGGCCGCATCGATATCGCGGTTCAGGTCGAATTGCAGCACGATACTGGTGCTGCCGAGCGAACTCGACGCGCTGATCTCGCTGATGCCGGGGATCGTCTCGAACTGCTTGATCAGCGGTGTGGCGACCGAAGTGGCCATCGTCTGCGGCGAGGCGCCGCTCAGCTGCGCCGAGACGTTGATGGTCGGGAAGTCGACCTGTGGCAGGGCCGCGACCGGCACGAGCCGGTAGCCCGCAAGACCCGCCAGAATGACGCCGATCGCAAGCAGCGTCGTTGCGACCGGGCGCTGAATACAGAAATTCGGGATCATTGCTCAGCCCTCACCGCGATCGTTTCGGCCTGCGGCTGCTGCTGAGGCGCGTCGGCGGAGGCGACATTGAGCGTCTTGTCGTCGAATTGCTCGCTGATGGCCTGCTGGTCGTTGAGTTGGCCCTGGCCTTCGACAACCACATGGTCACCCTCCGAAAGGCCTGACGCGATGGCCGTGAAACCGCCATTGGCGCGGGCGACGGTAACGGGCGTCAGGTGCGACTTGCCATCCTTGGCTACGAAGGCAAAGAAACCGTCCGGGCCGGGGCTGACGGCAACCGTCGGCACGACCACCTGTTGTTCGTCATTGTTGAAATGGACGACGATATTGACCGACTGGCCGGGCCAGAGGGCGCCTGAGGCGTTTTCGAACTTCGCCTTGGCAAGGATCGTGCCCGATGCCGTGTCGACTGTGTTGTCGTAGAAGCTGATCTCGCCTTTGCGCACTTGCCCTTTGGTGGAATTGGGCGCCGTGCTGACCTCGACCGGACCGGAGGCCAGCGCCTTTTTCAGGACACGCAGATAGCGCTCCTGCAGATGGAACTTCACATAGATCGGATCGTATTTGGCGATGGTGACGATGGCCGCACCGGCATTGACGAAGGCACCCTTGCTGAGGGTGATATCGCCGAGCCTGCCGTCGAAAGGCGCACGAATGTCGGTATGCTCGAGCGTGACCTGGTCCGAAGCGAGCGTGGCCTTGTCGGCTTCGACGGTTGCGGCGGCGGTATCGCGGGCTGCCTGGGCCTGATCGAGGCTCTGCTGGGTGCCGGCCTTCTGGTTGAAGAGGTCCTGTGCACGGGTCAGCGCCGTCTCGGATTCTGCGAGCGTCGCCGTATCGCGCACGATCATCGCATTGTCCTTGTCGACGGCTGCCTTGGCCGTCCGGTCGTCCAGTTTGGCGATCAGGTCGCCTTCCTTCACGGTAGCGCCGTCTTCGGCTTCGATGCTGACGACGAGGCCCTGTTCCTGTGCGGCGATGGTCGTATTATCCTCGGCATCGGCCCAGCCGGTCGCCGTCACGTCCATGGGCAGAGCCGCTTTCACGGCTGCCACGGTCTTGACCATGGTCGGACCGTTTGCACCGCGCCTGCGCCCGCCGCCCTGTTGTTGACCACCCTGCTGCGCGCCGCCGCTCTGGGCCTGATCGGCCTGCGCCCGCTGATAGCCGTTGTTTTGCCCGCCCTCAGGCTTGTTGATGAACTGTGACAGATAAGGAATATCGGAAGCATAGGGGATCTTGTCCCCGAACTGCCGGAAGCCAACCGCGGCCACGGCTATAATACTGACGGTGATCCAAAATTTCTTCATAAGCGAGACCGGTTTTGTTGGGCAGATTGCGTAATTTTCTGCGGTGATTGAGCCGCCTATATTGCGGCGCAAAAAAGACATAATCACCCCGGCGATGATCACTAAGCGGTTATAATGGCTTAAATTTTCGTAATGAACATCCTGTAATATTCAGGCTATTCTAATATATAATCGGGTGGGCAGCGCCGTCCGCTTTGGTGAGCTGCCAGCACAGGCTGTATTGGCGAAGATTATTTGATCCGAGTTGCAGGTCTTGTGCGCGGGATAGAACCTGGAAACGCAGAGGCAGAGAGCCATGGCCGAGTTGAATACCGGTGAATTTCGCTCACTCATTATTAATATTTTTCCGGAGCTTACGGCCTCCGTTTTCACGCTCGCGACGAAGGGCTGGGATTCGATAGCCATCGATGTGGATGACAGGCTGATCTTCAAGTTTCCGCGCGATCCGGCAGCGGAGAGGGCGCTGGTCAAAGAGGTGGCCCTTCTCGGCATTATCAGGCCGTCGCTGTCGATGGCGGTTCCCGATATGCGCATCCATGACGGCCCGCCGATCTTCTCAAGCCATGCCAAGATCCGCGGCGAACATCTCATCGCCGGCGATTACGAGGCCTTGCCGGAAGCGGCCCGCCAGCATCTCGGCGACGATCTTGCCCGCTTCTATGCCGAACTGCATGCTCTCGATGCCGACCGCCTGCGCGCGCTCGGCGCCGGACCGATCCTGCCATGGCAATCGCCTGACACGGTGCGGGAAAAGGCGCTGCCGCTGCTGTCATCAGAAATGGCAAGTTATGCAGAGAGGATTATCTGGGATTTCAAGGCCTTGCCGCCAGATCCTTACGGGATCATTTATGGCTTCTTCGACGGTCATGGCTGGAATATGGCGTTCGACCATGCTGAGGGCAGGCTGAACGGTCTCTATGATTTCGCCGATTCAGGCTTTGGCCCGCTGCATCAGGAATTCATCTATTCGAATTTCATCTCGCCCGATCTGACATCACGCATAGTCTCGGCCTACGAGACGCTGACCGGCCGCCGGCTCGACCGCCGACGCATCACGATCCTCACCGGCTTCCACCGCTTGTCAGAACTCGCAGAATTTGCAGACGATCCTGCCTATGCAGGCCAGATGATCGACAGCGTCAGAGCATGGGTCGCTGTTTCGGCCGATGCAGGATGACGCTGTTGCTCAGACGGAGCGCGCAGCACCCCCGTCGCAACGGATCAGCGAACCGGTGATGTAGCTCGCCGGCTGGCTGCAGAGGAAGGCCGCCGCTGCGGCGAATTCCTCGACCTTGCCATAGCGCCCGACCGGAATACGCGCTTCCTTCTCGGTGCGGATATCTTCGACGCTCTTTCCGGTCCGTTTGGCGGCAGCACCATCGAGATCGTCTAGCCGTGCGGTGAGAATGCTGCCGGGCAGAAGCATGTTGGTTGTGATGCCATGGCCGGCCACTTCCGATGCCAGCGTCTTGCTCCAGCCGGCAAGGGCAGGGCGCAGCGTATTCGACAGCGCTAGATTGGCGATCGGCTCGATCACCCCTGACGAGGCGATTGTCAGGATGCGGCCCCAGCCCTGCGCCTTCATGCCGGGCAGCAGAGCATTGGTGAGCGTGATGACACGCGCGACCATGGAGAGAAAGTAGGTTTCGAGCTTCTCGGGCGTCATGTCCTCGGTCGTGCCGGGCGTCGGGCCGCCGCTATTGTTGACGAGGATATCGAGCCCGCCGAATTTCTCCTGCACGGCACCCGTAACGGTCTGGACGAAATTGTCATCCGAAAGGTCGGCCCAGATCCAGTCGGCCTTGCCATTGCCTTGCGCATTGATCGCCTTGCAGTTGGTTTCCAGCTGCTCGCCGCTGCGCCCGCAGAGAAGAACATTTGCACCCTCCTGCGCCAGCGCCTTCGCAATGCCGAGCCCGAGGCCGCGTGAGGAAGCCAGTATGAGCGCGCGTTTGCCCTTGATGCCGAGATCCATGATTTCCTCCATTTCCTGTGCCCTTTCTATAGGGCGCAAGTCCGGTCAAAGAAAAGCACGAAGAGCGCTTTCGCGGTACTCCCTTAATTGACGTTAACGTAAGCGTTATATAATCTTCTGTGCGGAGGAACATCATTGTGCGAATTGGAGGATTGGCTGTCGCTTCCCGGCTCGACAATGTTTTCCGGTTTTGACAAGAGAATACCTCTAGAATGGGGATGAACGGCCTTGAGAAGGCCGAGCGGAGACGGATGGATGACCGAAATGACTGAGCTGCCGGAACGCGAGAGCATGGAATTCGACGTGGTGATCGTCGGGGCCGGTCCGGCCGGCCTTTCGGCCGCCATCCGCCTGAAACAGGTCAATCCGGAATTGTCGGTCGTCGTGTTGGAGAAGGGTTCCGAAGTCGGCGCGCATATCCTCTCTGGCGCCGTCGTCGATCCCATCGGCATCGACCGGCTGCTGCCCGGCTGGCGTCAGGAACCCGACCATCCCTTCAAGACCGAGGTCAAGGACGACCACTTCCTGCTGCTCGGCCCCGCCGGCTCCATCCGCCTGCCGAACATCATGATGCCGCCGCTGATGAGCAATCACGGCAATTACATCGTGTCGCTCGGAAATGTCTGTCGCTGGCTGGCGACGAAGGCCGAAGAACTCGGCGTCGAGATCTATCCGGGCTTTGCCGCGACCGAAGTGCTCTACAACGATGAGGGTGCGGTCATCGGCGTCGCCACCGGTGATATGGGCATCGAGAAGAACGGCGAACCCGGCCCGAACTATGCGCGCGGCATGGCGCTGATGGGCAAATATGTGCTTGTTGGAGAGGGCGTGCGCGGTTCGCTCGCCAAGCAGCTGATCGCCAAGTTCGACTTGCAGAAGGATCGCCAGCCGCAGAAATTCGGCATCGGCCTCAAGGAGCTCTGGCAGGTCAAGCCGGAGAACCACAAGCAGGGCCTCGTGCAGCACTCCTTCGGCTGGCCGCTCGGCATGTCGACCGGTGGCGGCTCGTTCCTCTATCACCTGGAAGACAATCTCGTGGCCGTCGGCTTCGTCGTCCACCTGAATTACAAGAACCCCTATCTCTACCCCTTCGAGGAATTCCAGCGCTTCAAGACGCATCCGGCCATCCGCAGCACCTTCGAGGGCGGCAAGCGCCTCTCCTATGGCGCTCGCGCCATCACCGAGGGCGGCTACCAGTCAGTGCCGAAGCTCTCCTTCCCCGGCGGCGCGCTGATCGGCTGTTCGGCGGGCTTCGTCAACGTGCCGCGCATCAAGGGCAGCCACAATGCCGTGCTCTCGGGCATGATGGCCGCCGACCGCATCGCCGCGGCGATTGCGTCAGGCCGCGCCAATGACGAGGTAGCCGAGATCGAGACCGACTGGCGCAAGAGCGATATCGGCAAGGATCTGAAGCGCGTGCGCAACGTCAAGCCGCTCTGGTCGAAGTTCGGCACGGCCCTCGGTGTCGCACTCGGCGGTCTCGATATGTGGACCAACCAGCTCTTCGGCTTCTCGTTTTTCGGCACGCTCGGTCACGGCAAGACCGATGCCGCCTCGCTGGAGCCGGCCTCCCAGCACAAGAAGATCGACTATCCGAAGCCGGATGGCGTCCTGACCTTCGATCGCCTGTCTTCCGTCTTCCTGTCGAATACCAACCACGAGGAGGACCAGCCGGTCCATCTGCAGGTGAAGGACATGGCGCTGCAGAAATCGTCCGAGCTCGGCATTTATGCCGGCCCGTCGACCCGCTACTGTCCGGCCGGGGTCTATGAATGGGTGGAAAAGGACGGCGAAGAAACCTTCGTCATCAACGCCCAGAACTGCGTCCACTGCAAGACCTGCGACATCAAGGATCCTAACCAGAACATCAACTGGGTCCCCCCGCAAGGCGGCGAGGGGCCGGTCTATCCGAATATGTAAGGTCGGGTGGTTTTCGGCGCCGTAAATCCGGCGCCGAAACGGCGATGAGAATTTGTCTGCGCTGTCGTGTAATTCTCAGGCAATCGTCGAGTAACGCGCTGCTTATACCTGATAACGCATTCGTTATCTCTGATTACCGCGTCGGTTTAGCATTTCATTAACCATAATCTCCTTAGCTTGCGATATCTTCTTGACGCGCTAAGGACACATTCATGACGATCTCGCGCCGGGGCTTCCTGATCGCTCTGCCCCTTTTTGCCGCCGGTTGCTCTTCGACCACTCTGAACAGCCAGACCAATTATGCCGCACTTCCGGATGAAGAATTTCCGCTGAAGCAAGTGCCGATCGACCAAATCAAGCCGGAGCTGCGCCGCACGGAAGTGGTCTATCAAAACGGTTATGCGCCGGGCACGATCGTCATCGATACGCCGGCGCGGCGCGCCTATTACATACTCGGTGACGGCAGGGCGATGCGTTACGGCGTCGGAGTCGGCCGTGAGGGTCTCGCCTTTGCCGGCAATGCCTATGTCGGCCGCAAGGCGGAATGGCCGAGCTGGACGCCGACGGAAAACATGCAGCGCCGCGAGGAGCGTTATCGCAGGCTCGCCGGCGGCATGCCGGGCGGCCCGAACAATCCGCTCGGTGCGCGCGCCATATATCTCTATCGCGGCGGCAACGATACGCATTTCCGCATTCACGGCACCAACCAGCCGCAATCGATCGGCCTTGCCATGTCGAGCGGCTGCATTCGCATGATGAACCACGATGTGATCGACCTCTACAGCCGCGTCGAAGTCGGCGCCAGGGTCGTCGTCATCCAGGCGACAGCCTGAAGCTTAGGACAAACTACAGGTATACAAAAAGCCGCCGCAGCGGATCGCTGTCGGCGGCTTTTGTTTTGGGCGAATGCTCAGCGGCGCTTGGCAGCGATGCCGGTCGAAAGCGCGACACCGATGCCGGTGATCACGGCGGCACTGATTTCGGCAAGGCCCATCTGCTCGCCGAGCAGGAAGCCGCCGCCGAGCGTGGCCAGCACCGGCGTCAGTGCTGTAAAGGCGGCAGCCTGCGTTCCGCCCAGGGTGCGCACCGCCGTGCCATAGGCGACCATGGCAACGAGACCGGAAAGAATGCCCTGGCTCAGAATCTGCAGGCCGATTTCCGGAAGCGGAGCCTGCGGCAGCGAGATGCCGAAGACCAGCGCAAGGGCAGCCATGATCAGGAAGGACCAGATGGCGATCAGCGCGCTGGCCTGGATGGCAGTCAGGCCCGAGCGGCGGAAGGCATGCGTATAGCCTGCCCAGAGAACGGCGCCTGATGGCAGCAGCACGAAGCTCGTCCAGGGCAGGGAAGCATCGGCAAGGCTGCGAACGAGCAGGATCAGCACACCGGCGACGATCGCCACCAGCCCGGCAATGCGTGTTGCATCCGGTCGTTCGCGAAACAGCAGAATCCCGATCAGTGCGGTGGCAAGCGGCATGGAGCCGCCGAGCAGGATACCTGACGAGGCCGCCGGTGTGGAGTGAATGGCAAGCGTGGTCACCAGGAAGAAGATCGCACCGCAGCCGGCGACCATGATCGCCAGCAGATGAAGCGGAACGCCCTTTGGCAAGAGCCCGGTGCGCAGCCAGACCGGTGAGAGAACGAGCGCCGGAATGCCGAAGCGGATGAGCCCGATATCGATCGAACCGAGCGGCGTTGCGGCGCTGTGGCGCGTCGCCAGAAACCATGTCGACCAGATCAGCACGGTCACTGTACCGGCGGCATAACCCAGGCCTTGCGAAGGCGATTTCTCGTTTGAAAATGCGATCGTGCTCATCGTCCGGTCCTTTCTTCCGTCCGGATGTCGTCCGGTTGAAAGAACATTAGCGCGAATGGCCGAGGCATGTCCTTGCTATCTATGGCTCAGAAAACGTGCTATGCGCAATGATCTGCCAATTCATGCCGATGGATTTCGCAATTATGCCAAATCTCGATAAATTCGATATTGCCATCCTGAAATGCCTGCAGGAGGACGCGCGCGCCACCAATGTCGAGATCGCCGAGAAGGTGAACCTCTCGCCGTCACCCTGTCTGCGCCGCATCCGCAATCTCGAAAAGCTCGGCGTCATCCGCCGCTACACAGCCGATATCGATCGCAAGGAAGTCGGACTCGGTCTTACCGTCTTCGTGGAATTCAAGGTCGCCCATCACAGCCGGGAGAATTCCGAGGCGCAGCAGGCGGCACTGCTTGCCATTCCCGAAATCGTCTCTTGCTTCCTGATTTCAGGCACAGCCGATTTCCTGGCGGAAGTCGTAGTCGAAGATCTCTCGGCCTATGAGCGGCTATTGACGGAGACGCTGCTGACCCTGCCGAATGTCACCGATATCCGTTCGAATTTCGCCATCCGAAGCATCAAGACGCATGGACCGCTGAAGCTGCCCGAGCGCAACTGATGCACCTCTCGACGAGGTGCCCAATAAGGTGATTGTTTTTGTAAACTTTACTTGAAAAATTCACTTCACTTCTGTAGCGGGTGTCTCATCCGGTGTGAGGGCCGGTGATCATTTCAGTATGAGGACATTTGCCGTGAGCGTTTTTGATATTCCGCTGTCGCGCCGCCAGTTCGGCCTGTTGTTCTCGGCTGGTGCGGTTGCTGCCGTACCGAGCCTTGCCTTTGCCGATGATGGCAAGCGCACGATCAAACACGAGCTCGGCACCACCGAAATCTCCGGCAAGCCGCAGCGTGTCGTCGCTCTCGAATTCTCCTTCGTGCAGGCGCTGAATGCGATCGATGTCGTGCCGGTTGGCATTACCGACGACAACCAGCCGAAGCGTATCGAACAGCTTCTCGGCAAGAAGATCGACTACGGCTCGGTCGGCACGCGGCTGGAGCCCAATCTGGAGCTCGTCGCTGCGCTGACGCCCGATCTCATCATTGCCGATGAACTGCGCCATTCGGCGATCTACGAACAATTGAGTGCCATCGCACCGACCATCGTGCTGAACAGCTGGGAAGGCAGCTACGAGGTGATCAAGTCTTCGGTCGTGACCATCGCAGATGCCTTGGGCGAAAAGGAGAAGGGTGAACAGGCGCTTGCCACGCATGAGGCCATCATTACCGGACTGGTCGCAAAGATCCCGGCCGGGGAGAAACGTCGCTTCCTGCTCGCCGTCGCCAATCCGGATTCCATGAGCCTGCATAGCTCCTCCTCCTTCACCGGCTCTGTTTTCAAGGCCATGGGTCTGACGCCGGCGATCGATTCCAGCGATGCGGTGGAAAGCGGGGCAGGGATCGAGCGCCTCGTTGCCATCAATCCGGACGTATTTTTGGTTGCGACCGATACCGGCGCGACCGTGTTCGACCAGTGGAAGAGCAACGCCGCCTTCAACAACATTGCTGCGGTGAAGACCGGCATGGTCTTTCAGGTCGACCGCAACCAGTTTTCCCGTTTCCGCGGGTTAACGACGGCAGAGATGATCGCTCGCGAAATCCTCGCCAAGGTCTATCAGGCCGGATAAGCGCTAATGACGGCAAAAGGCGGTGCAGCCATGCGGCATGAAACCGGCAGTCCCGTGCTGCTGGCATTCTGCCTGTTGCTGGCGCTCGCCATAGTTATTCTGGCCGGCATTTCCTTCGGCGTCTCCGGATTGCCGGTCGACCGCGCGCTTCATCTGCTCTTCGCACCCGATAGTTCGCCGGACAGCGCCCTGGTCTGGGACGTGCGCCTGCCGCGAGCAATGCTCGCCATGCTCGTCGGCGCAAATCTCGCCGTTGCCGGCGTGCTGATCCAGACGCTGACCCGCAATTCACTCGCTTCGCCCCAGACCTTCGGCATCAACGCAGGGGCCTCGCTGGTCATCGTTGTCAGCCTGATCGCCATGCCGGGCCTGAGTGCCGGCGGCACGGTATGGCCGGCCTTCATTGGTGCTGCCGCCGTAGGCCTCGCCATGTGGGCACTGTCGGTGTCCGGTGCGATGAACGAGATGAAGCTGGCACTTGCCGGCATTTCCATCCAGCTCGTCCTCGCTGCTCTCGTGCAGGCAATCCTGATTGCCAACAATGCCGGCCAGGATATCGTCTATTGGCTTGCCGGCTCGATCAATGGCGCGCAATGGAGCAAGGTCTGGATCATACTGCCTTTCACGCTTCTCGGTGGCGGAATCGCCCTGGTCGCCGGTCGTCATTTCGGCGTGCTGGCGCTCGATGAGACCACCGGGGTTTCGCTTGGCCAGAATGCCCGGCGCGTCGGTGGTCTTGCCGCCACTCTCATCGTCGTCCTCGCCGGTTCCGCCGTCGCCGTCAGCGGACCGATCGGCTTCATCGGCTTGCTGGTGCCGCATATCGTGCGGCGCCTCACCGGCAACGACCAGCTGACGGTGATTGTCCTGAGCGCCATCACCGGCCCCTTGCTGCTGACTGCCGCCGATCTCCTGGGCCGCGTCGCTGCTTTCCCGGCCGAAACCCCTGTCGGCATCGTAACGGCTCTGATCGGCGCGCCGGCTTTCGTCGCTATCCTCTGGCGGCAGAGGGCAAAATGACGAGTGTGGCCCTGCCATCGAAGAGCCTGCGTGCGGCAAGCGTCTGCCTCGTCGTCGCTATTCTCATCCTCGTCATTGCCGTGCTCGGCATGACGATCGGCGCTGTCACGCTGTCGGTCGGCCAGGTGCTGGATGGTATCGCCGGCGGCAAGAACGCCTTCATCGTCATGCAGTACCGCGCCCCGCGCGTCATCGTTTCCATCCTCGCCGGGGCCTCGCTCGGCATTGCCGGCACCTTTTTGCAAGGCGCGCTGCGCAATCCGCTCGCCTCGCCCGATGTCGTCGGCATCACCAAATGGGCCGGCCTCGGCGCCTTCCTCGCCGGCCTCTTCACCCCGCCTGCCTGGGCCGCCTGGGCCATTCCATCAGGCGTTATCGTTGGTGCGGTTGCCGGCGCATGCGTGCTGCTCGCGATTGGCCGCAGCTTCGGTGGCGGCATAGCGGCATTAGCGCTCGTGGGCGTCGCGCTCGGCATGCTGGCCCAGGCGCTGATGCAATATGTCATGGTGCTCGTCCCGACCCGCGCCGACCAGTCGATGGTCTGGCTTGCCGGCAGCGTCTATGGCTCGACGATGACCGATGTGGTCGCTCTCTCGCTCTGGCTCGGCGCCTGCCTGCCTTTCGTGCTGATCGCCGCCATCCGGCTCGATGCCGGCGGTTTCGGCGACGATACGTTGACGAGCCTCGGCATTTCGCCCGGTCTCTTGCGCGGTGGCCTCATCGTCGTCTCAGTGCTGCTCTGCGCCGGCAGCGTCGCCGCTGTCGGCAGCATGGGCTTCCTCGGCCTGCTATCGCCGCATGCCGCCCGCCTGCTCGTCGGTCCGCGTGCCCGGCATATGGTGCCAGTGAGCGCCCTGATCGGCGCCCTGACGCTGTCCGCTGCCGACCTGATCGGCCGGCTGGTGGCCCTGCCGAACGAGATCCCGGCGGGCATCGTCGCTGCCGTGATCGGCGGTCCCTATCTCATCTTCCTGCTGATCAAGGAGGCAGGCCGCCATGACTGATGCAGGCAAGACTGATGCCGCCCATTCGCGCCTGTCCGCTCAGGATCTGACGCTCGGCTATGCCGCCATCAAGGTGCTCGATCATGTCGACCTCGCCATTCCCGATGGAAAGATCACGGCGCTGATCGGCGCCAATGGCTCCGGTAAGTCGACGCTGCTGCGCGCACTCGGCCGCATCATCCAGCCGCTCGGCGGCACCGTGACGCTGGACGGCAAGGCGATCGCTTCCATGTCCGGCAAGGCGATTGCCCAGACACTGGCGCTCTTACCGCAAAGCCCGGTTTCACCCGATGGGCTGACGGTGCGCCAGCTCTGCCGCTTCGGCCGCCATCCGCACAAGGGCATGCTGTCGCGCACGACGCGTCATGACGAGCAGATCGTCGAGGCATCGCTGGCCGCAACCGGCCTGATCGATCTCGCCGAACGCCCGCTCGACCGCCTTTCCGGCGGCCAGCGCCAGCGTGCCTGGATCGCCATGGCGCTGGCGCAGGAAACGCCGATCCTGCTGCTCGACGAGCCGACCACTTATCTCGATATCGCCCATCAGCTGGAAGTTCTGGAACTGCTGAAGGAATTGAACGAGAAAAGTGGACGCACCATCGTCATGGTCGTCCACGATCTCAACCACGCCGCCCAATATGCCGACCACATTATCGCGGTCGCCGATGGCGGCATCCATGCGACGGGCAGCCCTGTCGATATTCTGAAGCCGGAGCTCATCCGCGCCGTCTTCGGCATCGATGCGGTCGTGATATCCCATCCCGTTGATGGGACGCCACTCTGCCTGCCCTTCGTCGAACGTTAGATCATCCCAGCAAAAACGCGCAACGGATCTGCGTTGAAGTAACGGGATGGAGCTGTTCTTACACAGAACGAACCAGATCATTGGCACAGTGCATAGGATGCATGAGTTGCATAGGGTTTTTTATAGATCGCGTGAGAAATGTCAGACGATGACCTGACAGGCATTGAATCTGACAATTCCTATAGAGCGTATAAAACTGCCTATGCGTTCCATGCATCCTATGCAGGTACGAAGGGCCGTGCCTGGAACTACATCAAAACAAAGCTCTGGATGCGGAGGATTTCAGGCCGATCGGCCTGAAATCTAGAGCAGCGTCCCGCTGAGGATCAGCAGCGCCACCGAGAAGTAGATGACGAGCCCGGTGACGTCGACCAGCGTGGCGACGAACGGAGCTGATGCCGTTGCCGGATCGAGCCGCAGTTTCTGCAGCAGGAAGGGCAGCATCGAACCCGACATGGAGCCGAAGGTGACGATGCCAACGAGTGCGGCAAACACCGTCAGGCCGACCAGCTGCCAGTGCGGGCCGTAATCATAGAGCCCGGCCGTCTGCCAGAAGATCACGCGCAGGAGGCCGACAAGCCCAAGGATGGCGCCGAGCACGATGCCCGTCGGCAGTTCGCGCAGCAGCACCCGCCACCAGTCGCTCAGCTTCAACTCGCCGACGGCGAGCGCCCGGATGATGAGCGAGGTTGCCTGCGAACCGGAATTGCCGCCGGAGCTCATGATCAGTGGAATGAAGAGCGTCAGCACGACGGCCTTTTCCAGCTCGCCTTCGAAATGCTGCATGGCGCTTGCCGTCAGCATTTCGCCGAGGAAGAGGGCGCAAAGCCAGCCCGCACGCTTGCGGATCATGCTGCCGAAGCCGATCTTCATATAGGGCTTGCCGAGCGCTTCCATACCGCCGAATTTCTGGGCGGCTTCCGTCGTATCCGCGATCATCGTGTCGATGACGTCATCGACGGTGACGATGCCGAGGATCTGGCCATGATCGTCGATCACCGGCAGCGCCAGCAGGTCGTGCTTGCGGATCAGCCGTGCGACATCCTCCTGCTTCATCAGCGCATTGGCCGAAACCGGCATGCCCTTCTGGGCAACGGACAGGATCGAGGCATCGGGCTCGCCGGTGATGAGGCGGCGCAGCGTAACGACATGCATCAGCGCGCCTGAATTGTGATCCAGCACATAGATGGCATAGACGGTTTCCCGCGAGCGTTCGACCTGCCGGACATGGTCCAGCGTCTGGGCGACAGTCCAGTCGTCGGGCACGCTGACGAATTCCGTCGTCATGATGCTGCCGGCAGTGCGCGGCGGATAGCCCATCAGATGCTGGATGGCGACGCGGACGGGTTCTTCCAGGCTGGAGAACAGGCGCACGCGATCATCGACGTCGAGTTCCAGCAGAACGTCGGCGACGCGGTCGTTCGACATGCCGTGCAGCAGCCGGGCCGAATCCGCACTGTCCATCAGCGCCAGAATGGCCGGCGCGTTGCGCAGTTCCGGACGGTCGAGAATGTTGACGGCATAGTCCTGCGGCATCCGAGAGAGGATGCGGCCGGCTTCAGCCGGTGCGAGCCCATTCAGCGATTCCACGCGCTCGGCAATGGTCGCAACACGGCTGTTATTCATGAAGGCACGGGCGGCATAGCCGGCCCGCAGGGGGAAGCGATTGATATTCATTGGCTCGCCTTTCCGTCGATCCGCCGTAGCGTCCGAACGGGCGAGCCTGGAGCGTCCAGGTCAGCGCACGACGGCCGCGTACGGCAAAGGCAATCGACTGCTACTGTCGCTTGGCATCGTGATGATGGCTCCGTTGATATCCGTGCACGGCATATGTCATGCACGTGTCGCACTAGGTGGTCTCGAATGCGGAAAAAGTCAAGCTGCTTAGATGTTTAACGCCAGAATGCCGCACCCTCTGCGCGGCATTATACGTCAGCATCCTTTACGCAATATTTCGAGCGTCGGAAAAGGCTGATTTTCGACCTCGAAAACCTCAGAATCCGGCGAGAACGACCTTGCCCTTCATCCTGCCGCTTTCGACCATGGCATGCGCCTTTTTCAGGTTCACGGCATTGATCGCACCCACGGTTTCCGACAGCGTCGTGCGGATCTTGCCGGCATCGACGAGTTCGGAAATCCTGTTGAGGATCTTGTGCTGCTCGATCATGTCAGGCGTGCCGAAGAGTGGGCGGGTGAACATCAGCTCCCAGTGAACCGAAGCGGCCTTCCGCTTGAAGGGGACGACATCGAAAGTCTTGGGATCATCGATCAGCGCGAAACGACCCTGCGGCGCGAGCGCCTCGACGATATCGGCAACATGCTTGTCCGTATTCGTGGTCGAGAAGATGAAACCCGGCGCTCCGATGCCGAGCGCTGCTATTTGCGGCGCAATGGGCTTGGAATGGTCGATCACGTGATGGGCGCCGAGTTCCTTCACCCAATCCTGTGTCTCCGGGCGTGAGGCGGTCGCTATTACGGCAAGGTCTGTCAGCGTGCGGGCGATCTGGATGGCGATCGAGCCGACGCCGCCCGCACCGCCGATGATAAGCACGGCAGGGGCCGCACCCGGAACGGGATCGGTGACGCGCAGCCGGTCGAACAAGGCTTCGTAAGCGGTGATGGATGTCAGCGGCAGGGCGGCGGCAGCGGCGAAGTCGAGAGTCTTCGGCTTCTTACCGACAATGCGCTCGTCGACGAGCTGGAATTCGGCATTGGAGCCGGGGCGATTGATGACGCCCGAATAGAAGACCTCGTCGCCCGGCTTGAACAGCGTGACATCCGAACCGACAACTTTGACGATGCCGGCCGCATCATAGCCGAGCACTTTCAGCTCATCGGCAGGCGGTGCCATGTTGGCCCGCACCTTCACGTCGACGGGATTGACGGAGACGGCCTTGATCTCGACGAGCAGGTCGTGGCCCTTGGCCTCCGGCGTCGGCAGCTCGACATCGATCAGCGAGGTTTCGGCGGCGATTGGCTGTGGGGTCTTGTAGGCGACGGCGCGCATCTTGGGAAACTCCTGTGTTCATTGCACGAGAGCTAGATGCGACCTATGTTCCGATAACGCAAGAATGCACAAATTCTGTACGTAGTACCAAAAAGGATACTGTAAATGTCGCTGCCGCGCGCCAAACTGGTCACGAATTTTCCCGGTTGCCCGGTCGAGGCGACGCTGAGTTATCTCGATGGAAAGTGGAAGGGCGTGATCCTTTTCCACCTGATGGACAAGACTTTACGCTTCAACGAGCTGAGACGCCATCTGCCAGCGATCACCCAGCGCATGCTGACGAAGCAGCTGCGGGAGCTCGAAAAATCCGGCCTGATCTCACGAACAGTTTACCCGGTCGTCCCCCCGCGCGTCGAATATGCGCT
The DNA here is from genome assembly GCF_014873945.1 of Rhizobium viscosum. NCBI lineage: Bacteria > Pseudomonadati > Pseudomonadota > Alphaproteobacteria > Hyphomicrobiales > Rhizobiaceae > Rhizobium > Rhizobium viscosum. Next base: position 677,981 of record NZ_JADBEC010000001.1, on the reverse strand, counting down.
GACACCACTCGGCTCCACGCTGAAGCCTGTCATCCGGGTGCTCGCCGCCTGGGGCGATGAATTCGTCTTCTGCAGCCCGGAAGGGCGAGAACTGCGTATCTCGAAGGCGTTAAGCGCTCCGGCTGCGGAGCTCCAACCGTAGCGACGCGGCAAAGACGAAGAGGCCGAGGAAAGACAGGACGGCGCCGACATAGCCGGTCGCTGCAAAACCGTAGCCCCAGGCGATGACGAGACCGCCGAGCCATGCACCCAGCGCGTTGGCGATGTTGAAGGCCGAATGGTTGGAGGCGGCAGCCAGTGTCTGCGCATCGGCGGCGACATCCATCAGCCGCGTCTGCAGCGCCGGGCCTGCCGCAAAACCGCAGCCGACGAGGAAGACGCAGAGGCCGAGCATATAGGGGCTGGAGGCGGTCAGAGAGAACATCGTCAGCACGACGATATTATAGACCAGCGAACCGCCGATCGTGCCGAGCAGCGACTTGTCGGCAAGCCATGAGCCGATGACATTGCCGGCATTCATGCCGACGCCGAACAGCACGAGCATGAGCGCAACGGCCGTTTCCGGCAGCATCGCCACCTGTGTCGTGGTCGAAGCGATATAGCTGAACATGGCGAACATGCCGCCATAGCCGACCGCGGCGATGGCAAGCGTCAGCAGGATTTGCGGACGGCGGAAGGCGCTGAGTTCGCGCAGCGCGCTTGCCCCTTCCGAGACCTTGTCGTGCGGCACATAGAACCAGATGAGGGCAACCGTCACGAGGCCGATGATGCCGACTGTCAGGAAGGCTACCTGCCAGTCGAGCGCCTGGCCGAAGAAGGTCGTCAGCGGTGTGCCGAGCAGGGTCGCGACCGTCAGGCCAAGCATGACACGGCCGACGGCCCGCGCGCGGCGATGCACCGGCACCATGGAAGCGGCGACGAGCGCGGCGACACCGAAATAGGCACCGTGCGGCAGGCCGGTAATGAAGCGCAGCACTGTGAAGCTTTCGAAGCTCGGCGCAACGGCGCTCAGGATGTTGCCGACCGCAAAGAGCAGCATGAGGCAAAGCAGCAGCGTGCGCCGCGCCATCTTGGCGGCAAGCACGGCAATGACGGGGGCGCCGATGACGACGCCGAGCGCATAGGCGCTGATGACATAACCTGCCTGCGGGGTCGTGACCGAGAAAGTGTCGGCCACATTCGGCAGCAGGCCCATGATGGCGAATTCACCGGTACCGATGCCGAAGCCGCCGGCGGCAAGTGCGAGTTGGACCAGGGCAACGGTCATGGCCGAAGGAAGCGTTGCCTCCGGCCCAGAGTCGATGGAACCATCGATGGAATCGTTGACGGCAACCTGGCTCACGGGCGGTCCTTAGAGGATCTGTGCTTGGTGACGGCCGCTGGCGGGACACGCAGTGCCGGTCATTTGCAATTGGCGGGCAGAAATGGCGGGAGATGGAGATATGACCTCCAGTACCCCATCTATTGAACGGGAGGCCGGAAGCGTCGAGTGCTTTTTTTGCAGTGCAGCGTCCTGCTATCTGCATACGTCCATTGCAATATTTGCGTTTCGGCGATGTGGCGGGGCAAACCGTCCGGCTTGAAATCGCAGGTGCGCCAACCATTTCTTGAGGGCAGGATAGATAGGAACAGGCACTTCATGAAGCTCGTCGGCTTTTTCAATCGCGACGGCGGTACTTTCAGAACGACAGACATGCAGGCTTATGAGAAGCGCGCAGAGGAGGTCTTCCGCGACGCCGGGCATGATTTCGAAGCGATCGTCTTTTCCGGCAGCGAGATCGTTCCCGCCATGGAGCGTGCCGCACGCCGCGACGATATAGATGGCATCGTCGCCGGCGGCGGAGACGGCACCATTTCAGCAGCAGCATCGATCGCCTGGAAGAACGGTATGGCGCTCGGCGTCGTGCCGGCTGGCACCATGAATCTCTTCGCCCGCTCGCTGAAAGTACCGCTCGATATCTGGCAGGCGCTCGATGTGCTGGCTTTCGGCGAACTCGACAATGTCGATATCGCCAGCGCCAACGGAAGGCCGTTCATCCATCAGTTCTCCGCCGGCCTGCATGCGCGCATGGTGCGCTACCGCAACTCCTACAGCTATCGCTCCCGCCTCGGAAAGATAGGCGCCAGCACTCGCGCGGCCTTCGGCGTCGTCTTCAACCCGCCGGAATTCGAGGTCGAGGTCGAGGCGGCGGGCATGAAGGAGACCCGGCGCGTCTCGGCCATCTCCGTCTCCAACAATCCCTTCGGCGAAAACGCGCTGCTCTATGCCGACAATCTGCGCAGCGGCGAACTTGGTTTCTACACGGCAAAACCGCTGAAGCCGCTCGGCGTCGCACGGTTGGCGATCGACATGCTGCGCGGCAAGTTCCGCGAAAACGATGCGGTCATGGTCCTGCATCCGGCCGAGGTGCATTTGCACTTCCCGAAGCTGCGCGCCAAGGCGAACTGCGTGATGGATGGCGAGCTTCTGCCGCTGGAGCGTGATGTCACCGTCAAGCTGCATCCGGGCGAATTGAAGGTGCTGGTCAGGCAGGGATTGGCTGTCCAGGAAGGCGAGGGCGAGCGGCGCGAGCCGGCAGCCTGATGCTCAGAGCGAAGCGGCACGCCTGGCCCTGAAAGGAATGAGGGCGCTTTTGACGATATCCCGGTCCGCCTCGTCGCCGAATACACAGGTGCGATTGCGTCCTTTCTTCTTGGCGCAGTAAAGCGCCTCGTCGGCCGATGCGATGAGCTGGCGCCACCCGCTTGCACCGCACGCACCGGAGGTGACGCCGATGCTTACTGTGATAGAGAGATCAATACCGGTTTCAGCGTCACGGATGACATGCGCCTGAATGCGGCTGCGAAGTTCTTCGGCAAAATCCAGGGTGTTCGAAAGATCCGATGTGGAAACGAGAACGGCGAATTCCTCGCCGCCATAGCGCGCGACGATGTCAGTCGAGCGCATCGCGCCCTGCAGCAGGGTGGCGATTTCGATGAGCACGGCATCGCCGGTCAGATGGCCATAGTTATCGTTCACCGCCTTGAAGTGATCGATATCGATCAGCATCAGGCAGACATCTTCCCCGCGCTCCGAAGGGGCATTGCCGAAGCCTTCCAGCGCCCGGCGGTTCCAGACACCGGTCAGCCCATCCTTCTCGGCCTGCATCTTCAGGCGGGCCTCGTATTCGGCCCGTTCGTCCAGCTTGCCGCGCAGCAATTCCAGCGCCTCGAACAGGCTGCGCATCTCCGGTGCCTTGGAGATCGTCTCCAGGTCGGTCACGGGACTGCCGTCTGCGAGCGCAATGATCTGGCGTCGTGCCGTCAGCAGCGGACCGAGCATGTGAAGGCGGATGGAGCGGAAGAGCGTAAACAGCACCGCAAGAGCGGAGGCCGTGATCACAGCGATGACCGCCAGGCGATAGGAGGCGGCGTAGTGCTGGGTCCGGTAGCGCTTCACCACATCGTCTAGAAAGACCGTGCGCAGCCGTTCGAGCGGCTGCAGCGTCGGAACGTAGTCGCGCGTCAGGTCAACGGCGGAAACCGAATAGTCCCCCGAGATCTTGCCTTGCTCGATCAATATCTTAACAAGTTCGAGGCCAGATCCGAAAAAGATCGTATCGACATCCTTCATGAGCTGCTGGGACAGCGCATCGCGATCGCTGACGATTTTCTGGCCCTGCATCAGCTTGCGCAGCTCGAGAAGCCGGCCAATGGTGCGGCTTGCATCGGTGATATGACTGTCGCGCAGGGGCTGGCGCGTGGCAATCGGACCCATGATCTGCGAGGCAGCCCGGCCGCCATATTCACGCATGTCGCTGATCATCCGCCCTGTCAGGAATGGTGCAGTCAGTTCCGATCGCTGGGTGGTGAAGGCGGCGATGTGCCAGTCCACGACATGCTGGAATGTTTCGATCACCTCGATCATTTCGCGGATGGCGTTCTGCACATCGTCTGGGTCGCGGTCGGCGAGCGGTGTTGCGGCAACGCGGTCGACGGTTTGGCGAGCCCTGCGAAGCTGCGCTCGTGTCTCGGCGAGCGCCGCCTGGAGATCGGGAAGGGAGGAGGATACATCGACTTCGGGCGGCTCATCGAGCGCCTCGAGCGAGAGATCGCTGATGCGCCGGAAGACCTTCAAACGCTCTGTTGCGGGCGCGCTGCTATTTGGCTCGATCGCCATGATGTCGTTGGCCGGTCCGCGTTCCGCCGACATGCGGCTCGCCGCTTCCAGAACCTGGCGGAAGCGCTCTACAGCCAGCAGATTGTCATTGGTGGAGCGGTAGCTTTCATAAGTCGGAATGAGAGCGCTGGCTGTCAGAATGAGAGTCAGAAACGCCACGATGACGGTTGCAAACAGCAGCTTTCCCTCAAGAGTGATGCGGTTCATCAAACCGGATCCCTTTCAACGCGTCATCCAATCCGGCCCCGTTGCCGGCTTACTGAATATGCTGATACCGGGCATATATTACCGATTTCGAGTATAGGGCATCGATAATGCCAACAGGGTTAAGAAAAGCGTGAAGTGAAAGTTATGTGACGGGCTCTATTAACTAGAGGCGCGCCAGATAGGTGCGATAGTCGAAATCCGACACCGTGCGCAGGTGCGCTATTGCTTCCTTGTACTTCGTAGCGCCATACAACTTTCGATACTTGTCGCCGAAGATATTGGCGATGAAGGCCGACTGCCGGAAGGTCTCGACCGCCGTCAGGAAATCATGCGTTAGACGCTTCACGCCCTGTGGCGTATAGGCAGGCGTCGTTTCCTCGCCCGGATCGAGATCTCCGTCGATGCCGAGCAGCATGCCGCCGAGAATGGCCGCCAGCAGCAGATAGGGATTGGCATCCGCACCCGCCACGCGATGCTCGATGCGCGCCGCCGGCCCGTTGCTGTCAGGAATGCGGATTGCCGTGCCGCGATGCCCGCTGCCCCAGGTAAGGTCGGTCGGCGCGAAGGAACCCGGCTGGAAGCGGCGATAGGAATTGGCAAAGGGAGCGAAGATGAGCTGCGCCTCCTGCATGGTCTGCAGCAGGCCCGCGGTCACCGATTTCAAAAGCCTGGGTTCGCTGCCCTTCGCATCGAGAATATTGTTGCCATCCCTGTCGATGATGCTCGCATGCACATGCAGCCCTGATCCGGCATGGTCCGAATAGGGTTTGGCCATGCAGGTCGATTTCAGCCCGTGCTTGCGCGCCGCCTGCTCGGCAATCCGCTTCAGGTAGAGGCAGTCGTCAGCCGCAGCCAGCGCATCGGGCCGGTGCAACAGGTTCACCTCGAACTGGCCGGGCCCGAATTCCGCCGTCGTCGCCTCCGCCGGCAGGTTCATCGCCTTGGCATAGGCGCGCAGCGTCTGGAGATAGCTATCGAGTGCATCGACAGCGCTCATGTCATAGAGCTGGAAGCCGTTCGGATCGCCGCGATAGGTAAGGCTTGCAGGCGGGGAGGGAATGCCCGTCTCGCGCCAGTTCTCCTCGACCAGATAGAATTCCAGCTCGGTCGCCACCACAGGCGTCAGCCCGCGCTCGGCATAGCGTTCAAGCACGGAAGCGAGAATGCCGCGCGGATCCATGAAGCTGCGGCTGCCGTCGAACTCGTGCATGGTGGCCAGCACCTGCATGGATCCCTCGGGCGCCCAGGGCATCGGCGTCAGGCTGCGCTTATCGGGAATGACGTTGCCGTCGGGGTCGCCGATCGTCAGCGACAGGCCCGTAATATCGTCATTGTCGTCGCCCCAGATATCGAGCGACTGCGTGGAGGTCGGCAGGCGGACATCGCCGGCCCAGATCTTCTTTTCGGCCGAAAGCGGCAGTTGCTTGCCGCGCAGATCGCCATTCATACCGACAACCAGGATCTCGAAACGCGGATCGCCCTCTCCAGCCTCTTTGCCCTTGCTCGCCATGACCTTGAAAATCCTCTCGCAGAAGGCCAAGGTCGTAAACCATCACCGAAAGCCTTTCAATCCGAAGGTCCAATCATGTCCGATACTTATCCGCTGTCGAACCTCGCCGCGATCGATGCCGCCCATCACCTGCATCCCTTTTCCGACATGAAGAAACTGAATGCCGACGGCACGCGCATCATCCAGCGCGGCGAGGGCGTGCATATCTTCGATAGCCACGGCAAAAAGTATCTCGATGGCTTCGCCGGCCTCTGGTGCGTCAATATCGGCTATGGCCGCAAGGAAATTGCCGATGCCGTTGCCAAGCAGATGAACGAGCTTCCCTATTACAACACCTTCTTCGGCACGACCTCGTCGCCGACCACGCTGCTTGCCGAAAAGGTGACATCGAAAGCAGGGCCACGCTTCAACCACATCTTTTTCACCGGCTCAGGCTCGGAGGCGAACGACACCTGGTTCCGCATGGCTCGCGTCTATTGGGCAGCCGTCGGCAAGCCCCAGAAGAAGACGGTTATCGCCCGGCGCAATGGCTATCACGGCTCGACGGTCGCCGGCGCCAGCCTCGGCGGCATGAAATATATGCATGAGCAGGGCGATCTGCCGATCCCGGGCATCGTCCATATTGGCCAGCCCTACTGGTATGGGGAGGGAGGGGATCTTACGCCAGCCGAATTCGGGCTGAAGGTCGCCCGCGAGCTGGAAGCCAAGATCGATGAACTCGGTGAGGAGAACGTCGCCGCCTTCGTGGCCGAGCCGATCCAGGGGGCAGCCGGCGTCATCATCCCGCCGGAGACCTACTGGCCGGAGATCGACCGCATCTGCAAGGCACGCAACATCCTGCTCGTCACCGACGAGGTCATTTGCGGCTTCGGTCGCCTCGGTGAATGGTTCGGCCATCAATATTTCGGCGTCGAGCCGGATTTTGCACCGATTGCCAAGGGGCTCTCGTCGGGCTATCTGCCGATCGGCGGCGTGCTCGTCAGCGATCGCATTGCCGACGTGCTGATTAATGAGGTCGGCGATTTCAATCACGGCTTCACCTATTCCGGCCACCCGGTCTGTGCTGCCGCAGCCCTCGAAAACCTGCGCATCATCGAGGAGGAGAAGCTGGTCGAGCGCGTGCGCGACGACATCGGCCTCTATTTCGCCAAGAAATGGGGCGCCCTTGCCGAGCATGATTTCGTCGGCGAGGCTGAAAGCATCGGCCTGATGGGTGGCCTGCAGCTCGCCGCCGACAAGAAGACCCGCACCCGCTTCGAAAAGCCCGATCCGATCGGCTCACTGGTGCGCAATCATGCTCTCGCAAACGGCCTCGTTCTGCGCGCCACCGGCGACCGCATGCTGGCCTCACCGCCGCTCGTCATCCGTCACGAGGAAGTCGACGAGATGGCGCGCATCGCCAAACTCGCCCTGGATGCCGCCTGGAAGGAATTGCGCGCTTAAGCGCGAAGCGGCAGCAGAAATCCGCTGCCGTTTTTCGCCAGGTATGGTCTAGCCTCTCCAAACAGAAACAATCCGCTGGCTGGTGGGGTCAAGCTCGATATTTGCTCTGTCGCGCACATAGTCCTGCGTAAGCATGTCGCCCGTATGATATACGCGCAGCTTCATGCCTACCAAATCATGCGCTCCATGGTTCGTCGGTATTAGTTCTGCGAAACGAAGTGGAAACGGGAGATCGCCACCGCCAGCCTTCGTCACTGCACGCCAAGGAAATGGCCAGGGGAGAGGCAGGCCTTCTGCCATGGGAGCCATCTCCTGCTTCTCCTCGAGCGGCACCTCGATGTCGTTTTTGCGAGCATGGATGCGTACCCCTTTGAGCGGCTTGCCCTCGCCCCAGTAATTGTCGACGTCCAGCCGCGCGGTAGCCTCCGCTACTATCGGCAGTACGACCGGCAAGGAGATCCCCGTCGGAGGGGTTGCGTAAAAGTCAAAGTCCTGGACGCCGTCGCTCGGCGCGACGATGTAAAACCAGGGCGATAATTGTGCGTCCGTCCATCCGCTCGATGGAACCATGCCCACGACATGAATCACCAACGTGCTGGGCTTCTTGCCGAAGTAGATTGCTGTACCTGATACAACTTCCATAACTTGTTCCATAAGGTGCCTCCCGCGCTTGCCATTGAGCAAGCAACTCCTCTGAATTTTGCTAGGATTGGACTGGTATTTACTGCGCGTTTTACAACGAAAGCGCTGCCTGAACCTCTTGAGTACAGAGCCTCAAGACATTGTCACTTAAAATACATAATTTACACATTGCTAATATATTGGTTGAGCGAAGTCAACCAGATGTTGTGGGTGTAAAAAGTACAATTCTGTGTCTCGAGGCTACGCCAATATGCGGAGCCTGCTAATTTCTTCGGCGAGGCACAAAGAGTGTCATAGTGCCTATCTGGCGGGCCGCAACAATCCGGCTCTCAGGGGTAGGCGACAGCATAAGCGAATTGATAGGTGTCACCCGGCTGGCCATAGATATAAGGCAGGGCAACGATATGCGTCTCCGGCTGCTTCAAGCCGTTTTGCGCAATGACATCCTTGAAATAGTAATCCGGCCAGGCCGGCGGCGCCCCGCCCTTATCATCGCGCCAGACGAAAACGACGGGATGTTTCGCATCCAGCTGGAACTTCGGCTTGAAGTCCGGGTAGAAATAGGACTGTACCGGGACGTCAGGCATTTGCAGGCGCATATTGCCGTCGAGATGCGGATCATAGCCGACGATCAGCCCGGGCTCGCCGCCTATATCCCTGCGGATGGTCTCGGCAAAACTGTCATAGGGAATGTTCAGGCGCTGATAATCGCCGATGAGCGGCCCCCAATAGGCGCGCATGGCAAGCACGGCCAGCACCACACCCATGATGACACCACTGACAGCGAGCGATTTCCGCAAGGGCGCTCCTGCATCGACCTCGGCACTGTCGGCCTTCATGCAGATATAGAGCGGCAGGATGAGAAAGAGTGGCGTCAGCCATCGATCGGCGACGTTGTCGACGCCGGCAAGCAGGATCATCAGCGCAATGGCGCCGATCTCTATCAGCAGGATGCGTCCGGCAATTCGTGTCCAGCGGCTGGAAGCGCGCCGCATTGCCCGCAGCGATTTGGCGAAGAGCACCAGAAAAATGACGATCGAGACGCCGGCTATGCCGACCATCGCCGAGATGAAGCGGAAAAAGCCGGTCGCTACCTGCGCCAGAAAGCCTTCGCCCGCACCGGTCATCTTGTGCAGCGTGCGATCAACCGCAAGGTCGAAATGCTGCAGGAACCACAGCGCGTGCGGCAACACGATAGCGATCGACAGGACGATCGTCAGCGCAAGCCGCCAGTCGAAAATCCGCTTGCGGAAATCGGTGTCGATGAGGGCGGCGACCAGAGCGGCGGCAGGGAGAAGCGCGAAATTATATTTCGATATCACGCCAATGCCGGTCGCAATGCCGACGATGGCGTAGGAGATTGCCGAAGGCGTCCTCAGCGTGCGGAAAAAGCCGTAGAGGAACAGCGAGCCGGAAAAGATCGTCGCGACCGAATGCGTCAGATCCCGCTGCGCCTCGAAGACGATCTGCGGCACGGTGAGCAGGCCGAGCGTCGCCACCACCACCAATCCGCTGTTCTTCAGGATCAGCCGTGCCGTCAGCCAATAGAAGACGTAGGATAGGAACAGCATGCTGCATTTGAGGAGTGACAGCGAAAACATCGACACGCCTATGAGCGATGTCACGCCGTATTGCAGCCAGTTGTAGAAGGGCGGCTGCGAATTATAGCCGAAGGCGAACCACTGCGAGAGCAGCATCTGCTCCGCCTCGTCCAGCTCCAGCGCATTGGGAATACTGAGCCGCACGATCAGGTGGAGCAGAAAATAGGTTCCGAGCACCACCAGGATCAGGTGTGGCCGGCGGCTGAAAAGGCTCTTCACGTCAGCTTTCTCGGGAGAAGATCTGCCGCACGATATAATTCGGCGAAGCGTCGTCGCGATAGTAGGTTCGAGCGATCATCTCCGCCAGGATGCCGGTCGTGATCATCTGCACAGAAGACAGCAGCAGCACGACACCGACCATCAGCATCGGTCGCGTGCCGATATCGTTGCCCATGATGAACTTGTCGAAGCCGAGATAGATGAGGATCAGCGCTGCAAGGCCGCCGAGGCCGAGGCCGAGCGAGCCGAAGAAATGACCCGGACGCGCCTTGTAGCGCATGAAGAACATTACAGACAGCAGGTCGAGGATCACGCGGAAGGTGCGCGAGATGCCATATTTCGATGTGCCGTGCTGGCGTGCGTGATGGGTAACAGCCATTTCGCCGATCCGGGAGCTCGGCACCACTCCGGCAACCCAGGCCGGGATGAAGCGGTGCATCTCGCCCATCAGCTTCACCTGCTTGATGATCGAGGCACGGTAGATCTTCAGGCTGCAGCCATAGTCGTGCAGCTTGACGCCGGTGATGCGGCCGATGAGGTAATTCGCGCACCAGGAGGGGATTTTGCGCAGCAGCAGCCCGTCCTGGCGGTTCTTGCGCCAGCCGACGAGCAGATCGAGTTCGCGCCGTTCCAGCTCCGAGACCATCGAAGGGATATCCTTCGGATCGTTCTGCAGGTCGCCGTCCATGGTGGCGATCAGCCGGCCTTGCGCCGTATCGATGCCGGCCTGCATGGCGGCGGTCTGGCCGAAATTGCGTTGCAGCTCGACGATGCGCAGCGTCAGCCCTTCGCGGCTGACGAACTTGCGGGCATTGACGAGCGTCGCGTCCGTGCTGCCGTCGTCGACGAGGATCAGTTCCCAGCGATGCGGATAGTCGGCCATCGCCGCGACGATGCGCTCGACGAGCGGACCGATGCTTTCTTCCTCGTTGAAAACAGGAACGACCAGCGACAGCTCGAGCGGTTGCACCTGATCATTCGCACCGCGAATGGACTCTACCGTTGTCTGCAACTTTCATTTCTCCTAAAAGGCGCGGCAATGGAAGACCGATGAAAACCAGCCGCCGCAGCCAAACTTAGGAAGCCTGATACATGAAGACCCCGAGTGTTGAAAGCGGGCAATCCTGGTTTCTGCGCAATCGCATGAGCCTGCTGACGGTCGCAATCGTCGCAGCCTATGCACTTTTCATCGAATGGTTCTGGGGCTGGTCGGTCATACTGGAACAGTGGGCCGCCGTCGGTCCACGCCCGGTCATCGGCGCACTGATACTCCTGACCAGCACCTATTTCCTGCGTACATGGCGCATCTACGATTATTTTCCACGGGAGACGGCAGGCCGTTTCGCGACGCTCTTCCGCGTCACCCAGATCCATAACCTTCTGAACATCATGCTGCCTTTCCGCGCCGGTGAAACCAGCTTTCCGGTGCTGATGCGCACGGAATTCGGCATTCCCCTGACACGCGGCACCTCCGCCCTGCTGGTCATGCGGCTGTTGGACCTGCATGCACTGCTGGCCGCAGCCGGCCTCGGCTTTGCCGTGGCCGCTCCGAATGCAGCCCTTGCGTGGCTTGTCTGGGTCATCTTCCTGTTCCTGCCCGTCTTTGCCTTTGCAGCCCGCAAGCCGCTGCTGCGTCTCGGTGCAAAACTTCTGCCGCGCAAGGCGCAGGCGCTACTTCATGAAATCGAGAATGGACTGCCTTTCGATGCCGTCGCCTTTGGCCGCGCCTGGGCTATGACGATCGTCAACTGGCTGGTGAAGGTGCTGGTGCTCGCCTGGGCGCTTGGCCTCATGGGCGTGATGCCGATGGCCGCAAGCTTCGGCGGTGCGCTGGGCGGTGAGCTTTCCTCCGTCCTTCCGGTCCACGCGCCCGGTGGCGTCGGCACCTATCCCGCCGGGATTACTGCCGGTGCGGTCGCCTTCGGCGCATCGAGCGAACGCGCAGCACTGGATGCGCTGGCCCAGGCAAGCGTCAACGCCCACCTGCTCATCATCGTCTCGGCCTTGACCGGGACTGCCATCTCGCTTCCGCTCGGCCGTCGTGGTCAGGTTAGATCGTAAGCCGTTAGGTCTTAAGCTCCAGAATGCGCTTGCGCAGAAAGACCTGTTCCGGTTCCTGCCGGCAGAATGTCAGCGCCGTCTCGTAAGCTTCAATCGCTTCGGCCCTGCGTCCGAGCCGACGCAGGAAATCCGCCCGCGCCGAATGGGCGAGGTGATAGGTCGAAAGTTGCCCCTTGCCGATGACGGCGTCGACGAGCGCCAGCCCCTGTTCCGGTCCCTCGGACATGGCGACCGCCACCGCGCGGTTGAGCTCGGCAACATCAGAGGGATGGGCGGCAATCAGCAGGTCGTAATAGAAGGCAATGCGGCGCCAGTCCGTTTCCTCGACGCTGCCGGTCTTCGCGTGCTCCGCGGCGATAGCCGCCTGCACCGTATAGATGCCAATGTCAGGTACGCTCATCGCGCTAGCCAGCAGCGAAAGCCCCTCGGAAATCTTGTTCCGGTCCCAACGCGAACGATCCTGATCGGCAAGCAGCACCAGCATGCCGTCGCCATCCTGCCGGGTAGCACGGCGTGACTCCTGCAGGAGCAGCAGCGACAGCAGGCCGGAGACATCCGGATGCGGCAGCAGGGTCGCCAGCAGCCGCGCTAGTCGGATCGCCTCGGCCGTCAGGTCGGCGCGGACGATCGTGTTGCCTGACGATGCCGAATAGCCTTCGTTGAAGACGAGGTAGATGACGTGCAGCACCCGATCCAGACGCTCCGGCAGCTCCGCCCCGACAGGCACTTCATAGGGGATTTTTTCCGTCCTGATCCGGTTCTTGGCACGCACGATACGCTGCGCGACGGTCGGCGCCGGCACCAGGAAGGCATGCGCAATCTCTTCCGTCGTCAAGCCGCAGACCTCGCGCAATGCCATCGCGGCCTGTGCATCGGCGGCAAGCGCCGGATGGCAGCAGATGAAGATCAATCGCAGCATGTCGTCCTCGATCGGTTCCATGTCGCGGATCTCCATTTCCGTGCCATCGGGGTAGAGCCCGTCCTCGATGTGCTGTAGCGAGGCGTTGAAGCGGGCCCGCCGCCTGAGGTGGTCGATCGCCTTGAAGCGGCCGGTCGAGACCAGCCAGGCGACGGGATTGTTGGGCATGCCGTCGATCGGCCAGGTCCGCGCCGCCGCCGCAAAGGCGTCGTGCAGCGCCTCTTCCGCCCGGTCAAAATCGCCGAGCAGGCGGATCAGCGTCGCGAGCACGCGGCGCGAATGCTGCCGGTAGATATCCTCGATTACCTGTTCCCCGATCACCTGTTTCAAGGGCAATCCTCACTGCGGCAGGGTGAGCAGCCTCACCGGGCGCAATTCAATCGACCCGACCCGGACGCTTGGAATGCCTGCAACGACCTTGCGCGCCTCTTCGAGATCGGCCGCCTCGATGATGTAAATGCCGGCCAGATGTTCCTTGGTCTCGACATAAGGGCCGTCGGTCGAGGACAAAATGCCATGGCGCACTCTCATGACCGAGGCGCTTTCGGGACCTTCCAATGCATCGGAATGGATCATGATGCCTTTGCGCTGAAGCTCCTCGTCATACTGGAAATGCGCCCTCACGAGCTCGTCGCCCTCGGCCTGGCTGAGTGTGCCGTCCGTATCGGCGGGATTATAGATGAGGCAGACGAAGCGCATGGCTATCTTCCATCCTTGATCGAATAGCCCGGCCTGATTTCGATCGATGCATATTTGAGGATCGGGAAGGTGGAGATGATCGACTGCGCTTCCGCCATATCCCTGGCCTCGATCACCACGAAGCCGCCGAGATGCTCCTTGATTTCGGAGAAGGGACCGTCCGTCGCAGCAACGGTGCCGTTGCGAACCCTGAGCGTCACGGCCTGCTCAGGCTCATAGAGCGCTAGCGCGCTCAGCATATGGCCGCTCTCGCGCCATTGGTCGTCGCTGACGATGCATTCCTGCGTGACATCAGCCCATTCTTCCTCAGTAACGCGTTTGCTCTTTTCGGTATCGAACCAGATCTGACCTAGAAATTTCATGGCATGACTCCTCAGCCGAATTCGTGGATGGGGCGAACCTCGATCGCGCCGAGCTTCGCCAGCGGAATGCCGGCTGCAACCCGGATCGCATCATTGAGGTCCTTGGCGTCGATCAAAATGAAGCCTCCGAGCGCTTCCTTCGTCTCGATGAAGGGGCCATCGGTGACCGACATTTCGCCGCCGCGCACCCTGACAGTGACCGCCGATTGCGGCGACTGCAGCGCCTGGGCAACGATCATATGACCGCTGTCGGCAAGATCGCGGTCATAGGCGAGCGAATCCCGGCCGAGCTTGTTCTTCTCTTCCTGCGACAAGGCCGACAGCACCCTGCCGTCGAACCAAACCTGGCAAAGATACTTCATTGCTTATCCTCCATGCTGTGCTTTCACAGCCCTTAGAGCGCCGTGCGTCCATTCGGACGCACAAAGGACGCTCTAAATCTTTGAATCTACGCATCGGGCTTTCCGAAAATCTATCTCGATTTTCGGGCCGATGCTTAGAGACGAACAGCCTAGGCGCTTTTCGACAGGGAAGAAAAATATCTTTTAAGCGGTTTGCGTGTCGAAACATCGAGACGGCGCTCGACAAAGCTTCATCCGACAATATCGAGGAGATGGAGCAATGAGCATGCTTGAATTCGGAATAGCACATCTGATCGTCACACGCGGCGTACGCAAGATGCCGCCGCTGGAGAATGCCGACCTGATAAGGCTAATGGTGAGGGCGGTGATTGCGTTGGCGACATTTGCCGGCCTTATCGCAGCGCTGCAGATGTCAGCAGGCACCTGAAACATTGCGCAGCGCGGCCAACGGGACGGGCTGCGTCTGATATGTTACTGAAACGCCGTCTCAAAGAAGCTGCGCAGCTTGCGCGAATGCAGGGCTTCCGGCGGCATGGCGGCAAGCTTCTGGATTGCTCTTATGCCGATCTGCAGATGCTGGTTCACCTGCGTGCGGTAGAAGGCGGTCGCCATGCCCGGCAGCTTCAATTCGCCATGCAGCGGCTTGTCGGAAACGCAGAGCAGCGTCCCGTAAGGCACGCGGAAGCGGAAGCCGTTGGCGGCGATCGTTGCCGATTCCATGTCGAGTGCGATGGCGCGAGCCTGCGACAGGCGCTTCACCGGGCCTGCCTGGTCGCGCAGTTCCCAGTTGCGGTTATCGATCGTGCCGACCGTGCCGGTGCGCATGATGCGTTTCAGCTCGAAGCCTTCGTAACCTGTGATCTCGGCAACGGCAGCCTCGAGCGCCACCTGCACTTCGGCAAGTGCCGGGATCGGCACCCAGACCGGCAGGTCGTCATCCAGCACATGATCTTCGCGCATATAGGCATGCGCCAGAACATAGTCGCCGAGGCGCTGGCTGTTGCGCAGGCCGGCGCAGTGACCGAGCATCAGCCAGGCATGCGGGCGAAGCACGGCCACATGGTCGGTGATCGTCTTGGCGTTGGAAGGACCGACGCCGATATTGATCATCGTGATCCCGGCATGGCCCTTCTTCTTGAGGTGGTAGGCCGGCATCTGCGGCAGGCGGGAAAGCACGGCATCCGTTTCCGGAACGCTCGATCCTGCCAGCGTGACGATATTGCCGGGCTCCACGAAGGCCGTATAGCCTTCGCCGCCTTCTGCCATCAGTTTGCGTGCCCAGGAGCAGAACTCGTCGATATAGAACTGGTAGTTCGTAAACAGCACGAAGTTCTGGAAGTGCTCGGCACCGGTCGCCGTATAGTGCGACAGGCGGGCCAGCGAATAGTCGATGCGCTGTGCGGTAAAGGGTGCCAGCGGTGAGGGCTCGCCCGGTGGCGGCAGATACTCGCCGTTGGCGATCTCGTCATCCGTCGTGTTGAGGTCGGGCGTATCGAAGAGATCGCGTAGCGGAATATCGACGAAGGCCGCAGCCGACGCTTCCACATGCGCGCCCTCGCCGAAAGCGAAATGCAGCGGGATCGGCGTCGAGGATTCCGAGACGACGACAGGCACATTGTGGCTTTTCATCAGGAGCAGCAGCTGCTCCTTCAGATAATGTTTGAAAAGCTTCGGCCGGGTGACCGTCGTCGTATAGACGCCCGGTGCAGTCACATGACCATAGGAGAGGCGGGAGTCGACATGGCCGAAGCTCGCCGTCTCGATGCTGACCTGCGGGTAGAAAGCGCGGTAGCGGGAGGTAACCGGCGCCCCTTGCGCGAGCTTCGTGAAGCTGTCGATCAGGAACGATGTGTTGCGCTCATAGAGTTCCGTCAAAACTTCGACGGCTCTTGCCGGATCATCGAAGGCTTGCGGCTCGAAAGGGGGAGGGGACGAAATGTCGAAAGCGGACAGGGGATAGATTCGTTTGCTCATGAGGCATTATAGAGAGTCGTTTTTAACAAGCAAACGACGCTCAAAGGCTGAGACCCAGATTTTTCCCGGGTCTCAGCGGATGGCAGTGCAGTAACCGCCGCTGCTTTTCAGGCAGGTATAGTTCGCACCGAAATGCGACTGCTGCGCGCCGCCGCCGCCGGTGTGCACGACGACTGCCGAAAAAGAGATCGCGAAGATCGCCGCAAACAGCGTTATGATTGTAAACCGTCTCGCCAGAATGAACACGTCCACGTCCTTACCCCGATATGCGCCCTTCATGGTGCTGTTTTGCCATGATGTGGCTGAACGGGTGCTGAGATGGCGGTTCATTTTGCGTTCAGTTTCTGAGGCCGGCTAAGCTTCTCAGAACCTGCCTGAGCGTTTCAGAGACGGGTCTCAAAGGCGAGTCCATGTCTGCGTTTTGCAGAAGACCTGCATCACGCAGCCCTGCATTTTGAGCGAGCCGCCGGAGATGCTGCCCGAGCCGCTATAGGTCTTGTCGTCGGCAGGATCGGTGATCTCACCGCTATAGCTGCCGCCGGTGCCGGACAGTCTGCCGATCTTCTTGCCGGCATATTTGCCGGTCTTCAACGTGATGCAATATGCGCCGCCGCAGGGCGCAATCACCGCCGTATCGCCGGCGCGGGTCTTCCAGTTGCCGACGATCGGCTCATCCGCCTGTGCAAGGCCCGCAATAAGTACCAGTGCGCCGGCAAGAACGAGGGTACGGATCATCTCTTCCTCCATGAGATATGAAATGGCGCGAAAATAACTGACGCGAACGTAAAGGTAAATACGTTGTGGGAAGCGCCAAAAATCCGGCCTCCGGGCGAGGTTTTTTCTGCTGATGGCCAGATCGATGCTGATTTCATAGTGAACAAATCCTCAATTTCCAAATCTGAATTTTTCGTAAAAGGCGCTGGAAAATCCTTAATTCGCAGGGATTCCGATGTTTAACAAAAACCCAAGTTTACCAAGCATTTGCACTTTGTTTGCGTCAAATTAATCATGCATTTTAGGCGTTTTTTGAAAGCCGTTCGGCATAGTGAACCCATCAAACGAGCGGGGCAAACCCGCCGGACCGGAGAGGCCGCAAGCCGCAGAAGATGGCAAGGCCCAAAGGTAAAACAGGGTACGTCTTAACAGGCTAAACAGGGATAGAACCGATGGCACGCTTTGAAATGCACAATGCTGAAATGGCCACCATGGGTGGCGAAAACAACAGCGCCGATGTCTTCTGCGAAATGGGTCTGATGTATGCGACCGGTCGTGGTTGCCAGATCGATCTCGTCTCCGCTCACAAGTGGCTGAACATCGCCGCAATCAAGGGCAACGACCGCGCCGCCGAGCTGCGCGCCGATGTGGCCGCTTCTATGAGCAAGATGCAGCTTGCCGAAGCGCTCCGCGCCGCCCGCGAATGGATGACGATCCACTAAGGAACGTCTCCAATAGAAGTTCTACAAAATAACAACCTCAAAAGAGGGAACTGGCGGGGCGCTTTGGACGGGGCCGACGCCGGAGAAGGAAACCGCGACCGGCGCCCTCCCGCCGGCCGCGGTTTACCCGTTTGGGTTTCCCATTGTCAGGCGAGTTTTTTCAAGACCAGCGGGAGCGCCTCTTCAAGCCGCGCCATGTCGGCTTCCGGCCCGACGCTGACGCGTATGCAGCGGTTGAGCGGCGCGACACCCGGCATGCGAATGAAGACGCCGTGCTCCATCAATCCGTCGACGATGGCCCGTGCGTGAGCGCCGTCGCGCCCGGCATCCACAGCCACGAAATTGGTGGCTGATACCAGCGGCTGCAGGCCGTTCGCTCTGGCAATATCAGCGATCCTGTTGCGCGCGGCATGGATTTTCCCGATCACTTCGGAAAGATAGGCCTGATCCTTGAGGGCTGCGAGGGCTGCGACCGTCGCAAGCCGGTTCATCCCGAAATGGTTGCGGATCTTGTCGAAGGCCTGCGCCGTGCCCGGCGTCGAGATGACATAGCCGACGCGGGCGCCGGCAAGACCGTAGGCCTTGGAGAAGGTGCGGGTGCGCACGATGTTCGGCAGATCGATGAGCGACTCTATCGACGGCAGGGCGGAGGCTGGGCCGGTCTCGCTATAGGCTTCGTCGAGGATCATCAGGCAGGTTTCCGGCAGGGCGCGCGCAAAGGCGACAATCTTGTCGGCATCCCACCAGCTACCCATCGGATTGTCAGGGTTCGCGAAATAGACAAGCGGCGCGTTCTCACGCTTGACTGCATCAAGCAGCGCGTCGAGATCTTCCCGGTCGCCGGCATAGGGAGCCGTGACCAGCCGGCCGCCGAAACCGTTCACATGGAAGTTGAAGGTCGGATAGGCACCGAAGGAGGTCACGACGGTACCGCCGGGTTCGATCACCAGCCGTACGATCTGCCCGAGCAACTCGTCTATGCCGCCACCGACGGCGATATTGGCCGGAGTCACGCCGAGATGGGTGGCGAGCGCCTCCCGCAGCGCGTAGTTTTCCGGATCGTTGTATTTCCAGATGTCGCCGGCCTGCTCGCGCATGGCGGCAATGACCGAGGGAGCCGGGCCGAAACCGTTTTCATTGGCGCCGATGCGCGCTTCAACCTTCAGACCGCGCTGGCGCTCGATAGCCTCGGGGCCAACGAAAGGAACGGTGGAGGGCAGGGCGCTGGCAAGCGGCGTGAAGCGCGAGAAGGCAGACATGCGAGGGCAATTTCCCGGAACTATTGAAAAAGCCGCGCAACAATAGGCTCTCGCTTTGCCAAGGCAAGCAAGATTATTTCACGCTCGCGACGGCTCAGACGCGGCTGCCGTTCCGGCGCGCGTCGATCGCTTCCGTGTTGCCGATCATGAAGTCGGCGCGCACTACCTTGCGTAGAACGTCCGGCTCGATCAGGTTGATGAAACGAACGCCGATGCGCTCGTTATGGCGATAGACCTCGGCGCAGCCGATGCGATAGGCGAGCCCAAGAATATTCAGATAATAATGCTTGGGCAGGCCGGCCGTGGTCGACACGACGAAGGTCGCGCCGCCCTGGGAAATGTCGAGAATTTCGGCGCTGCGCATCGAAATCCCGGTCAGGCAGGGGCGAACGGCCACAATACGAGCCGGCCGCTTGACGTTGAACTCCTCCCAGCGAATATCGTAGACAGCCGACTTCACCGTGGCGAGGTGCGTTGCGCGGAGCATTTCCATTTCGCATTCTCCGTCAGGCAGTTCAAAATTTGAGGCAGTTCAAATTTCAGGCTGTTCAATAGCGAGGCTCACACGAATGTTTTTCACATTCGTCAAATATAAAACTACAATTTTAACGAGTTTGAAATTTGTGCGTTAGCGGCACATCTATTGTGCCCTCTTGGGAATAAACTTGTCGTCGCTCAGGCTAGGAATCTTGCCGCGCAATAACCCCCGGCAGCGCTAAGTGCCGTCAGAAAGGTTCCCCAGGCCATATCTACCAGGCTCATGGCGAGCGGCCAGTTCTTCAGTGTCGACAGATTAGTGATGTCGTACGTGCCGTAAGCCGCCAGTCCCAAAATGGCACCATAGAGAAGCGCCGTGCCGATCGATCCGCTGGAAAGCCCGGGCAAAACCGTAAGTATGACGACCGCAACCGTGAAGAGCAGATAGAAAAGCGCTGCGATGCCAAGGTTCGGCGAGGGAAGCATCAGTTCGCCCAACTGATCGCGATAGAAGGTGCGGGCGACGATGCCGAGCCATATGGCGTCAACAACGGCAAGGGTAAGAAGGCAACCGGCATAGGCGACAAGCGCTGTCTTCATCGTCTTTGGTCTCCGCTTTGTCCCTTCTACGCCATGGCCTGCCTTGCGGATCGCCGTTGATTCTCTTTGCTCAGATTTTTCCCGAACTCTTTCAATTGCCGGACGTTTTCTCCTAAGCATCTGCCCGAAAATCGGAATCGATTTTCGGTAAGCACGATGTGTAGATTCAAGAAGTTAGAGCGTCCTTTGTGCGTCCGAATGGACGCACGGCGCTCTAGGCGGTGCGCTGCTTCCAATAATGAAAGCGAGGAAACTGAAATGACAGATGTCAAAGTTCCCTGGGAATCCTGGGTCGTCGTGTGCGATGGGGCAAAAGCCCTGATCCTGCAGAATGCCGGTGACGCCGAGCTGATGAACCTCCAGGTCCGTGAAACTCTTACGCAGCCCAACCAGCCGACGCGCGAACTCGGCACCGACAAGCCGGGCCGCGCCTACGCCCCGGATGGGCTCAGCGGCAGCGCCATGGAAGAGACCAATTGGCAGGACCAGGCCGAAGCCGACTTCCTGAAGGAAGTTGCCGTAAAGCTTGACGAGCTCGTGCATGAGAAGGAGGCAAGCCGCATCGTTCTGGTGGCGCCTCCGCGCGCGCTCGGCACGCTGCGGCCCAATCTCAGCGCCGATGCGCAGGCAGCGATCTCGGCGGAAGTGGCGAAGGATTACACCAATCTTCCCGTCGACCAGATCGAGCGGCATCTCGCCGCCTGATCGCCACAAGCCATCGCTCTTTGAAACGCGGGTCACATGGCCCGCGTTCTTAGATTAGGGAATCAGAGGCTGGTTTCGAAGCTCAACCGCAGCACGTGATGCAGGAATTCGGGGTTCAGCAGCATGTTGAAGCTGATGGTCACGAACTCGTCTTCGCGCTTGACCACGGTCGCGCCGATCTCGTCATGGATGCCGAGGATTTCCAGGAAGAAATTCTGCGGCATTTCCAGGCTGGGGCTGACTTCCAGCAGCGCGCCGGCGAGCGTGATGGTGCGGATCAGGCAGCGGACTTGCGTGCCGGTGCTGAGGTGATGGCCGACAAAGATGATGTTGCCCGGCCGATCGAGGTTGAATTCTCTGTAAGCCTGTTCGGGCTTGGGATGTTCTGTATCGAGGTGCATCTGAAAGGCCATGTCAGCCTCCGCTTGTTGTATGATCGGACTTTAACGCAGGATTGCTCACATCTGCTGAACAATATCTTTAAAATTGAAAGCTTGTGCAAAATCTAACGGCATAACGCGTTTATCGTCGGCAATATTGTCCAGAATCTGCCCATTTTTTCACCGGATGTGTGCCGATCTTGACTTGGCATCCGTCGTCGCGCATAGAGAAACCGGTTCGAGGCACCGGCCGCTCGCGGATGAAGATCCATGGTGAAGCCCTCGCAATCATGGTCACAGCCACTGTGCATGCTGACTGACGGCAATGCGAGCCCCCCTGACAGTCGAATGGCATGCCTTTGAAAGGCTGACTCCATGACTCGTACCACCATGACTATAACCTATCCGCCGGTTGATGAACTGAAGGCCCAGGCAAAGCGCCTGCGCCAGGCCATGACCGAGCGCGGCAGCGAGATCACCCATGCTGCCGCTCTCGAGCTGATTGCCCGCCAATATGGCGCCCGCGACTGGAATACGCTCTCGGCCCTTGCTGCCAAGCCCAATGACAAGCCTGCGTCGCCGATCTTCGTCGGCGCCCATATCCGCGGGCGGTACTTGAACCAGCCTTTCACCGGCAAGGTTCTCGCATTGTCGGCTGTCCCGGGCAGCGAGTTCTACAGGATCACCATCCATTTCGATGAGCCCGTCGATGTCGTGACCTTCGAGAGCTTCTCGGCTTTCCGCCAGCGCGTCCATGCCCAGATCGACGAGAATGGCGTCTCGCCGCGCAAGACCTCGAACGGTCTGCCGCATCTCGTTCTCGATATCTGACAGCCTGATCGTTGCCCGCAACACCCGGATTCCGTCCATGACTTCAAATTCGCAAACAAATGCATTCCTGACTGGCTCGTTGCCTTCGGTCTTTGCCCGCACGGCGCTGCCAATCATCCTGATCACCACCATCAACGGCCTCTTTGCCGTGGTGGATGCCTATTTCCTTGGCGCCTATGTCGGGGCCGGCGCGCTCTCCGCCGTCACCCTGATCTTTCCCGGCCTGATGATGCTGGTGGCCCTGCAGTCGCTCGTCTCGAACGGCATGGCAAGCATCCTTGCCCGTGAACTCGGGGCCGGCAATCGCGATGCCGCCCGGCGCACCTTTGCGGCCGCCCATGTGCTGGCGATCGCCGTCGTGCTTGTCATCAACGCGATCTACTGGACCATCGGCTGGCGCATCGTCGACAATGCCGCCGCAGCCGACCTCGCCGTTGCCGAAAATGCCCGCACCTTCATCGGCATCATGGTCGGTGCCGCGCCCATCGCCTTCTTCCTGTCGCTCAATATCGATGCCCTACGCAGCGAAGGCCGGATCGGCTTCATGACCATGGTGATGCTCGCCGCCACGGCACTCAACATCGTCGCCAACTGGTTCTTCATGGCAATCCTGCAATGGGGTGTCGCCGGCTCGGCGCTGGGCTCCGTGCTGGCACAGGCGATCTGCCTTGTTGCCGTGCTGATCTACCGTTGGCGCAACGAACGCGCACTGCGCCCGGCAACCCGCTTTCCGCTTGCGGAGTGGCAGCCGATCCTGGCGCTCGGCGCCCCGATGAGCCTCGGCTTCATCGGCATCTCGCTCTGCTCGGCCGCCGTCATCTTCAATCTGTCGATCTGGGGCGAGGGCGATTATGTCGCGACCGTCGGCGCTTACGGCATCATCACCCGTGTCATGACGGTTGCCTACCTGCCGCTGCTCGGCCTCAACATCGCCTTCCAGACGATCTGCGGCAACAATTATGGCGCCGGCCTTTCCGAGCGTGTCGGCCGCAGCCTGCAGATCGCGCTGGTCGCGGCGCTCGTCTACTGCACCGGCGTCGAGATCACGGTCGAACTATTGGCAAGCCGCCTCGGCCATGTCTTCGTCGCCGACCCCGTCGTCATCGCCGAGGTCTCGCGCATTCTGCCCTGGACGGTCGGCGCCTATTTCCTGTTCGGCCAGATGATGGTGCTGTCGGGCTATTTCCAGGCGATCGGCGATGCCAGGCGCGCGGCGATCTTCGGCCTGTCGCGCGCCTATCTCTTCACGCTGCCGCTGACATTCCTGCTGCCGCATGCTTTCGGGGAGATGGGTATCTGGATGGTACCGGTCTTTGCGGAAGCCTGCATGTTCCTGCTGGCCTTCACGGTGCTTGCGCGCAATGCCAGGCGGCTCGGCTGGCGTTACGGGCTGTTGCCAGCCTGAGCGAAAAAGGCCGCGCCTCTGTGGGCGCGTCCTTGTTTTCAATCCTTGGCGGCTGCGGGCGCGGATGCCGTGGCAGCCTCCGCTTCCCCGAGCGCCTGCGCGCATTCCTCGCAGCAGACCTCGACGGTCTTGCCGCCGAGCTTGACGCTGATCGCGTCAGGTCCGAGTTCGCAGTCGCAGGCAGCGCATGTGGTCTTCTTCATCTTGTCATCCTCCGGTTGGCTCCCCGTCTGGGGCAGGATCATAAGACCACCGGTGGTCCTTTCGTCGCTGTCGAATTCTTTAGCGACTTTATGCCCGCAGCCGCGTGGCGCGCTGGAACTCCGCCGGCGTCTGGCCATAGGCCTGGCGGAAGGATGCGGTGAAATGGCTGTGGCTGGAAAAGCCGAGATCGAGGCCGAGCGCTGTCAGATCCTCATATTCGCCGAGAAGATCGAGCGCGCGGGCAAGGCGAAGCCGAAGCTGATAGCGGTAAAGCGGGGTTGCCTCCACCTGCTGGAAAACCTGCGTCAGATAGATAGGCGAAACGCCGACTTCCGTTGCGATCTCGGCAAGCGTCCAGCGCCGCGCGAGATCGGAGGAGAGCACGAGTTTTGCCCGGTCGACAAGCTTCTGCCGACCGGCACTCGCACCCGCCGCATGCGAGGTGCGCTCGCCGAGCGAACGGCGCACAAGCGTAAGCGCCAGCGTTTCCGCCTCCAATGTCTCGGCAACACCCCGGCGCAACCCGTGGCGAAGAAGCGCAACAAGCGCCTGCGCGCGCGGATCGATGCGCCGGCGCTGACGCTTGAAACCGAACAGCTCGCCGGCCTGCACCTGATCCCTGGGCGCAAGCTCGGCCAAAAGGGATTCGTCGATGGAAAGATCGATGCAGGCATCGCCGCCCTCGACAGGATGGCTGATGCGATAGCCTTGTCCGGCATTGAAGAAGAGCATCTGATTGGCTTCCGCCACCGTATCGGTGCGCCCGACATGACGCATGAAGACGCCGCGATAGGGATAGACGAGGCTCGTCTTGTGGGCGCATTCCTCGTCGCTCTTGTGGCGGCATTCCCCATTGCAGACGATGTCGCGGATCGCGACGGTTTTCGTCTTCAAGAGCAATGCGGTCGAAAATTGCGACATCGGTCGTTCCGGATTTTTGCGCGGCGAGCGGTGCCCGCTGCAGCACCCTATCACAATCCTTTGTTGCTCCAGTAGTGGCTCGAGATATGCACGTCGCTGTCGATCTGGCCTCGGGAAAGGCCGATATCCTTGAGCTGATCGTCGGACAACTCCATAACGGCACTGCGACTGCGCCGTTCGGCGAGCTTGCGTGCTATCAAGCGAAAACCAGTGACGAGACTTGCAAGAAGCCGGGACTGTCCGGTTTCCGTGCGTCGGGTGGTCTGGGCATAAATTGTAAGGCTAGAGCCGCGCATGGTGTTCCTCCATCCATTGCGTTTGAATGGAAGGATTGAACCATCTGCGCGGCTCGCCCGCTGTCAGATTATTTAGCGATCTGCAGCCGGATCAGGCTTTCAGCAGCCACTCATGTTCCGGCGCATTGTAGAACTTCCAGACACGCTTCGGTCCCGCCATGACATTGAGATAATAGAGGTCGTAGCCATGCGTCGCCGCACAGGGGTGGTAGCCCTTCGGCACCAGCGTCACGTCGCCGTCTTCGATGGCCATCGCCTCATCCAGTGAGCGGTCGTCCGTATAGACGCGCTGGAAGCCGAAGCCCTGGGGCGGGTTGAGGCGGTGATAATAGGTCTCTTCCAGCATGCTTTCATGCGGAAGATTGTCCTGATCATGCTTGTGCGGTGGATAGGACGAGGTGTGCCCGCCGGGCGTGATGACCTCGACGACGAGCAGCGAGTGCGCGGAACTGTCGTCTTCAGGCATGATATTGTTGACGTAGCGCACATTCGTGCCCTTGCCGCGCGTCAGCGGCGGATGCGTGCCGGGCGGAATGGCCTTCGCCTCATAGGTGCCGCCGCCGGGAGCAGAGCAGACGGCAAGCTCCAGATCCGTCTCGGCCGTCACCGACCATGCCGATTCCATCGGAATATAAAGAGCGTGCGGCGCGCCGTCGAAGGGGCTCATGCGCTCGCCGAGCGTGCCGAAATCCCTGGTGCCGGCCGAAGCCTTGCCCTTGCCGCTCACCCAGACGAGGCAGACCTCGCGTTCGCCGGTCTCGCCCGAGGCCGTCTCGCCGGGCTTCAGACGGTACATGTCGAAGCCGACATAGGTCCAGCCGGCGCTTTCTGGGGTCACGTGCGTGACGCGGCCGGTCTTGCCTGACGGTTTTACCTTGAGGTTTGGCATTGGTGTTTCTCCTCCTGAATTGGTGAGTGCGGCCCCCTCATCCGGCTGCCGCCACCTTCTCCCCGCTGGGGAGAAGGCATATGCCGCGCCCGCCTCTTTTTCCCTTCTCCCCCAGGGGAGAAGGTGCCCGAAGGGCGGATGAGGGGGCTCCGGGCTCCAGCAGTTTTGTAGTTACCCTTTCGGGAAACCTTCGGTCTCCACCGTATAACCAGCAGCCGTCATGACCCGCATCAGCTCGGCATGACCGATCTCGGCCATTTTCTGCGGCGGCGCCTTGCGCGGATCCTGCTCGGCTTCAACCACAAACCAGCCTTCATAACCATAATCGGCGAAACGCTTGACGATCGCGCCGAAATCGAGCGAACCGTCGCCCGGCACGGTAAAGGCGCCGAGCGCCACCGCGTCGAGGAAGGATTGCTTGCTGCGATCCAGGCCATCGACGACGGCCTTGCGGATATCTTTGACGTGCACATGGTTGATACGGGCGTGGTGATTGTCGATCGCGCGCAGCACGTCGCCGCCGGCAAAGGCCAGATGCCCGGCATCGAGCAGCAGCGGAATGCCCGCGCCCGAATTCTTCATGAAGGCATCGAGCTCCGGCTCGGTCTCGACGACAGCTGCCATATGATGGTGGTAGGAAAGCGGCATGCCCTGCTCGGCGCACCATTCGCCGAATTCGGTCACACGGCGCGCATAGGCCTTCATCTCGTCATCTCCAAGACGCGGCTTGGTCGCGAGCGGCTTGGAGCGATCACCCTGGATCGAGCGGCCGACTTCGCCATAGACGATGCAGGGGGCATTGACCGCTTTGAACAGCTCGATCATCGGCGCGATACGGTCCTTGTTGGCCGCAAGCTCCTCGTTGACCAGCGTGCCCGAAAACCAGCCGCCGCAGAGCGTCACGTCGGCGGCGCGCAGAATGGGCAGCATCTCTTGCGGATTGCTCGGGAAACGGCGGCCCTGCTCCATGCCGGTAAAGCCGGCGGTGCGGGACTGGCGCAGGCATTCCTCGAGAGAAACGTCGTCGCTGAGTTCGGGAAGGTCGTCATTCCACCATGCGATGGGCGACATGCCGAGTTTGGCCTTCATGAATGGTCTCCTTGGAAATGGCGCGGAGGAGCGCTGCCGCTCCTCCAGAAAATTGAGAATGATCTATCAGCCGACACGCTGGGCGGCGCGTGCCTTGACATAGGCCTCATGCGCCTTGTTGACCTCGCCGCGCGGGCTGACTTCCGGCACCGCCACATCCCACCAGTGACCACCGGCATCCGTCGTGATCAACGGGTCGGTATCGATGACGAAGACCGAGGTGCGGTCATTCTTCTTCGAATCGGCGATCGCCTGTTCCAGTTCGGCGATGGAGGAAACCTTGACCGCGATCGCTCCCATCGCTTCGGCATGCGCCCGGAAATCGATCTCGGGCATGATCTCGTGATAGGCGTCCTTCAAGAGATTGTTGAAGTTCGCGCCACCGGTGGCCATCTGCAGGCGGTTGATGCAGCCATAGCCGCGGTTATCGAGCAGAACGATGTTGAGTTTGAGACCCAGCATGACCGAGGTCGCAAGCTCGGAATTCATCATCATATAGGAGCCGTCGCCGACCATAACGACGACGTCCTTTTCCGGATGCGCCATCTTGGCGCCGAGACCGCCGGCGATTTCATAGCCCATGCAGGAGAAGCCGTATTCCATGTGGTAGCTGCCGGGAACAGTCGCCGGCCATAGCTTGTGCAACTCACCCGGCAGCCCGCCGGCGGCGCAAAGCAGCACCGTCTTCTCGCCGCCGATCGACCGGGCGACCGCGCCGATAACCTGCGCATCGGAGGGCAGGGCGGCATTGGTGGTGCCCATCGCCTTGGCGGCGGCTTCCATCCAGACGTTCTTTTCCTTCGTTGCCTTTTCGGCAAGGGCAGCCGGTGCCTTCCAGCCGGAGAGCTCAGCCGAGAGTGCCTTCAGTCCCTCGCGGGCATCGGCAACCAGCGGATGGCTGTCATGCTTGAGCGCATCATAGGCCGCGATATTCAGGCTGAGCAGCTTGAAGTTCTCATTCTTGAAGAGCGCCCAGGAGCCTGTCGTGAAATCCTGGCAACGCGTGCCGACGGCAATCACCAGGTCGGTTTCCTCGGCAATCGCATTGGCAGCCGAGGTGCCGGTCACGCCGACGGAGCCGAGCGCCAGCGGATGACGCTCATCGATTGCCGACTTGCCGGCCTGGGTGACGACGACGGGAACGCCATGCGCTTCCGCGAAAGCCACAAGCTCCCTGGTTGCCTGCGAATAGAGAATGCCGCCGCCCGCAACGATAACTGGCTTCTGCGAAGCCTTGATCAGCGCAATGGCATTGGCAAGCTCGTCGGCATCCGGCTGCGGACGGCGCACCGTCCAGACCTTTTCCTCAAACAGGCTCTCCGGATAATCGAAGGCCTCCGCCTGAACGTCCTGGCAGAGCGACAGCGTCACGGGGCCGCAATCGAGCGGATCGGTCAGGACCTGCATGGCGCGCTTCAGCGCGGTGATGATCT
Source organism: Rhizobium viscosum (assembly GCF_014873945.1). Taxonomy (NCBI): domain Bacteria; kingdom Pseudomonadati; phylum Pseudomonadota; class Alphaproteobacteria; order Hyphomicrobiales; family Rhizobiaceae; genus Rhizobium; species Rhizobium viscosum. The sequence goes on along the minus strand of NZ_JADBEC010000001.1, from coordinate 649,898 downwards.
GTTCCGGCCGGGTGATACGGTCGAAATAGCGCGAGACCGGGCGGAAAGCATCATTGGCAGAGACCGTGCCGTCGCCGAAATCCTCGATCTGCTGCAGTACCGGATCGGGGGCGCGGTTGGCGAAGATATCGCCGGGCAGGAAGAGCACCGGGATGCGGTTGACATGCGCCACGCCTGCGGCCGTCATCATGTTCAGCGCGCCAGGGCCGATCGAGGTCGTGCAGGCCATGAAGCGCTGGCGGAAGCTCGCCTTGGCATAGGCGATGGCTGCGTGGGCCATGCCCTGTTCGTTATGGGCGCGATAGGTCGGCAGTTCATGGCGCACCTGATAGAGCGCTTCGCCCATGCCGGCGACATTGCCGTGGCCGAAGATCGCCCAGACGCCGCCGAAGATCGGCACTTTCTTGCCGTCGACGATGGTCATCTGCTTTTTGAGGAAATGCGCGACGGCCTGCGCCATCGTCAATCTTACCGTCTTGCCCATCGGGCGCCTCCCAAATTCACTCTACTTAATTGAGACCGCGCGTTTTCAGCCAAGCCTCTGTCAATTGCTTGAAGCGGCCGGCCATATCGGCGATCGCTTCCTCGTCGTTGATCTTGCCCGAAAGCCATCCGCGCGCGGCATCGGCAAAGATCGTGCGGCCAACCGCAAAGCCCTTGACCGAGGGTGCAGCCAATGTCGCCTCGAAACCCTTCACCAGTTCGTCGGCAGGAGCCTCGAGCCCCAAAAGCACGATACCGCGGCACCATGGATCATTTTTGGCAATGACGGCATCGATCTTTTTCCAGGCGCCGGTTGAGGCCTGCGGCTCCAGCTTCCACCAGTCCGGCTTGATGCCGAGCGCGTAGAGCTCTTCCAGTGCCGTCGACACCGTATCGTCGGTCAGCGGCCCGTTCTTGCTGGAGATGATCTCCACCAGCAGCTCGCGACCGACCTTGCGCGCGGCTTCGAAGAGCGTGCGCAGCTTCTCCTGCTGTTCCTTCTTCAACTCTGCCGGATCGTCGGGATGATAGAAGCACAGGCACTTGATGCAATGGTCGAGCGGCCATTCCACTAGCTGCGAGCCGATATCCTGGCTGAATTCGAAACGCAGCGGCTTGGAGCCCGGAAGCTCGACCGGCCGGCCAATCCAGGTGAAATCCTTCTTGGCCGCGTCGAAGAAGGCATCGCGACCGAAGCGCTCGTCGATCAGCATGCCGTAGCCCGTCCGGCCATCGGCAACGCGGGCAGCGGCTTCCACCGCCAGTCGCTTGAAGGCGACGATCTGCTTGTAATCGATGCTGAGCTCGTCGCAGACAGCGGTTAGCTGCGAACGATGGTCGATGGCGAGTGCCATCAGAAGCGGGATATCGCCCTTGCGGGTCGAGGCCCAATGGATGTGGTTGATCGCCTCGTCCTTGCGCAGCGCGCGATGTTTGCTGCCGTTCTTCAGGAAGAAGTCGAGTTCCGCCCAGGTCGGATATTCCGGCGAGCAGAGCAGGCGGGAAACGGCAAAGGCGCCGCAGGCATTCGCCCAGGTGGCGCAGGTCTTCAGCGGTTCATCCTTCAGCCAGCCACGCAGCAGGCCGGACATGAACGCATCGCCCGCGCCGAGCACGTTGAACACCTCGATCGGAAAGCCTTGGCCGACAATGCCGTCTTCCAGATTGTCGCTGATCGGGCCGTCATAGACGATACAGCCCATGGCCCCGCGCTTCAGAACGATGGTGGCAGGCGAGAGGCGTCTGATCTCCTTCAACGCACCGAGAACGTCATCGGCACCCGATGCAATCAGGATCTCTTCTTCCGTACCGACGATCAGATCGCAATCCGGCAGCGTCTCCTTCATCTTCGATGAGACGCGGTCCGATTTCACATAACGCTCGAAGCCCTCGGCATGGCCGGCAAGGCCCCAGAGGTTCGGCCGGTAGTCGATATCGAAAATCACCTTGCGGCCGTTCGCCTTGGCAAGGCGGATCGCCTTGCGCTGCGCGGCCTCCGTATTCGGGCGGGAGAAGTGCGTACCCGAGACGAGCACTGCGCGTGAGGACTTGATGAAATCTTCGTCGATATCGCCTTCGTCGAGCGCCATGTCGGCGCAGTCGGAACGATAGAAGATCATCGGCGAGACGCCCTCGGCCTCCACTGCCAGCAGCACAAGCGCCGTCAGCCGATCCTTGTCGGTCTTGATGCCTTTCGTCTCGACGCCTTCGCGCGCCGACTGTTCGATGATGAAGCGCCCCATCTGCTCGTCGCCGACGCGGGTGATCAATGCCGATTTCAGCCCGAGCCGCGCCGTGCCGATGGCGATATTGGCAGGGCAGCCGCCGACAGACTTGGCGAACGAGCCGATATCTTCCAGCCGCGAACCGATTTGCTGACCGTAAAGGTCGACGGACGAGCGGCCAATGGTGATCACGTCGAGTGTCGGCTCCGGCTGTGAGCCCGGATTCGATTGTACCATGATGTCCTCCCGCTAGATTTTTACGCGGCCTGGACCGTCCGCGAATTTTGAATAATGAAACATTGGTTCCGTCTCTTTGTCAATTCGGAATGTTTATTCCATTTTGGTCTTCACGGGTTTTGCGTGCTGTAATTTGCGTCGTCGCTCGGCAATGGCAACAGGCAGCGCCATGGTGAGCGCCATGGAGGCAGAGAGTGACCGGAAGCCGCCGAAATCGGCCTCTGCTACTTCGAACCAGTGCGTGGCGCAGGCAGCCAGCGGCGAGAAGGCCGAATCGGTGATCGCAATGACTGGCACGCCGCGATCGGCAAGTTCCTGGCTCTGATTGAGGCTGTCAGCCGCATAGGGCGAAAAGCTCGCCGCAATCGCGGCATCGCGCGGCGTGGCAAATTGCACCATCTCCGGATCGACACCGTTTGGCGAGGCGACGATCTGATGGCGGATGTTCAGCTTGGAAAAGGCGTAGGTCATGTGCGCCGTCAGCGGATAGGAGCGCCGCTTGGCGATAAGGTAGATGGTCTCCGCCGCAGCCAGAATATCGACCGCCTTGGCAAAAGTATCGGTCTGTACCGTCGCGGCAAGCCGGTTCACGGACTGGCTGGCCGCCGAAATGAAGCCGGAAAGCAGCGTCGCATCCTCGTCATCCCCGCCGGACTGTTCCAGCGTGACGAGGCGTTCCTCATAGCTCAGCGTCCGGTCGCGCAACCGCTCGCGAAAAATGCTCTGGAGATCGGAGAAGCCCTCATAGCCGAGGTGATGGGCGAGGCGCACCAGCGTGGACGGCTGCACATCCGATGCTGCTGCAATGCTCGCCGTCGTGCCGAAGGCGATTTCATCAGGGTTGCCGAGTGCAAAGGCGGCGACCTGCGCCAGGCGCTTCGGCATGTTCGCCTTGCGCTCGATGATCGTACTGCGCAAGCTTTCGAAATCGCGCGGCACACGCGCTCTCTGGGGATCACTATCCATGCTGACGGCTCGGGAGATGAAACAAATATTCCATATTTCGGAGCATAAACGATTTCAGTGAAGGCGCCTAATTGTTTTTAATAGGCTGAAAATCAAGGGTTTTGGACAGTTTCGAGAGGTCTAGGACGAAATGATGCACTAGGACCTGCTTGTCAAAATGATCCAAATATTCCAAAAATTCCCGCGGATTTGAGGAGGAGACCCTGAAATGAAGCCACTCGGCATCGGTTTGATCGGCACCGGTTATATGGGCAAGTGCCATGCGCTGGCATGGAATGCGGTGAAGACGGTCTTCGGCGATGTCGAGCGGCCGCGTCTCGTGCATCTTGCAGAGGCGAATGCAGAGCTCGCAAGTGCCCGCGCTGCCGAATTCGGCTTCGAGAAGGCGACGGCCGATTGGCGTGCGTTGATTGCCGATCCCGATGTCGATGTCGTCTCCGTCACTACGCCCAACCAGTTCCATGCCGAAATGGCGATCGCCGCCCTTGAGGCCGGCAAGCATGTCTGGTGTGAAAAGCCGATGGCGCCCGCTTATGCCGATGCCGAGCGCATGCTGCAGATCGCCAGACAATCCGGCAAGGTCGCCGTGCTCGGCTACAATTATATCCAGAACCCGATCATGCGGCATATCAAGGCGCTGATCGGCGAGGGCGCGATCGGCTCCGTCAATCATATCCGCGTCGAAATGGATGAGGATTTCATGGCGGATCCGGACGGACTCTTCTATTGGAAAAGTGAGTTATCGGCCGGTTACGGCGCACTCGACGATTTCGCCGTCCATCCGCTGTCGCTGCTCTGGTATCTCTTCGGCCATGTTGAGGCCGTCACCACGGATATGGTCAAACCCTATGCTGACCGTCCTCTGAAGGACGGCGGCCGCCGCGCGGTCGAGAATCACGATGCGGCCAATGTCTTGATGCGCCTCGGCGGCGGTATCTCTGCTGTGCTGATGGCAAACCGCGCCGCCTGGGGCCGCAAGGGCCGTATCGCGCTGCAGATCTACGGCTCGAAGGGTTCGATCCTCTATGATCAGGAGCGCATGAACGAATTTGAGCTCTATCAGGCCGAAGGACGAGGCTCCGAGCAGGGCTTCCGCAAAATACTGGCGGCACCCGCCCATCAGCCCTATGATCGCTTCATTCCGGCGCCCGGCCACGGCCTCGGCTTCAACGATCTCAAGATCATCGAATGCCGCGAACTGATCCGGGCAATTTCCGGAGAGCCGGCGTCTATCGTGACATTCGAAGACGGTCTCAGGATAGAGAAGTCGGTTCATGCCATGGCACAGTCCTTCCATGAGCGCCGCTGGATCGAGATCGGCTGAGGCAAAATCCTCGCTTCCGTTGACGGCGTTTGGGGCAGGGGATAGGCCTTGTCTCTGTTGAAGGACTGATATTCGGGAGTGGTATCGTGACGGACAGACTGGTGATCATCGGCGCGGGGCAGGCAGGCTTCGCATTGGCAGCCAAGCTGCGTGCGCTGAAGGATGAGCGTCCGATCACGCTGATTGGCGCCGAAGACGTGCTTCCTTACCAGCGCCCGCCGCTGTCGAAGAAATATCTGCTCGGTGAGATGGCCTTCGACCGCCTGCTGTTCCGTCCCGAGCACTGGTACCCAGACAATAATGTCGAGATCCGCCTGTCGACCTGGGCCGAGCAGATCAACCGCGAGACCAAGCAAGTCTTTCTCCAGGACGGCTCCGTCCTCGATTACGGCACCCTGGCACTCGTGACGGGATCAACGCCCCGCCGCCTGCCTGCAGCGATCGGCGGCGATCTGGAAGGCGTCTATGTCGCCCGCGACAAGCGCGATGCGGACCTGCTTGCCGGAGAAATGCGGCCCGGCCGCCGTGTGCTCATCATTGGCGGCGGCTACATTGGCCTTGAGGCTGCGGCCGTCGCCCGCCATCTCGGCCTGGAGGTCACCGTCATCGAAATGGCCGACCGGATTCTGCAGCGCGTCGCGGCGAAGGAAACCGCCGATATTATGCGCGCGATCCATAAGAGCCATGATGTGGCGATTCGTGAAAAGACCGGCCTGAAGCATCTGATCGGCAAGGATGGCCGTGTGACCGGTGCCGAACTTTCCGACGGCAGCACCATCGAAGTGGATTTCGTCATTGTCGGCATCGGCGTTGTGCCGACCGACCTTCTGGCGAAGGAGGCAGGGCTTGAGGTTGGCAATGGAATCATCGTCGACGAATTCGCCCGCACATCCGATCCGTCGATCTTTGCGGCCGGCGATTGCGCCAGCCTGCCCTGGCAGGGCGGCCGCATCCGGCTCGAATCGGTGCAGAACGCCGTCGATCAGGCGGACGCCGCCGCCGCCGTCATTGCCGGCGGCGATGAACCCTATGACCCGAAACCCTGGTTCTGGTCGGATCAGTACGATGTGAAGCTGCAGATTGCCGGGTTCAATATGGGCTATGATGACACGCTGCTGCGCCCCGGCGCCCGCGAAGGAGCGAGTTCCGTCTGGTATTTCCGCGAGGGCAGGCTGATTGCTGTCGATGCCATCAACGATGCAAAAGCCTATGTGACGGGCAAGAAGATGCTGGAATCAGGCATCAATCCGGATCGAGCGATCCTGGCCGATCCTGCGGCCGACCTGAAACAGCTCTTGGCATGAGCGATACGGCGGTTGATCGCCTCTGCGGTCGATTCAGTTTTGAACTGTCATCGTCGCATTTGCGATCTGCGTAAGGGCGTGTGAAAAACTTCAAAAAAAGCTTGATCGTACCGGTGAATACCCATATCAGGGCTCCCACCGGAGAGGTGGCCGAGTGGTCGAAGGCGCTCCCCTGCTAAGGGAGTATACCAGAAATGGTATCGTGGGTTCGAATCCCATCTTCTCCGCCATCTATCTTTTCATGAATGGAGTCAGATAGATGGCAGCGGGTATCAATCCAGCCATAACATTTGCCACGGCACGATTTTCGCTTGCCTCAATCGGGCCGGGTGACGGCCGTTGAATGCTGCACCCTGCGATATGGCGGACAAGTGTCGCCGGTTAGAACCGAAAATACAAAGTCACTCCTGACCGCGGACGGTAGCCGTAATAATCGCCGTAGCCGTAATAATCGCGATCGTAATATCGCGGGTATCTATAACCGTAGCGCGGATATCTGTAGCATCTGCCATAATATCTGCAGGAACGGTAGGCGTACCGGTGGTTCCAGTGGCGATCCGCACGCCAATGCCGATGGCCCCGATGTCTGACCTGCTCGACATTGCCGATCTGCACTTGCTCTGCTCTCGGCACGAGAATCGGAGCCGCGTTTAGCGGCGGGGCGAAAGATGCAGCCAGGACGACGGCTGCGAGTGCTGATAATAGCTTCCTCATCGACGTATCCTCTCAGGTTTTCAGCTTGAGCCATCAGGCGTGAACCTCCGATGAACGGCTTCATCGATCGAGCGGCCTGGAATCGCCGGCCAACCGACCGCCGTGTTGGAGGGCCAATTTCCGTCATTGATAATGTTATCGTCTTTTGCGCGCGGCTCCTGTTTCCACCGTCTATTTCCTTCGCTCGAAATTCTCCCTGTCGCATGCCTCGTTCCAGAATCGCGATGGTTGCCGGGCGAATCGCATACGGAATCAATCGCCTCTGTCGGCTAAAGCTGAAATCGGTTTCGATTTTCGCATTGGCGACTACGCACCAATCGTTAGCCGGTTATCTCAAAAAGCCGATTCTGGCGGGAAAATGGTGCCGATTTGGCACAGCGGGACGCGCTGCGCCTTTTATAAAGCCCAATAAATACCGGGAAAATAAGCACTTTCTTAATAAAGCTTAAACAAACGGCAGGCCCGTTGCCCAATTTGTGGCCTTTCAGCAACAGGGTTTCGGTAAGGCTTTCGTAAACCCCTCTCGAACACAAGTTGGTGATTGCGTGACAGCCGCCGTCTTGTATTTTCAGCCTCGGAAGCAAGGGCTTGACCGCCCGACTTCTTCAAACACCGGGGGTAGGGCAGGGAAACGCCGTAAGGCGTGATCTTACCTCCGATCGAAACTTGAATTGGAGGTCATTATGAACATCAAGAGCCTTCTTCTTGGCTCTGCTGCCGCTTTGGCAGTAGTTTCCGGCGCTCAGGCTGCTGACGCTATCGTTGCAGCCGAGCCGGAACCGGTTGAATACGTCCGCGTCTGCGACGCTTACGGCACCGGCTATTTCTACATCCCGGGCACGGAAACCTGCCTCAAGATCAACGGCTACATCCGTTTCCAGGTTGATGCTGGTCCGAGCGCTAGCTCGATCAGCGCCAGCGGCGGTGGTTTCGTTGATAACGACTCGAGCTGGGACGCCCGTACGCGTGGTCAGGTTCAGTTCACGGCCAAGAGCGACACCGAATACGGCCCGCTCACCGGCGTGATCGTTATCCAGGCGAACGCCGACAACGCTACGAACCAGAAGACGCAGCTTGACTCTGCTTACCTCGACATCGCTGGCTTCCGCGCTGGTCTGTTCTACTCCTGGTGGGACGATGGTCTCTCCGGCGAAACGGACGACATCGGCTCCCCGGTTACCCTGCATAACTCCATCCGTTATCAGTACGAAACCGGCGACTTCTACGCTGGCATCAGCGTCGACGAACTGGAAGATGGTCCGTTCTACAATGGCGAAGAACCTAACAACTTCGGTGTAGCTGTTGGCCTCGGTGGCAAGGCTGGTGCCTTCACCTACCAGATCACTGCTGGTTACGACACCGACAATGAAGAAGGCGCTGTTCGCGCTATGGGTACGGTTGCTGTTGGCCCGGGCACGCTTGGCCTCGCAGCTGTCTACTCCAGCGGCCCGAACGCCTACTACAACAAGTCTGAATGGGCTGTTGCAGCTGAATACGCCATCAAGGCTACTGACAAGCTGAAGATCACCCCCGGTGTTCAGTACTACGGCAACTACGGCGTAGTTAACGCCGCGACCGACGCTGACTTCTCGGACAACAATGCCTGGAAGGCTGGCGTAACGATCGATTACCAGATCGTCGACAACTTCTCTGCCAAGGTTTCGGTTCAGTACCTCGATCCGGAAAATGCTGATGACGTTACCTCGGGCTACTTCCGCCTGCAGCGTGCATTCTAATCTGATCTGACTTCGGTCATTCAGAGAAGCCCGGCTTTCGAGCCGGGCTTTTTCGTTTATGTCGGAAGGCCGATGCATATGGACAACCTGGAAGTCGCTGAAAACTGAACCGGAGAGCTGGGGCAGAATTAGCCGAGTTCCCTGATAAACATTCGGATCATCGCCGAAATGTCCCCGAGATGCAGAAGAGGCGCGTGGCCTTGGCCTTTCGCCGTGATCTCCACCATCCCTGGATGCCGTTTCGCCATTTCATCCATCGTCTCCCGCGATAGCAGATTGGAATTCTCTCCCCTGACAACCAGCAGCGGCATGGAGCCCAGGCTTTCGAATTGCGACCAGAGGTCGGGGAGGGGATTGTTGAAATCGATTGTTTTCAGCTGCTCGGCAATGGCCGGGTCATAGTCGGCGACGGGTATGCCATTCTGTTCCCGATAGATGGCGTGCGCCATGCCCTCCCAGTCGGTGAGACCGAGTGCGGTAAAGGCTGCACCGTGATTCTCCTTGAGGATATCGACCGCCTCACTCCAGCTTTGAGGTCTGCGGTCACGGTTGAGATAGTCCCTGATCGCCATAAGCCCGGCTACTTCGATGACTGGGCCGATATCGTTCAGGATGACGCCTGCAAGCAGCTCCGGCTTTATTGCTGCCAGCAGATGCAGGATCAGCCCGCCGCGCGAGGTCCCAACGAAGATGGCGCGGTCGATGCCGAACGTAGCGCAGGCGGCAATCACATCGCCGCATTCGACAGCCAGATTGTAATTCGCCTTGTTATCATCCCGATCAGACAGGCCGCGTCCCCGATAGTCCAATGCCATGACACGCCGTGGGAAAGTTGCGTCGCGCGACAGAATCAATGCGAGCTCGTGGAAATCGCGGGCATTGCGCGTAAGGCCCGGCAGGCAGACGACCGGCAACCGGTCGGCGTCTCCGCCGGTGGGCTGATAATTGCGGGCATAAAGCCTCAGCCCATCGGTCGACCCAAAGAATTTTTCGGTAAACCCGTTCGCGACTGCGTCAGCCATAACATCTCCATCCCGTCTGCCGGAACGAGATGTAGCGTGCTTTCGGCAAGTCTGCCAATCGGCCTCAGGTCGCGCCGCGGCCCCCGATGAGGTCGCGCTCGATGTCAGGCGTCTGTCCGAGGCGCGCCTTGTACACCTCATAATTCTCCATCACCCGCTGTACGTAATTGCGTGTCTCGGGGAAGGGGATGCGCTCGATCCAGTCGACGATCTCGTCGACCGGCTTGCCGCGCGGATCGCCATAGCGGCCGATCCATTCCGGCACGCGCTTCGGTCCGGCATTATAGGCGATGAAGGTCAGGATATAGGAGCCGCCGAAGGCGTCGATCTGCTCGCCGAGATAATGCGCACCGAGCGTCGCGTTGTAGCCGGCATCCGCCGTCAGCTTGTCCTTGGAATAAGTGATGTTGTGTCGTTTGGCGACGCCCTGCGCCGTGCCCGGCAGGAGCTGCAGCAGACCGCGGGCATTGGCGGCAGAAACGGCGGCCGGATTGAAGGCGCTTTCCTGGCGAGCAATCGCGTAGGCGAGCGCCTTGCCCGAGCCGGATATATTGGCGTTGGCCGGAATGACGCCGACCGGGAAGGCCAGCGCCGCGACGTCGATGCCGCGCCCGTACGCGATCTTGCCGATCTGCAGCGAGAGATGATGGTCGCCCGCTTGCTCGGCCTTGGCCGTCAGGATTGCGAGCTCGCCGGGGCTCTGGAGCTGGTCGGCAAGCGCAAGGTAGATGGCTGCCGCACGCCAGCCATGACCTGCGGCCTCCAGCCGTCCGATCGCCTGCACCGCCTCGCGCTGCTGGAGATTCTGACGGTCGCCAGCCGTCGGGGACGGATAGGTGACGTTAAGCGTCTTTCGTCCGAGCCTCTCGGCGGCAAGCTGGCCGTAGAAGGTTCCCGGAAAATTCGCGGCTTTGGCAAAAAATTCGCTGGCCTTGCCCGGCCCGCCGGCTTCTGCCGATCGCCCGAGCCAATACCAGGCACGGGAAACGGAAAGCGGGCCGTTTGAAACCTGCAGGATTTTGCGGAAATGCGTCTCGGCCGTTGTCGGATCCTGCAGTCCGCGCAACGCATACCAGCCGGCATGGAATTGTGCTTCGACGATATCCGTCGGTACCGTTGCAACGGAGGCGGCGACGATCTGGTAGGCCGCCTTGAACTGTCCTTGGTCGACGAGGCCGCGGCTGATGATCCGCTGCTCGTTCCACCATTCGCCTGAGTTCATCAGCTCGGTTCGGTCGCGGGGTATTTGCTGCAGCAGCTTGGCGGCGTCGAGATATTTGTCCTGCTTGCGCAGATATTCGATGCGGGCGAAGAGAAAGCCCGGATCGCTGCGCCATTTCGCATCGACCGCATTCAGCAATGCGCCTGCGTTACCCGCATTGTTGCCGACGGCAGCCCAGGCCTTGTAGAGTGACTGTGCCTGGCCCATGTCGCCGAAGCGCTTGGCCTGCGCCACGCGACCGCGATACATCAGGTAGTCCATCCGCGTCTTGTGATCGGCGGCGGTCAGCAGGCCGGAAAATTCAGCGAGGATCTTGTCTTCGGTTGCCTTGTCGAGCGCCTGTCCGCGCCAGATCTTGCAGATATATTTCGCTGCCTGCGCAGACTTGCCGGTTGCGACGAGTGCGCGCGACATGATTATCGCGCCCTGCCACGTCTCGGGCGCCGTATCGCCGAAGGCGTTCAGCACGGCAGCAGGGGCTGGGTCCTCGTCATAAAGCGCACGCTCGGAATTGCCGCGCAGACGTTCCAGACCTGGCCAGCCATTCAGCTCGTCCGAAGCACTGGCGATCTCATAGGAGGGAACGCCTTTCAGGCCGGAGGTCGCGATTGCCCAAGTCAGGATATGGCGGTCGAGTGTACCTGCCGCCATCGTATTGCGGATGGCGAGTGCCTGTTGCGGATCCTTGTTGGAGAGCGCATCGAGACCGGCCTTCAGATCGCTGTTGACGGGGGCAATCGCTGCATTGCGCGGAATGGAGCCGGTCGTGATCGCCTCGGGGAAAGACGCGGTTTCCGGCACAAAACCCAGCGGCTTGACGGCCGGCGCAGGGGTGCCCTCGCCGGGGAGCGGCGATGCAACACTGCTCCATGCCGCGGCGACCAGGCCGAAGACGGACAGGATCAGAACGGCTCTCTTCATCCGGATGACTCGCAACGAAACCATGCCCCTCCATTTGGCTGGAGGCATCTTAATGAAACCTTACCGTCTCGGGTAAAATTCATTCACATTTGCTATCGGAATTTGCCCTAACCGACCTATGCGCGCTTGTCGCAGCCTTTTTGCCGCTCTATGGTGCGCAACTCTTATTCATGGAATGCGGCTGAAGCAAGGATATCGGCCGTGAGGAGCTTTGCATGTTCAATGGGTCCATCCCCGCCCTCGTAACCCCCTTCACCGATGCCGGCCTGATCGACGAAGACAGCTTCGCCGCCCATGTCGCCTGGCAGATCGGGGAGGGCAGCAGCGGCCTCGTTCCGGTCGGCACGACCGGCGAGTCGCCGACGCTGTCGCATGCCGAGCACAAACGGGTGGTGGAACTCTGCATCGAAATCGCGGCCAAGCGCGTACCCGTCATGGCCGGCGCCGGCTCGAACAACACGCGTGAAGCGATCGAACTTGCCCAGCATGCGCAAAAGGTCGGCGCGGACGCGGTTCTGGTCGTCACGCCCTATTACAACAAGCCGACGCAGAAGGGCCTGATCGCTCACTATTCGGCGATCGCCGAAGCCGTTGATCTGCCGATCTATATCTACAACATCCCCGGCCGTTCAGTCGTCGACATGACGCCGGAGACGATGGGCGCGCTCGCCAAGGCGCACAGGAACATCGTCGGCGTCAAGGATGCGACCGGCAAGATCGAGCGCGTCTCCGAGCAGCGCATCACCTGCGGCAAGGAGTTCCAGCAGCTTTCCGGCGAGGACGCGACGGCTCTCGGCTTCAACGCCCATGGCGGCGTCGGCTGCATATCGGTGACGGCCAACATCGCCCCACGCCTCTGTGCTGAATTCCAGGCCGCGACTGCCGCAGGCAACTACGCCAAGGCGCTGGAGTTGCAGGACCGGCTGATGCCGCTGCACAAGGCAGTCTTCATGGAGCCCGGCGTCTGTGGCGCGAAATACGGCCTCGCAAAGCTTGGCCGCATGAGCCGCACGGTCCGTTCGCCACTCATGTCCTCGCTGGAGCCTTCGACGGAAGCGGCAATCGACGCCGCCATGCGTCACGCTGGCTTGCTCAACTGAGGCTGCAAACCGGCCCTGTGTCTTCACAAGATCGGGCCGTTCTCTTACATAGATGACAGGAAGTAAGGGCGCGGCATTCGCGCCCCTGGAATGGAATTATCGTCATGGCCCCCAAAGGCAGCCAGCGTATCGTGAAGAAGGTCGTCGCGGAAAATCGCAAGGCCCGCTTCAACTACGAGATCATCGATACCTATGAAGCGGGCTTGGTGCTGATGGGCACCGAGGTCAAGTCATTGCGCGAAGGCAAGGCCAATATCGCCGAATCCTACGCCTCCGATGAGGATGGCGAGATCTGGCTGATCAATTCCTATCTGCCGGAATATCTGCAGGCGAACCGCTTCAACCATGAGCCGCGTCGCCGCCGCAAGCTGCTCTTGTCCGGGCGTGAGATTAACCGTCTGCGTGCGGGTATCAATCGCGAAGGCATGACGCTGATCCCGATGAAGATCTACTTCAACGATCAGGGCCGCGCCAAGCTAGAGCTGGCACTCGCGAAGGGCAAGAAGCTGCATGACAAGCGCGAATCCGAGAAGGAACGCGATTGGAACAGGCAGAAGAGCCGTCTGTTGAAAGGCAACGGCTGACCATTTGCCTATGGCGTCAGGCTATTCGTGAATGAAGGCTTAAAGCATGTCGCGCAAAAGGGTGCAGCGGTTTTGCGAAAACAAAAGTCTAAAGCGTGGCAAGCGAATCCTTGAGATTGCGACGCTTTAGTCTTCGAAATCGCTGGCCGGCGCCACTTCGGCGGGACGCGGCGGACGTTCGGAAGGATCCCGGCCAATCTCGGCTTTCAGCGACAGAAGATCGATGAAGTGATCGGCCTGGCGGCGAAGATCGTCGGCGATCATCGGCGGTTGGGTCGACATGGTCGAAATGACCGAAACCTTGCGTCCCTTGCGTTGCAGCGCTTCGACCAGATTGGTGAAATCGCCGTCGCCGGAGAAGATGACGAGATGGTCGACCGTTTCGGACTGTTCCATGGCATCGATTGCGAGCTCGATATCCATATTGCCCTTGATCTTGCGCCGCCCCATGGAGTCGGTAAACTCCTTGGCGGGCTTCGTCACGACCTTGTACCCATTATAATCGAGCCAGTCGATGAGCGGACGGATCGAGGAATATTCCTGGTCTTCGATAAGCGCGGTATAGTAGTATGCGCGCAGCAGATATCCACGTTTCTGAAATGCTTTCAAGAGCTTGCGGTAATCGATATCAAAGCCCAGACTCTTGGATGCAGCGTAAAGGTTGGCGCCGTCTATGAATAGTGCAATTTTTTCGCGTGGGTCAAACATCGCTTACCAATCCAAAGAGAGTAATCGAAATCCATAAGCCACTAAGCCCAATAAAAACAGCGGCTTGCGGGTGTGGCGTCGAGCTGTTCCGTACTTTATGAATTATTCATATATGAAAGATTTAGGGCACGATTCGGGATATTCCAAGCAACCCCCGGTGGAAATGTCATATTGTGCATGGAAATTTAGATCGGCTGCGGATAAAGGCGAGGGGACCCTAACGAAAAACTTGAATTTGCCCGGTTTTAATTGTATCGGGCGTGTTAATCCCGAAAAGACGACCGCAAAGGACAGGCAATGGCCCGTGTCACAGTAGAAGATTGCATTGACAAGGTAGAGAACCGCTTCGAGCTGGTTCTACTCGCCAGCCATCGCGCCCGGCTGATTTCTCAGGGTGCGTCGATCACCATCGACCGCGACAACGACAAGAACCCGGTTGTGGCTCTGCGCGAAATCGCCGATGAGACCCTGTCTCCCGACGATCTGAAGGAAGATCTGATCCACTCGCTGCAGAAGCATGTGGAAGTGGACGAGCCCGAGCCCGATCCGGCAAGCCTGATCGCCGCAGGTGCAACGGCTAATGCCGACAGCGAAGAGCAGGACGACCTGCCGGAAACGATCACCTTTGACCAGATGTCGGAAGAAGAGCTTCTGGCCGGTATCGAGGGTCTCGTCCCGCCGGAAAAGAGCGACGATTACTAAGCGCATCCCTGGCCTTCGAACGGCCGGGGCTTCCTGCGCGGCAAAAGATCGACGATTACCAATCATCAATCTTGCGCCTGTAAAGCTTAGGCATAATATTGCCCATGTGTGCGCCAATCTGCGATTGGCGCGCTTTTATTTTATTGGAGTGGCTTTGGAATGATGCGGCAGTACGAGCTCGTGGAGCGGGTTCAGAAATACAAGCCCGATGCCAACGAAGCTCTGCTGAACAAAGCCTATGTCTACGCCATGCAGAAGCATGGGCAGCAGAAGCGGGCGAGCGGCGACCCTTACATCTCGCACCCGCTCGAAGTGGCCGCAATCCTGACCGACATGCATCTTGATGAATCGACGATTGCTGTCGCCCTTCTGCATGACACGATCGAGGATACGACGGCAACCCGCGCCGAGATCGACGAACTCTTCGGCGAGGATATCGGCCGCCTGGTCGAGGGCCTGACGAAGATCAAGAAGCTCGACCTCGTCACCAAGAAGGCCAAGCAGGCGGAAAATCTGCGTAAGCTGCTGCTTGCCATTTCCGATGACGTCCGCGTTCTGCTGGTCAAGCTTGCCGATCGTCTCCACAACATGCGCACTCTCGACCATATGTCGCAGGAAAAGCGCGCGCGCATTTCCGAAGAGACGATGGAAATCTATGCGCCGCTCGCCGGCCGCATGGGTATGCAGGACATGCGCGAGGAGCTGGAGGAGCTTTCCTTCCGGCACATGAATCCGGAAGCCTACGAGACTGTCACCAAGCGCCTCGAGGAACTGTCGAAGCGCAATGAAGGTCTGGTCAAGAAGATTGAGGCCGAACTGCGCGACCTGCTGATCGCCAATGGATTGACGACCGCCTACGTTAAAGGCCGCCAGAAAAAGCCCTATTCGGTGTTCCGCAAGATGCAGTCGAAGTCGCTCTCCTTCGAGCAGCTTTCCGATGTCTATGGTTTCCGTCTTATCGTCGAGGATATTCCGTCCTGCTACCGTGCGCTCGGTATCGTCCATACGCGCTGGCGCGTCGTGCCCGGCCGCTTCAAGGACTATATCTCGACGCCGAAGCAGAACGACTACCGGTCGCTGCACACCACCATCGTCGGTCCGTCGATGCAGCGCATCGAGCTGCAGATCCGCACCAAGCGCATGCATGAGATCGCCGAATTCGGTATCGCCGCTCATACGCTCTACAAGGACGGCGCCACAAATGCCGATGGCGATATCCTCTCGCGCGAAAGCAATGCCTATTCCTGGCTCCGGCACACGATCGAGGCGCTCGCCGAAGGTGATAGCCCCGAAGAGTTCCTCGAGCACACCAAGCTCGAGCTATTTCAGGATCAGGTCTTCTGTTTCACGCCGAAGGGCAAGCTGATTGCCCTGCCACGCGGTGCGACACCGATCGACTTTGCCTATGCCGTTCATACCAATATCGGCGACACGACCGTCGGCGCCAAGATCAATGGCCGCATCATGCCGTTGGTGACCCGCCTCAACAATGGCGACGAAGTGGAGATCATCCGCTCCGGCGTGCAGGTGCCGCCGGCCGCCTGGGAAGAGATCGTCGTGACAGGCAAGGCGCGCGCCGCCATCCGCCGCGCGACGCGCATGGCGATCCGCAAGCAATATGCCGGTCTCGGCCACCGCATCCTGGAGCGCACCTTCGAGCGCGCCGGCAAGATCTTCTCGCGCGACGCCATGAAGCCGGCCCTCCACCGCCTGGGGCAGAAGGACGTGGAAGATGCGATCGCGGCTGTCGGCCGTGGCGAAATGTCTTCGCTCGACGTGCTGCGCGCCGTCTACCCCGATCATCAGGACGAGCGCGTCACGGTCAAGCCGGCCGGCGACGAGGGCTGGTTCAATGTCCGCAGCGCTGCGGGCATGATCTTCAAGATCCCCGGCAAGACCAAGGCCGATCTCGACGGCGAGCGCGCCTCCACCGAGAGCGATCCCGATATCGTGCCGATCCGCGGCCTCTCCGGCAATGTCGACGTCAAGTTCTCGCCGACTGGCGCCGTGCCCGGCGATCGCATCGTCGGCATCATGGAAAAGGGCAAGGGCATCACGATCTATCCCATCCAGTCGCCATCGCTGCAGCGCTTTGATGACCAGCCGGATCGCTGGATCGACGTACGCTGGGATCTCGATGAGGCCAACAAGTCCCGCTTCATGGCCCGCATCATGGTCAACGCGCTGAACGAGCCCGGCACGCTGGCCAAGGTGGCGCAGACGGTCGCAAGCCTCGACGTCAATATCCGCATGCTGAACACGGTGCGTGTGGCCGCAGATTTCACCGAAATGGTGCTGGAAGTGGAGGTCTGGGACCTGCGTCAGCTCAACCAGCTTCTCTCTCAGCTCAAGGACCTGGACTGCATCGCAACGGTCCGGCGCCTCTACGAGTAGGATTTTATTAAAGTTTTGCGGATCTCAAAATTGCGTTTTGCATATTTTGTGATCATTTAATGGCTGAATTGGCATGTAGAAAAGGCAAGCCATGCGCTTCATGCATGGCTGTGCTCAGGTTACAGCGGTGGTAATTAACCGTTGCCGCGACTATCTTCTGGTCATCAGAAAATGAAACGAAGATGAGGCAAAGCAATGTTTGAACCGATCAGGAAGTTCGCCCGCGCCCTTCGCGCTCCGACCGCTCAGGAACGTGAAATGGCATATCTCAACGGCTCGCATGACCGTATTGATCTTGAATATCGTCAGCGTCAGGTCGATCGCGGCATCTTCCGCAATCGCTAATCGCCGAGATATACTTGAAGTAAGGAAGGGGGCGTTATGCATGGTCCACGCCCCTTGGAAGAAAAGAAGAATAGACGGCCTGTTTGTTAAGCGGTTCCATTTGCCGCTCTTGTCATGGCGGTGTGCACTGCACTAAATACGCGCCATGTTGTTTCGCCGTCGCAAACCCGCGGGATTTAAGGAAAAGCTGCGAGAGCTCGTATGGCCTCGCAAGGGTTTTCTGCGCCCGCCAAAATATCTGATGATGCGCGTCCTGCGCCTGACTGCCTCGCCGCATGCCGTTGCGGTGGGCGTCGCTGCGGGTGTCTTCGTGTCGTGGACCCCCTTTATCGGCGTGCATTTCGTCATGGCCTTCGTCATCACCTATTTGCTCTCGGGCAATATGGTGGCGGCGGCGCTTGGCTGCGCGGCCTTCGGCAATCCGCTGACCTATCCGTTCATCTGGGGCATCACCTGGGAAGTTGGTCACCTGCTGCTCAGCCGGCAGGACCAGATGGCCGGGCAGACGATCGATCTCGCCGAGCTCTTCCACAAGCTGCATTTCACGGAGCTCTGGAAACCGGTGCTGGAGCCGATGCTGATCGGTGCGATCCCGCCAGCGGCCATCACCTCGGTTGCTCTTTATGTACTGACATTCTACACCGTGAGGGGCTTTCAGGTACGTCGCCGCGCCCGGCTGATGGAGCGTGCGCGCCTCAGGCTCGCCGATCCCGCCGTCGAGATGCCGACCGTCTGAGCCGAAGCAGTGTTATCCTGAAAGGCCTCTCGCATGATCATCGGAATTGGCAGCGACCTCATCGATATCAGACGCGTCGAAAAATCGATCGAACGCTTCGGTGATCGTTTCACGCATCGCTGTTTCACCGAGATCGAGCGCGCCCGCTCGGATCGCCGCGCCAACCGCGCCGAATCCTATGCGAAGCGCTTCGCCGCCAAGGAAGCCTGCTCCAAGGCGCTCGGCACCGGCCTCTCGCAGGGCGTCTTCTGGAAGGATATGGGCGTCGTCAATCTGCCAAGCGGCAAACCGACGATGCAGTTGACGGGCGGTGCCGCGGTCGTTCTCCAGGCCATGCTGCCGGCGGGCCACAAGGCCGCCATTCATTTGACAATAACCGATGATTATCCGTTGGCTCAGGCTTTTGTGATCATCGAAGCGCTGCCGAATGCCGTATGATAGCGACCTCTCGTCGCTTTTAATGCCGTCGTTATTGCCGCCAACGGCCGAAGCCGCTAGAGAGAACATCAGAAAGAAATGCGCCTTCATGGCGTCTTGAAGGAATAAGACTGCGTGTCCGAAAAAGTCGAAGCCAAGCCGAATGCCCTCTGGGAAAATATCAAGGTCATTATCCAGGCTCTCGTCCTGGCGATGATTATCAGGACTGTCCTGTTCCAGCCCTTTACCATTCCTTCGGGTTCGATGATGCCGACGCTGCTCGTCGGCGACTATATCTTCGTCAACAAGTTCGCTTACGGCTATTCGAAATATTCGCTGCCGTTCTCGCCAAATATCTTCAGTGGTCGCATTTTTGGCTCCGATCCGGCGCGTGGCGATATCGTCGTTTTCCGTTTCCCGCCGAATCCTGATGTCGATTACATCAAGCGCGTCGTCGGCCTGCCGGGCGATCATATCCAGGTTACCGACGGTATTCTTTACATCAACGGCAAGCCGGTTCCGAAGGTGCCTGATGGTACTTTCAATTCCGACTACAAGCTCGATCCGGGCCAGGACGTACCGGTATTCCGTGAGACGCTGGACGATGGCAAGACCTATGACACGCTCGACCAGTCGCCGGTTTCGCGCGGCGACAACACCCGCGAGTTCATCGTTCCGGAAGGCCATTACTTCATGATGGGCGACAACCGCGACAATTCGCTCGACAGCCGCTTCGATGTCGGCTTTGTCCCGGCGGAAAACCTTGTCGGCCGTGCCAGCGTCATCTTCTTCTCGCTCGGCAACGACACGTCCTTCCGCGAAATCTGGAAATGGCCGACCAACATGCGCTGGGATCGCCTCTTCAAGGTTGTTGAATGAGCAAGGCGCAGGCGCTCTCGGCGGCGGACCGCGCAAAGCTTGAAACCCTGATCGGGCATGAATTTACCGAGAAGGAACGTCTGGACCGCGCGCTGACCCATGCCAGCGCACGCACCGACAAGGGCAATTACGAGCGGCTTGAATTTCTCGGCGACAGGGTTCTCGGGCTCTGTATCGCCGAGTTGCTGTTTCGCACCTTCGGTGCCGCGACCGAAGGCGAGCTTTCGGTACGCCTGAACCAGCTTGTCAGCGCCGAAACCTGCGCTGCCGTTGCCGACGAACTCAATCTCCACCTCTATATCCGCACCGGCGCCGATGTGAAGAAACTCACTGGCAAGCGCATGATGAACGTGCGCGCCGATGTCGTCGAAAGCCTGATCGCCGCGCTCTATCTCGATGGCGGCCTGGAAGTCGCCCGCCGTTTCATTCTGCGCTATTGGGAGGGCAGGGCGGTACGCGCCGATGGCGCCCGCCGTGATGCGAAGACCGAGTTGCAGGAATGGTCGCATGCCAAATATGGCGTTACACCCGTCTACCGGGTTGAAGAACGCAGCGGACCGGATCATGATCCGCGCTTCAAGGTGACTGTAGAAGTCGCTGGCGTTGCACCGGAAACAGGCATAGAGCGCTCCAAGCGCGCCGCAGAACAGGTTGCCGCGACGAGAATGCTCGAGCGCGAAGGCATTTGGCAGTCGACATCTGCCGGAAATTGACGGGATCAATGACAGAAGAAAACGAAATGGCGGCCGAAAGCGCTGCTGAAAGCAATCCGACGCATTCCGGCTTCGTCGCCTTGATCGGCCCGACCAATGCCGGCAAGTCGACGCTGGTCAACCGCCTCGTCGGTGCCAAGGTGTCTATCGTCAGCCATAAGGTGCAGACGACGCGCGCCATCGTGCGCGGCATTGCCATTCATAACAATGCGCAGATCGTCTTCATGGACACGCCCGGCATCTTCAAGCCGCGCCGCCGTCTTGATCGCGCCATGGTCACATCCGCCTGGGGCGGCGCCAAGGATGCAGATCTCATCATGCTGCTGATCGACAGCGAACGCGGTCTGCGCGGTGATGCCGAAGCCATCCTCGAAGGCCTCAAGGACGTTCCCCAGAGAAAGATTCTGGTTCTCAACAAGATCGACCGCGTCAATCGCGAGCTGCTTCTGGCAATCGCCGCAACCGCAAACCAGAAGGTTGAGTTCGACCAGACCTTCATGATCTCGGCGGAGAATGGCTCGGGCTGCGACGATGTGATGGATTATCTGGCAAAGACCCTGCCGGAAGGCCCTTGGTACTATCCGGAAGACCAGATCTCCGATCTGCCCATGCGCCAGCTGGCCGCCGAGATCACCCGCGAAAAACTCTTCCTGCGCCTGCATCAGGAGCTTCCTTATTCCTCGCATGTCGAGACGGAAAAATGGGAAGAGCGCAAGGATGGCTCCGTACGCATCGAACAGGTCATCTATGTCGAGCGCGACAGCCAGAAGAAGATCGCGCTCGGCAAGGGCGGAGAAACGATCAAGGCGATCTCCTCGGCGTCGCGCCGCGAACTGTCCGAAATCCTTGAACAGCCCGTCCACCTCTTCCTGTTCGTCAAGGTGCGTGAGAACTGGGGCGATGATCCCGAGCGCTTCCGTGAAATGGGCCTCGAATTTCCGCGCTGAGGCATGTCGTGCAGCGGTTTTGCAATAACGACATTCGAAAACAAGAACCTAAAGCGCGACAAGCGAATCTGAAAGATCGCGACGCGCTTTAGTTTGACAAGAAAATTGACAAGGGGTGCTCAGCCCTTTGTTTTTTTATAAAAATCGCTGTCTGTTCCAAGGAACAAATCGGCCTGCCTGCGCATTGATCTGAGAACGGCGCTGCACCCTGCAGCGCCGGTTTTTGCGACAGCAGGACAAGATGGCGACGGCAAAACCCACCCATTCCTTCAAGACGCCCTGCGAGCAGTGTCCGTTGCGGCCATTGCCGCATTTCCGGGAATTCAGCAGCGACGAGCTGGAATTCGTGTCGAAATTCAAAAGGGGCGAACTGGCCGTCGATGCCGGTGCGACCATCCTGGTCGAAGGTGCCCACAGCGCCCATCTCTTTACAGTGCTCTCAGGCTGGGGTTTCCGCTACAAGATGCTGGAGGATGGTCGCCGGCAGATCCTGAACTACATCATGCCGGGCGATCTGATCGGCCTGCAGGGCACGATCATGGGCGAGATGCAGCATTCGGTGGAGGCCCTGTCGCCGGTAACGCTCTGCGTCTTCGAACGGGACAAGCTGATGTCCCTTTATAACAAGCACCCTTCGCTTGCCTTCGATATTACCTGGATCGCGGCGCAGGAGGAGCGCATTCTCGACGAACACCTGTTGAGCATCGGCCGTCGTACGGCGCTCGAAAGAGCCGCCTATCTCATCGCCTTCCTGTTTGAACGCGCAAGGAAACTCAGCCTTTTCAACGGCCGCAATGTCATCCCGATCACGCAGCAGCATATCGCCGACACACTTGGTCTTTCGATCGTTCACACCAACAAGACGCTGAAAAAGCTTGCAGGACGGAACCTGATCCGTTGGCAGGATCGCGGCTGCGACGTGCTGGACGGGGAGGGGCTGATGCAGGTGGCCGGCTGGGAAGGGTTGCGCGAAGGAAAGCGCCCTTTCATCTAAAGCATGTCGCGCAAAGCTGTGCAGCGGTTTTGCGACAACGACATGCGTAGACAACGACGTAAAGCGTGGGAAGCGGATCTGAGAGATCGCAACCCGCTGCAGAATCTCTCCTTGTCGAATTGGTCAGCCTTGATGTCTTTTTTAAATGCAAATTGGCGTCAGGGAAAATAGAGTCGTGTCATCTTTCCTCCGACTTTCGTTTTTATCGACCGGAGACGAAAATGTGGCTATTCAATTATGGTGGGCAACCACCGTCAAAGGTCCAGGCGGGGCACCGACGGAATGATGTTTGCAAAAAGGCCGAAGCGCTGCAATGTTTGCGCTTCACGAGGGGCATGGAGATCATGAACGCAAGAACCCGTGTTCTGGTCCTGGAAGACAGTCTGATCATCGCCATGGAGGCGGAGGATATCCTGCGTCTCGTTGGTGCTGATACCATCGATATTGCCAATAGCCTCGATCAGGCCAGGGACGCAATTCAGGTCGCAGATTACGATTTCGCGCTTCTCGACGTGAATCTCGGAGAGGCAATGAGCTTCGATTTCGCGCGTGATCTGTCGCTCGCCAATATTCCGTTCGGCTTCGTCAGCGGCTATTCCGACACGCAGGATTTCCCGACCGACCTTCAGGATGTGCCTCTTCTCGTCAAGCCTTTCGACGAGAATGCGATGCGCGACTTCCTCCAGAAGCTTTTCCCTACACCGGCCGAATGACAGAGCCCTAGCCTTGCTCTAAAATGAATCGGCAGGCTGAAGGACGGTTTTCCGATGCAATGGCAGGACCAGGCGATCATTCTTGGCGTCAAGCGCCACGGCGAGACGAGCGTCATCGCCGAGGTGATGACGCGTGAACGCGGCCGTCATCTCGGTCTCGTTCGCTCCGGCCGTTCGCGCACCATGCAGCCGGTGCTGCAGCCCGGCAATGAGGTGGAAGTCACCTGGCGTGCCCGGCTGGATGAACATCTCGGTGAATTCCGCCTCGAACCGGTAAAGCTGCGCGCCGCACGGCTGATGGAGACGGCGACCGCCGTTTACGGCGTGCAGGCCATGGGCGCGCTGCTGCGCCTGCTGCCGGAGCGCGATCCGCATCCGCATCTCTTCGAGGCTTTGGAAGTCATCCTCGATCATCTCCACAATCCCACCGATGCCGGTGAGCTTTTCGTACGCTTCGAGCTTGCGGTGCTGAACGACCTCGGCTTCGGGCTTGACCTCTCGGAATGTGCCGCGACTGGGACCCGCGCCGATCTCGCCTATGTCTCGCCGAAATCCGGCCGCGCCGTGAGTCGCGGCGCCGGAGAGCCCTGGGCCGACAAGATGCTGCTTTTGCCGGCGTTCCTGAGTGCGCAGGAAAACCAGGCGGCCGATTTCGAAAGCCTGACGGCAGCATTCCGTCTGACTGGATTCTTTCTGCATCGTCATGTCTATGAACCGCGTGGTCTGGAAGCTTCGGCAGCGCGTGAGGGCTTCGTTCAGGCGGCGCTCAAGGCGCTCAACCCGGCTGCCAAGACGCTTTTGCGGCCGAATGAACTTTCCGCCTGACCGCTTTTCATTCCTGCAAAACATCTTTCAGTTTTGGCGGTTTACCGCCGTTAGTCACACCCCTATCTCTCCTTCGACTGCACGCTCAAGGAGGAAGCCATGCTGACCAAGCCCGATACATCGACCACCATCACGCTCTGGAATGGGCAGGAGGTTCCCCGCTTCGGCATGGGCTGCTGGGCGATTGGCGGTCCGTTCTTTGCGGGTGATACGCCGCTCGGCTGGGGCGAGGTGGACGATAATGAATCCATCGCCGCGATCAACCGCGCGATCGACCTTGGCATTCGCTTTTTCGATACGGCCTCGAATTACGGTGCCGGTCACTCGGAAGAGGTTCTGGGACAGGCAATCGGCAATCGCGCCGATATCGTCATCGCCACCAAGTTCGGTTTTGCCACCAATCCGGAGACCAAACAGGCGACCGGCGCCTTTGCCGATCCGGCCTTCATCCGCCAGTCCGTCGAGACCTCGCTGCGCCGGCTGAAGCGGGAGCGCCTCGATCTCCTGCAATTCCACATCAATGATTTTCCGCTGGAGCAGTCCGACGAGGTCTTCGATACGCTGCAGGCCCTGCGGGCGGAGGGCAAGATCGATGCCTTCGGCTGGAGCACAGATTTCCCTGATCGTGCCGCCCGCCATGCCGGTCGGCCGGGCTTCGTATCGATCCAGCATACGATGAACGTCTTCGAGCCCGTGCCCCAGATGATCGATGTCGTCGAGAAGAACGGTCTCATCTCCATTAATCGCGGTCCGCTTGCCATGGGTCTGCTGACAGGCAAGTTCACGCCGGACAAGGCCGTAGGCGCCAAGGACGTGCGCGGTGCGGCACTCGAATGGATGGTTTATTTCAAGGATGGCCGTATCGCGCCGGAATTTGCAGCAAGGCTCGATGCCGTACGCAGCCTGCTCACATCCGATGGGCGCACGCTGACGCAGGGCGCGCTCGCCTGGCTCTGGGCGCGCTCGCCGCGCACCTTGCCCATTCCCGGTTTTCGGACGGTGGCCCAGGTCGAAGAAAATGCCGGCGCACTGGAAAAGGGTCCGTTGCCGGCAGATGTGATGGCGGAGATCGACGCGGCGCTGGCCCGCGTCTGAGGTTTTAGGCTCGGGCGCGAACCTTGAAGGCCCAGCCTTCCGGCCGTGCTTCGATGATCTTCACCTCATCTCCGATCGTGACCCTGCCGGTGCCGCGCGGGGTCACGTTCCAGCCGAAAAGCGGGCCGGGAACACGCCGATCACCCGACATGCGGATGCGGCCCATGGCAGGCATGGGGTTTGCCACCTCGCGCGAACCCGTCAATTGGTCCTGCGTCGTCATGATGCAGCGGGCGCAGGGCTTGACGAGGTCAAAGCGAATGCCGGCGATCTCGATCGCAGCCCAGCGGTCCTCCGCCCAGGCCTCGTCCGTGTCTATGACGATATTCGGCCGGAAGCGCTCCATCCCGACGTCGCCTTCGGCATGGGTCGAGAGATCGGCATTGAGCGCCTTCAGCGATCCCGTCGTGGTCACCAGGATCTGGTAGCCGTCAGAAAATGTCACTGGCGTGCCTTCGCCCGCCCATTCGGCATTGGCCGTTCGTCTGGCAGCACCGTCAAAGAAGACGAGCTTCACCTCGCGGCCGAGCCATTCCGAAAGTCTGCCGTTGCTCTCATCGTCGGCAACGGCAGCGCTGACGACCGATTTCCAGACCGTGACATCGAGCCGCCGGTCCGGATGCGGTGGCGGCACGGCGATGTCTGCTTTGCCCTGCATCAGCAGCCGGAAGGCGCCGGCTTCGGGCCGTACGTCGATGCGGGCAAGGGCTTGGAGCTCGCGTTGCGTGATAAAATGTCCGTCCGCGTCCGTCACCATGGCGCGCCGGTCGCCGGGCAGGCCATAGGCATCGATCTCGGTAGAGGGCAGGGCGATGCCGCGGGCACTCTTGAGCGGATAGATGAAGAGATCGCTGACACGCATCATAGGCTCCTAGATTTCGTCCATAAATGCCGCGAGGAAGTCGCGCAGGCTCTTGTCGCGGGCGGTTGCCAGTTCGCGGCCGGTCCGGGTCTGGAAACCATCCGCCAGTTTGAACAGCTTCGTCTGGAAATGGTCAATCGCATAACGCTTGTCATCGAGCGGCCGATCCTCGGCGGCAGGATCGAAAGGATCGTAGAGGCCCGATCCGAGCCGCGCTGCTATATAGAAGCAGCGCGCCACGCCCACCATGCCGATGGCATCCAGCCGGTCAGCATCCTGCAGGATTTTCGCCTCCAGCGTTTCTGGTGGCACGTTCGCCGAAAAGCTGTGCGCGGTCACCGCATGGGCGACATCTGCGATATCCTCATCGCCCCATCCAAGCTCTCTCAATATCCGCGAAGCCTTCTCGGCAGCGAGCGCCGATGCCTGGGCGCGCAGCGGCGAATTCTTCTCGACGGCGACGCAATCATGCAGCAGCACGGCCGCGGCCAGCACGTGGGCCTTGCCGCCTTCCGCGGCGTGGATGCGCATGGCACTACGGAAGACACGCAGGATATGGGCGAGGTCGTGAGACCCGTCGTCACCCTCGGTCGCATGTGGAATAAGCTCCGCAGCCAGAGACTCGTGGGGAGAGAAGGCTTCGGCCTTGAACATCATCGTCACCGGTTTTCAAAGGGTTCGTATCCCAGCGATAACGGCTTGGTCGGTGAGTCGCAACGTGCCGAGATCAGCGCCGGAGTTTGGCGAATGGCGCAACGCTGTCATTCTTTTTCGGTGGCATGCAAAGCATGAGGGCGACGTCACCGAAGGGTTTTGGGGGGCTGATATAATAGCCCTGGATCTCACCGCATGCCTCACGTTCGAGCAGTGCCATCTGCTCTGCGGTTTCCACGCCCTCCACGGTCACGCGCATGCCGAGCGCATCGCCAAGTAGAATGATCGCACGCATGATCGCATGCGCTTCCTTGTTCGCGACGATGTCGTTCACGAAGGACTTGTCGATCTTGATCTTGTCGAAGGGGAAGCTCGAGAGATAGCTCAGCGACGAATAGCCGGTTCCGAAATCGTCCATGGAAATGCGGATGCCGCGCTCCTTGAGTGCATGCAGGATCGGTAATGCCTCGTCGCGATTTTCCATCAGCACGCTTTCAGTGATCTCCAGTTCGAGACGCGAAGGCGAAAGTTCTGCTCCCGCAAGCGCCTCACCGACATCCTTCGGCAGGTCGCTGCTCGAGAACTGGATGGCCGAGACATTGACGGCGATCTTGATATCTTCGGGCCATTGCGCTGCATCGTTGCAGGCCTGGCGCAAAACCCAGCGGCCGATATCGACGACAAGGCCGACCTCTTCGGCAAGCGGAATGAATTCCATCGGCGAGACTCGCCCACGCACCGGATGATTCCAGCGGATCAGCGCCTCGAAGCCGCAGATGCGATGCTGCGCGAGGTCGTAAAGCGGCTGGTAGTGAAGCTCGAATTCCTCGTTCTGCACGGCAGCGCGCAGATCGGCCTCCAGTGCATGGCGAGCCTGCATCTTCTCGTCCATCTCGACGGTGAAGAAGCGCTCGTGCCGGCGCCCGTCCGCCTTGGCATGGGAAAGAGCGACCGCCGCATTGCGCAGCAGCTTGTCGGTCTCGACTGCATCGTCAGGGGCGATCGAAATGCCCATGGAAACGCTGAGCTCCACCTGCTTGTCGCCACGGAAGAAGGGTTCGCTGAGCTCTCGGCGGATCTGATCGGCAAGTGCCGTGATGTTCCACGGCTGCTGGCGGCGCGTCTGCAGGATTGCGAATTCGTCCGAGCCGAGACGGGCAAGAATGTTTTCCGAGCCGGCCGAGGCGCGGATGCGCTCTGCGACCTGCTGGAGGATCTTGTCGCCGGCTGAAACACCCAGCGTATTGTTGATCGACTTGAACCCGTCAAGATTGAGATGCACGAGCGCGATCTGTTCGTCTTCCTTGCGCTCGGCAAGGGCCGCATCGAGCTGCTCGCGGAAGCGAATGCGGTTCGGCAGGCCGGTCAGCGGATCGTGATGGGCGAGATAGGTAATGCGCTCGGCGGCCTTGCGGTCTTCGGTAATGTCGGCATGAATGGCGATATTGCTGCCGTCGGCAAGGATGGTGACGACGCTCTGGATGATGCGGCCGTCATCCATCAGCCATTCGCGCCGGCGGATGCGCCCCGCCTTCGAGGAGGCTTCCTGGCCTTCCTTCCTGCTGCGTGTCCTGGCACCGCTCTGCTCGGTACCGCGCGTCTTGTGCATCAGGTGGGCAATTGCCGTGCCGGGTGTGACATCTCCGTCGCTAAAGCCGAAGAGCTGGCGGAAGCGCAGGTTGGAGAGGGTCAACCGCTGGTCCGCATCGAACACGCTGAGGCCGAGCGGCAGGTTGTTCAGGACGATTTCGAAGAGCTGGCGCTGTTCTGCAAGGGCCTGCGTGGTGGAACCGATCGTCTTTCGCAGTTCCCGGTTTTCGATAAGCAGCGTCTCGGCGCTGCGCTCGATTTCATTATATTCGCTTTCATGGCTGCGATAGGTCGCGATGACGAGCTCCATCAGATGCTCTGCATCGATCGATCCGTCCTCATCGACGGCCTGCGTGCACTGTTGCCAGAAAAGCGTCTCAGCTTTCATGCGCACGAGTCCCCTCATGGGACGGTTGCGATGGAAGCATGGCAAAAGGCGAAGGCGTCTTCGATTGGCAAAGGTGCCATATCGCGCCGGGCATAAAAAAGACCTTTCTAAAATGAATGCAAGAATCACTTTTTGTAAGCAGCAAGTGGCCATTTCCAGCAACTCGCAAGCGCATCTTCTACCGCCCCGATTAATAATCGGTTGCAACCGGGCGGCGCTTTATCGCTAGCCGGCAATTTGTTTGTATCTCGCAAACTACTGAAATACCGAGGAAACCTGGTTTCCCGAGGCAGCCGGAAAGCACGGCGGAAATGGGTCGTTACACTTTGTCAACTATGGTTAATCGGGAGTTAACAGCTTATTGACCGAAGCCGCAAATCAGTTTAGTCAAAAATCCAGTCTTTGATATTTTCCACCCGTGTATTGCGTACAGACTCTCACCGGAAGAAGCGGTGAACGGAGGTTTGTATGACTGTTCTTTCATCAGTTTCAGACATCTCTTATGCATATTTGGCAACGCTCTCACGGCTTGATACCAATGGTGACGGCGTGTTGAGCCGCACGGAACGCGCGGCAGATCAAAAGCCCGGCATCATCAGAGAGTTTCTCCAAGAGGGTGATGCTGACAATACGCAGCCGAAATATCCGAGCAGCCTCGTCGCGCTCATGATGGAATACGGCGACAATGGCTCGGCAACCGGCACGACCGTTCCCTATGCGCTGCAGCAGGTTGTCGCTGGTGCCGATGACCAGGCGATGCAGATCTATCGCAACACCTATGGCGAATTCGATCTCGGTATCGCCGCCTGAGCTTTGGTCGCTGCCGGCAGTTGAGCCGGCCTCATGGCCGGCTTTTCCTTGCCTTTTGTGCAGTCAGGAACACCTTCCTTTGTGAGGCGTTGGGACATAGCCCCGAAACGGAAGGAAACCCGATGAAAATCATATGCACCATCGCTGCCCTCGGGCTGCTTGCGGCGGGGTCCCAAGGCTTTGCTCAGGACAAGCAGACGGCGACGGCAAATTTTATCGGTCCTGACGGCAAGGAGGCCGGCCGTGCTACGCTGACCGCTGCGGCCAATGGTGGTGTCTTCATCGAGGCGGAAATCTCCGGCTTGCCCGTCAATAAATGGGTTGCCTTCCACATCCACGAAACCGGCCGCTGCGATGCGGCGACCCATCATGAATCGGCAGGCGGTCATTTCAATCCGACCAAGGCGGAGCATGGCTTCCTGGCGGCGAAGGGACCGCATGCCGGCGATATGCCGAACCAGTATGTCGGTCAGGACGGCATCCTGCGCGTGCAGGTCTTCGACACGATGATCTCGCTCGACGGCAAGGAGGATGGTGTGCGTGGCCGCGCGCTGATGGTGCATGCCGATTCCGATGATTATCGAACCCAGCCTTCGGGCGGCGCCGGCGACAGGATTGCCTGCGGGGTGATCAAATAGCTTATGGCTGCGTCTGCGGGGACGCCTTCGGTGTCCTCTTGCGGGCCGAAACCCTGACCTGCGCCTCCTCTGGTGCCGGTTCGGGAGCTCTCGAAACCTCCGCCGGGGCGGCGCCAACCTCGCCCCTCTTGTCAAAGGCAAGCTTGACGCGCTTGATCATGTCGCGACTCAGGCCCCACCAGTCGCTGGTCGATGCCCAGTAGCGCAACGTCACGCTGACCGCACTGTCGCTGAAACTATCGATGAAGACACTCGGCGCCGGCGTCTTGAGGACGCGCTTGTCGGCGGTTGCAAGCTTCATCAGCGTCTCCATGGCGAGATCGAGATCCTCCTGATGCGTAATGTTGATCTTCACTTCGTTCTGCCGCGTCGGCTGGCGGCTGTAGTTGGTGATCGGCGTGTTCCAGAGCGTTGAATTGGGCGCCAACCGGTAGAGGCCGTCTCCGGTTCTAAGCTCGGTGGCAAACAGGCCGATCTCAAGAACCGTTCCCGAGACACTGCTCGTCTCAATATATTCCCCGACGCGCAACGGGCGCAGCACGAGCAGCATGATGCCGGCCGCGATATTCTGCAACGTGCCCTGCAGCGCCAGACCGACGGCAAGGCCGGCGGCGCCGAGAGTGGCGATAATCGATGCCGTCTGCACGCCGAACTGCGCGAGAACGGTGACAAAGACCAGCACCAGCAACGCGTAACGCACGACGTTGGTGAAGAAACGGGCGAGCGTCTCGTCGATGCCGCGCACGCGCGAGATGCCCTCATAGGCCCAGCGGCTGATGAGGCTCGCCGCCACCCAGCCGACGATGAGCAGGATGATCGCCCCGAGGATGGAGAAGGAATATTGTACGGCAAGCGCGCTCGCCTGATCGAGTGCTGAGCGGGTTGCGATGATAAGGTCGGTGGCCTGCTGTTCCATCAGGTGCTCCTCGAATGCCGCGTCGAGGGCTAGATGGAGCAGGGGTGATGTGCGTCAACCGTTCGAATTGTCCCTGACGGGCAATACGAAGGGTGCGTTGCCGTCGGCATCGGCACCACGGCCAATGGCCTTCACGGCATCGACGAGCCGGCCGCGCCGATCAAGCAGCGCATCGCCGATTTCGACGATTCGAGCATTCGGCGTCGCATGGGGTGAGACAGTTCGCAGCCGCCGGGCAAGCGCCATATCCTCCTGCTCCGGCGCGAGCGAGAGAGCCGCTATCAGCGCCGCGGCTGGCGAGCGCGATACACCCATCCAGCAATGAACAAGCAACGGTGCTCCCTGCTGCCAGTCGGCAGCAAAATCGATGATCGCCCGCACGTGCTTTTCGTCAGGCGCGACGAGATCACCCGTGCCCTTGAAGGCAATATCGTTCATGTTGAGCAGCAGATGCCGGTCAGCCTGTATGACGCCTGGCCGGTGAAAGGCCTGCTCCTTCGCCATCAGGCTGATCATCTCGCGAGCCTTGTGCCGCACGGCCATTTCGGCGATGCGCGCCAGGGGAGAAACCAAGATCACGGTCACGATGCTCCGCTCCGCTCTGCTTCGATCTCCGCGAAACGCTCGCAGAAGAGCCGCTGGGCTTCGAGCGCCGGGACGGGATCGATCGAGAGCATGTCCCGGGTGATGCCGCGCGGCTGACCGAAGAATTTCTGCGCCTCCGCGGGCGTGAAGCCGGCAAGAACAGTCGCCTCAAAATAGGCGGCGATCGTATCGGCCTTCTTGATCTTGTCCTTGAGCTCGCGGGAGGGGTGTGGCGGCAGGCCGAAACGCAGATGAACGGCCGCTTCCAGCCGCTTCTCGACGGTCTTGTATCCGCCGCCGACGACCGCCTTGAAGGGGGAGATCATGTCGCCGATCACATATTCCGGTGCATCATGCAGCAGCGCCATCAGGCAATCGGCGGGGGTGGCCTCATTGAAATGCCGGAAGATGAATTCGACGACAAGGCAGTGCTGCGCCACGGAAAAGGCGTGGTCACCCGCCGTCTGACCGTTCCAGCGGGCGACGCGTGCAAGTCCGTGGGCGATATCGCTTAATTCGACGTCGAGCGGCGAGGGGTCGAGCAGATCGAGCCGCCGGCCGGACAGCATGCGTTGCCAGGCACGCGGAGCCTTCGCAGTCGTCACGCGCTGACCTCGTCTGAGGAGGTCGGAAAGCTGAGCCCGGACCAGGCAGGCAGGCTGAGCGTCACGGAGACATCGCCGGCAAGCAGCGGCGTGCCGGATGCCATGGCTTCGCCGGCGCGGTCGATGCGCACGATCGCCAGTCCGCTCGTCCCCTCGACGGAGCCGAGTGTTCCGACCGGCTTGCCGTTGGCGGTGATTTCCGTGCCGCTGGCAGGCAGTGCGGCGCGTGCCGAAACGGTCACGACACGGCGCCGCGCCGTACCGCGATGCTGCATGCGGGACACCACTTCCTGACCGACATAGCAGCCCTTCTTGAAGGAGAGGCCGCCGTTGAAATCCATCAGCACGTCATGCGGGAAGGCGTCCTGAAGCGCATAGTCAGGTCCTGACGTGACGATCCCATTCTCGATTCGCAGCGCGTCGTAGAGCGCCGCGTCATCGCTGCCATGATGACCGGAACGACGCAGAACAATGACATTGGCCTTGGCAAAGCGACTGTCCTTGACGCCATCTTTGGCATCCTCGCCCCAGGAAACGGTAACGCCATCCTCGGCAACTGGCGTCAGCGTCACCGGTGCGCGCAGGCGATACATGATCAGCCGTTTCAGCAGGGCTTCTCGCTGGATCGCATCTGTTTCGATGATGAAGCTGTCACCGTCGCGCCAGATGACGAAGTCGAACAGGATCTTGCCCTGCGGCGTTAGCAATGCGCCCGGCCGCGCCTCGTCCGCACCGAGCGAGACGATGTCGGTGGTGATCAGATTCTGCAGGAAGGATTCTGCTTCCACGCCGCCGACGGCAATGAGCGAGCGGTCTTTCAGGAATACGGCTGGCATGGCGAAACCTGTCGCGTTGGTGATCGCTCAGAGGTAAGTCTTTGAAGCGGATGGTGCAAGCGCTCTACAGCATCGGCCCGAAAATCGGAATCGATTTTCGGAAGGCCCGATACGTAGATTCAAGGAGTTAGTGCGTCCAAATAGGTGTACGGCGCTTCAGCATCAGTCGCCGGCCGTGAAGAACTTCCATTTGCCGTCAGGCGCGATGCCGACGCGATAGAAGTTATAGCCGCCGAATTCCTGCATGTCGGAGAGATCGCCTGCCGTGACGATGCGCAGCAGTTCCACGCGTTCCGGCGGCGTCAGCGATTTCAGGTCTTTTTCGGCAAAATAGGGCCAGACATACATTTCCTCCGGCGTGCCCTGGCCAACATGCACGAAGCCGGTCGAGATGACGTCGAGCATGATCGCGAGGATCTCGTCGCCATCAGGGTCGCCGGAGAGATCTTTCAACGTGCCGATCGGGTCATCCGTGGGTTCGCCGACCGTCACCTGTGTCTGGTCGGCACCGGTCCCCATCAGCGGACGCAGGCGTTCCAGATCGCCTGATGCCGCCGCCTCGACGATCTGTTCGCGCATCTTGCGCACCGGTTCCGGTGCCTTGCTGATGTCGTAGATCACTTCGACGGGCTTGGAATCGTCGGACGCGCCCGGCGTCTTGTCGACGCTCTGGCCGCTGTCTTTGTTGACGAGCGGATCGGGCTGGGGAATGCCGGGCGAACCGGTCTGTGGTGCAGTCGGCTGCTGTGGGCTCTGCTGCGCCGTAGCAGGCGCATCGGGTTGGCCCGGGATCTTCTGAAGTTCGGAAAGTGCGTAGGCGGAAGAGGCGGACAGCATGCTGCCGGCGGCAATGCCGACGGCGAGCAGGACCGGCGCGAGCGGAATTCGCGAGGAAATATCTTTACCGGTACGCATGAAACTCTCTGTATTGCCCTTATTGCAGGGTCCTGTTGGTGGAAAACTCACCTGCCAGCATGCGGTCACGCAGCGAGTCCAGCAAGGCCTCGGCGCTGCTTTCTCCATGCAATCTGATCGTCTCGCGCAGTGCATGTGCAATTGCAGCATCGGCAATGATTTCAGGCTCGATGCCGTCGGCCATGCCGTCGGCCCAAGCCTCGTTCTGGTATTCCAGAGCCGCCTGCATCTTTTCGTGGACGATCATGTCGTCGATGTCGTTGAGGCTTGGTTCCATTATCTTTTCCTCAGAACTTCTCATGTCTTACCGCTACGTTAACAACACTAACAGCCTTTTCCCAAAACGACACGTGCGCATGCGAAAACAGGTTAATTAAACGTTAATTTCCAAAGCGCGAGGTAATTTCTGTGGCGAGTGTTGCACCTTCGTTACGGTAGCGCTCCTCTGCCACGATGGCCGCTTGCGTGCAATCCGTGTAAACAGAGGCGAATGCTCGGTATCCGCGATTGAAGGCTGCGGTCAGTTTTTCCTTGCGCTGCGGCTCTCCATTCGTTTCAGAATCAAGCAGTTGCTGCATGTCGGCCCGCCACTCGTCCGCACCCGGCGCCTTGCAGAGCGTGCGCAGATAATGCACCGAACCCAGGACCTCGGCCAGCCGCGCCAGCTTGTCGTCATAGGGTACGATCGCAACCTGCGGCACGACCTCTTCTGGCGGCGGAGCCGCGTTCTTGCCGCCCTGCGCCCCACCTTGTGCCCCGCCTTGCGCCATTGTGGGACCGGCCCAGACGAGGCCGCCAAAGAGAAGGGATGACAAGACAACGCGTCGAACGGGAATCATGCTCCCAGTTGATACAGGGAGCGTGACAGGAACAAGGCAGATGCGGCAGTTTCCACTTCTATTCTCGTGAAGGCCTCATTCACCGGCCGCCAGCCGCTCGGCGCATTCGAGCACGCTTTGCGGCACCGGCATGCGCCGGATCTCCTCCACGCTGTACCAGCCGATCGCTGCCGCATCGTCAGCGGCTTCGGCCACTAGGTGGCGATCCGCCTCGACGCGGAAGACGGAGAGGAAGAAATGGCTGTTGATGCTGCCATCGGGCGCATGCGTCTTCAGGTCATAGGTGGAAAACAGGCGCGGATTCCGTGCCTGAATTCCGGTCTCTTCGAGAAATTCGCGCAGTGCCGTCTCCTCGGGCGTCTCGCCGGGTTCGCCTCGTCCACCGGGAAAGGCATACATATCGGCCGAAGGCGGGTTTCGCCTGAGCACGAGAAGGAACCGGCCATCACGTTCAAGGATGGCGGAAGAGGCAGGTTTGGCCTGGGAGGTCATTGCTTCGTACGCTTTGCTGTGATGCCGCCTTATCCCACGGTCAGAGCACCTTGCGCAACCGTCGGCATTGCGTGGAATATGGCGCCACGATTCCCGCGAGATGCCCTTGACCTACCTCATCTACGCCCTTGCCGCCCTCTTCGAAATTGCCGGCTGCTTCGCCTTCTGGGCCTGGCTGCGCCTGGCAAAGCCCGTCTGGTGGTTGGTGCCGGGTATGGTATCGCTTGCCTTGTTCGCCTGGCTGCTGACTCTGGTGCCGAGCGACGCGGCCGGGCGCACTTTCGCGGCCTATGGTGGTATCTACATCATCGCCGCGCTGCTATGGCTATGGCTCGCGGAAAGCCGCGTTCCCGACCGCTGGGACATCGGCGGCGCGCTGGTCTGCCTCGCCGGCACGGCGATCATCCTCTTTGCGCCGCGCAGCTGAAGCCTTTCCGCGAAAGATGTGCAGCGCCTTCCCATTCGGATTGCTTGAGGGCAAACCGCCTTGACCGATGCCGGGCACGGTGCAAGAAACCCTTATGTGTGGACGTTTTGCCCTGACAGAAGTGGTCAAGGATATCGCCGAAGCTTTCAGCCTTGCCGAGCTGGAAGGCTTTCCGGCGCGTTACAATATTGCGCCGACGCAGCCGATCCTCGTCGTCATCGCGGGCGAGGGACAGGAACCGGGCAGCAACCTGCCGGATCGCCGCGCGCTTCTTGTGCGCTGGGGCTTCACGCCTGGCTGGGTCAAGGATCCCAAGGAATTTCCGCTGCTGATCAATGCGCGCTCGGAAACGGCAATTGGAAAAGCCTCCTTCCGCGCCGCCATGCGTCATCGCCGCATCCTGATCCCCACTTCCGGCTTCTATGAATGGCATCGTCCTTCGAAGGAAAGCGGCGAGAAGGCACAGGCCTATTGGATCCGGCCGCGCCGCGGTGGAGTTATCGCCTTTGCCGGCCTCATGGAGACATGGTCCTCGGCCGATGGTTCGGAGGTCGACACCGGCGCCATCCTGACGACCA
Source organism: Rhizobium viscosum (assembly GCF_014873945.1). Lineage (NCBI taxonomy): Bacteria > Pseudomonadati > Pseudomonadota > Alphaproteobacteria > Hyphomicrobiales > Rhizobiaceae > Rhizobium > Rhizobium viscosum. The sequence goes on along the minus strand of NZ_JADBEC010000001.1, from coordinate 613,958 downwards.
GGGCCAACGGTACGATCTCTTCGATCCATGACCGTATGCCCGTCGTCATCCAGCCGGAGGATTTTTCCCGCTGGCTGGACTGCAAGACACAGGAGCCGCGCGAGGTCGTTGACCTGATGCGGCCGGTTCAGGAGGATTTCTTCGAGGCGATTCCGGTTTCCGACAAGGTCAACAAGGTCGCCAATATGGGGCCGGATCTTCAGGATCCGGTACCGCTCGAAAAGGTGCCGAAGCCTCCGCAGAAGAAAACGCCCGACAATGGGCAGCTCAGCTTCTTTTGAAGCCCGAACCGGCTATCCGCTGAATGGAAAGTCCGGTGATCTTTGTTGGCATGGTTCCGGCCAAGGGCGCATTTCTTGCCGCCCATTATTGCCAAACCCGCCGCATGGCGGGCTCCGAATGCCAATATCCGGCATCGTTATGAGCCTGCTGGCAATCAGCCTGCTCGTACGCTTCTTCGCGCCCGCTTAGGCGAGCTTCTTGACCGGTGCCGGCTTTGCCATCATCGAGGCTGCTGCCACGGCCTTGAGGCCGAGCGGGCGGTAGTTGGTCGCGAGATCCGGCTTGGCTGCCTGCTGCTGTTCCGACTTCTTCGAGGTCACGATACTCTCCTTACGTGTTTCTCTAGAATTTTATCTATCTCGTTCTTTTGTCTTTAATAGCGACAAAAGAGAGGCATCGCCTATCAGGAAATGTAAACACAGACCATAATTCGCGAGGCTTAACCGAAGCCTGCGTTCGTTAATACTTACTTAATAAAGTAATTGCTCAGATGTGGCGACCGATGTCGTCCTCGCCGATACCGGGTTCCTCGATGGTCAGCGTGCCATATTTGCGCTTCCACTTTCGCGCGCCGAAGGGCAGCGAAATGAGGTAGGCGCAGACCGTGAAGACCATCACTTCCCAGGTAAAGCTCATCAACATCGCGACGTAGATCACGACACCGAGCATGGCAGGCAGCACGAGATCGCGCCGCATCCGGCTCTCGGATTTACCGGACCAGACAGGCAGGCGGCTGATGAGCAGGAAGGCGATGAGGACCGTGTAACCCGAGGAGAGAAAGGCGAAGGTCCGGTCGGCGGTAAGGCCGAGAAAACCGAGATACACAGGCAGAAGCACCAACATTGCGCCGGCAGGCGCCGGCACGCCGACGAAATATTCCGATTGCCAGGGCGCGCGGTTCTCGCGCTCCGACATTACATTGAAGCGCGCCAGTCTGAGGCCGGCGGCGATCGTGTAAATGAGCGCGGCAATCCAGCCCAGTGAGCGCGCCTCGTCGAGCGCATAGACATAGACCACGAGAGCAGGGGCGACACCGAAATTGACGATGTCGGCAAGCGAATCCATCTGCGCGCCGAATTTCGATGTGGCCTTCATCAGCCGCGCCACACGGCCGTCAATGCCGTCGAGGAAGGCGGCGACGAGTACCATGGCGACGGCCAGCTCATAACGACCTTCGAAGGCAAGCCGGATGCCGGTCAGACCGGCGCAGATGGCAAGGATGGTAATGAGGTTCGGAACGACGAGCCGGATCGGAATCTCGCGCAGACGCGGCCCGCGGGCCGAATCGTCGTTCGGGCCGTTCGGTTCGAAGGGCGGAAAGGGTGTTTCCATATCGCGCTCTCCTGAAAATTAGCTGCGGCGGCTGATGACCGGGCCCTTTGCCGAGGCGAATTCGGCAATGACCGTCTCGCCGGCAACCGCCGTCTGACCGAGCGAGACGCGCGGCGCGGCACCCGCCGGCAGGAAGACATCGAGGCGCGAGCCGAAGCGAATGAGGCCGAAACGTTCGCCGGCATCGACGGGTTCGTTGACGTGCGAGAAGCAGAGGATGCGCCGTGCCACGAGGCCGGCAATCTGCACGACGCCGATCTGGCCGTGGCGGGTCTCGATCACGAGGCCGTTGCGCTCGTTCTCTTCGCTCGCCTTGTCGAGTTCGGCATTCACGAAGGTGCCGGGGCGGTAATTGATGCTGACGATGCGGCCACGCATCGGCGCGCGGTTCACATGGCAGTTGAAGACGTTCATGAAGACGGAGATGCGCAGCATCGGCTCAACGCCGAGGTTCAGCTCAGCGGGCGGCGTGACCATCTGGATCGAAGAGACCTTGCCGTCGGCCGGCGAAATGACGAGATCATCGTCCTGCGGCGTGACGCGCTCCGGATCACGGAAGAAATACGCGCACCAGAGCGTCAGGATGAGGCCGATCCAGAAGAGCGGCTTGAAGATCCAGCCCAATACGAGCGACGCGACGAAGAAGGCGGCAACGAAGGGGTATCCTTCCTTGTGCAC